>JAGAJA010000062.1 GCA_017829075.1 Oscillospiraceae bacterium | reverse complement strand
TAAACGCGTCAGAAGCGCTAAAGGGGTCACAGGGGGAAAACAAGAGTTTTCCCCCTGTCAATGACTGCGGAGCAGGCATTGACATATTCCCGTGAAAAGTTTTGTCAAGTTGTAATTTCGTAGGGAAAATATGACCGGAATAGTATCAATACCACACCGATAACGCGCGGCAAAGTAGTTGTCTGTGGCTGCCGCAGTCAGCCACAGACCGGGGGAAAACTCTTGTTTTCCCCCGCGCCCCTTTAGCGCCTTTTACGCGTATAGCGGCGCTGCCGCGCCGAGTAGCGCGCTATCGCGCAAGTGGTGGGGCTTTGCCCCACACCCTACTTCCTTTTGTGCCAAAAGGAAGCGAAAAGCATTTTTCCGCGCTTCGCGCGGAAGTCGCCGGCGGGCGTACCCGCCGACAAATTCCAATTTACCAATAAACCACCTTACTTGATCTTCCTTGCCTCGCAATAGAAACGCTTGTCGTGGGCGTGTCCCATTGAGAAAGTCTTTCTGGGAAGCGCGCCGTCCTTGATGACTGTCGGGAAAAGCTCTGCCTTAGTCATAGACGGGAGCAGGAATCCTATGCTGTTCTTCGCGGAGGAAAGGTTCTCTACGACCTCCTCGCCGTGAATATAGTCGATCTTTCCGGAGTTCTCAGCCAACCACTTGTCAAGGAATATCTGCAAGCTGCCTACTGTGAGGTTCGCTGTGGGATTTGAAACGGAATACTGCTTTCTTTCGCCGCTTTGCAGCACTGTGAACGACTGCCCCTCAGCGCCCTCAGTAAGCCCCAGCTCTGCGGTCATATCCGACATGAGCTTCGCGGTGTCGGTCTCGGTGATAACTCTGTGGATAGCTTCAAATTCCAGCGCTTCGCTGTGGAGGTTCACTACCTCCGCAAGAGCATACCGGGCAAGCGCGGTTTCCGGCGCGCCGGCGCGCTTCTTCTGCTCGTAGCATTCCTTTGCGGTGGCAAGGGAGTGATTTCCGTCGCCCATCGCGTAAAGCAGCACTTCCTCACCGGACAGCCCATAGCGGCGGTTGAAGTCCTCCTTGTCTGCAAGCTTGTCCAGCGCAGCGAACACCTCCTGCGCAGCCGCTCCGTCCACAAGCCAGCCCTCAAGATGTCCGCCGTTCTGCATCAGATCGAAGTCGTACAGCTTTTTCAGAGTATCGCGCTTTGCTTCAAGCGGCTCAATAACGGTGCGCTTCACATCGTCAATGAGTATCATAATATGAGGCAGTTCCAGAGCCGCGTCACGGCGTATCTTCACACGGGGAGGAATTCTGGAGGCAACAGTGGCTTCGGTGGCGCGCACCTGCGACTTGCTGCCCTTGTTGTAGTCGTACTGTTCAAGGTCTATCGCGCCGACAAGCCCTGTTCTTACCTTTCCGTCCGCCTGAGTGCGCCGGGTCAGTACCAGCGCGGACTTATGCTCCTCAAAAAGTCCCTTGTCAAGGTACTCCTGCATGGTCTGGTTGATCTTCGCGATACGCTGCTCCGCGCTTCCGTCCTCAAGGTACACCTCCGGAAGAATGAGGTTGAGCGCCGAGGGGGATTTTCCGGCGATCTCCGCGGTCTTAGCCCAGTATTCCGGCTCGCTGGTGTACTGGTCGCAGGCAACCACCGACCACTTTGTCATGCCCTCGCTGTCAAGCTTCGGGAGGAGTATATCCGCTGATGTAAATGCTGTCATTGCTGTATGTCCTTTCTATATGTCCGCACAGGGCGGTTTTTTTCTATATTATTATAGCATAAATCCAGAGGGTTGGCAACTGTTTTTTTACCCCTTGCGGAACGAACTTATTTTTCTTGTTTGGAGCAGAGAAATTCAGCACAAAAATTTACTTTAAACGGTTGAATTTTTCCGGCGGCTATGCTATAATTACAGTGAAATTACTCAGGTTTAGCTAAGGTACAAAGCTAATTTAGCTAACAACAGAAAACTAACCTAATACATTCTGAGGAGAACAGTATGGAAAACAAATTCTTAGGGCTGACCCCGCCTATGGGCTGGAACTCATGGAACACATTCACATGGGAGATAAACGACCAGCTTATCCGGGGCGCGGCGGACGCAATGGTAAACGAGGGTCTTAAGGACGCGGGCTATGAGTACATAGTGATCGACGACTGCTGGAGTGAGAAGCAGCGCGACAAGAACGGAAAGCTTGTTCCCGACCACTGGAAGTTCCCGGAGGGAATAAAGCCGGTTGCGGACTATGTTCACAGCAAGGGTCTGAAATTCGGTATGTACTCCTGCGCAGGAACACACACCTGTGGCGGACACCCCGGCAGCTTCGAGCATGAGTTCGACGACGCGGAGACCTTCGCGGAATGGGGGGTTGACTACCTTAAGTACGACTACTGCTACAAGCCGGATCATATCCCCGGCGAGATACTCTACAAGAGAATGAGCACAGCGCTGCGCAACTGCGGCAGAGATATCATGTTCTCCGCCTGCAACTGGGGCAACGACAACGTATACAAATGGATAAGGGAGTCCGGGGCGCACCTGTTCCGCTCCACCGGAGATATTCAGGACAACTGGGAGTCTATAAAGCGGCTCGCCCTGTCCCAGATAGGAAACGAGTGCTACGGCGGCAACTTCTGCCACAACGACATTGATATGCTGGTGGTAGGAATGCACGGCGGCAGCAACAACGAGTGGATAAACTCCGCAGAGGGCGGCGTGAACGTCATCGCCGACAGCGGCGAGGCAATGCCGAAGCTGGGCGGCTGCACCGATGAGGAATACCGCACCCATTTCAGCCTGTGGGCTATCATGAATTCACCGCTGATGATAGGCTGCGATATCCGGAATATGACCCCCGCGACAAAAGAGATACTCACCAACAAGGACGTTATCGCCATCAATCAGGATATCGAATGCCGCGGCCCTTACTGCATCAAGCAGTGGAACAACCCGGACAACGTGTTCTCTCTGGTGAAGCCCCTTGCAAACGGCGATTACGCTATCGGAATGTTCAACTTTGGCGACCGTGACGGAGAGATGAGCCTTCAGTTCTGGGATATCGGTATTCCCGCCGCCTCCGGACGCGGACTTTCGGTTTACGACTGCTGGAAGCACGAGGAGCTTGGCATGTTCACCGAGCGCTTTGTCACTACCGTTCCGCCCCACGGCTGCGTGGTTCTCCGGGCAAAGGTAGTCAAGGTGTAATGGGAAACTACTCCACCTGCAAGAAATGCGGCGCGCCTCTCGGTTCTGACGATATTGCGATACATCAGAAGCTGGTTTCACGCAATGATACGGAATTTTTCTGCATCGACTGTCTTGCGGAATATTACCGCACCACCAGAGAGGTGATACAGCAGCGCATCGACTACTACCGCAGAAGCGGCAAGTGTACGCTTTTCAGATAAAGATATATAGAAAGGAAAAATGCAGATACTTATGAAAAAGTTTATTTCGATAATGCTTTCGGCGGCAATGGCGCTCACCCTCACCGCCTGCAACAATTCAAGCTCCGGAAGCACTGGAAGCTTAGACAGCTCTGACAGTTCCGACAGCTCCCAGACCGTCTCCGACTCAGCTCCGGCAGGTACCGATGCCGGAAATTCCGATGCGGCGGAACCGTCCGACGATGGAGAACCGAAGCTGCTCTCAAATCCGATCGCACTCAACTCTGAGGGAGATATCGACATGGACGTGGCGCTCGCCTATGAAACGGATTTTGACGCGCTGAAGGCTTCCTTTGACGCAAAGGAGGTAGACCCCACCAAGCCGGTTTCCGAAAACTCCAGCGAAGCCACAATGGAGGTATGGAACTATCTCCGCAGCGTTTACGGAAAGCAGGTCATTACCTGCCAGCAGATGATGGGCGTCGAATGCTACGAGGATCTGGTGTTCTACAACGCGACAAGCGACCTCACCGCGATGAAAGGTTATGACTTTATCTTCTGCACCGGAAGCTATGAGGACGAATCCATGATCGATAAAGCAATAGAGTGGTCGAAGGAATCCGGCGGTCTTGTGACCTACACATGGCACTGGAATGTCCCCAGAGATATTGACGATCTATCTCTTGGATACGCATTCTACACCGAGGATATTATCAATTTCAGCCAGATAAACGCAGTTACCCCCGGCACAAAGGAATATGAGCAGGTCATTCACGACATCGACCTCATTGCCACAAAGATCCAGCGGCTGGAGAGCGAGGGCATTACCATACTGTTCCGTCCGCTGCATGAAGCGAGCGGCTCATGGTTCTGGTGGGGAGTTCAGAACAAAGAGAGCGTAACGAACGAGGTATTCCAGAAGCTGTGGTATATGATCTACGACCGTATGGAGAATTACCACAAGCTCACAAACATTATCTGGGTATGGAACGGTCAGAGCAACCACTGCGCTATCCACCCCAACTCATACGATATCGCCGGAATAGACAAGTATTATGACGGCGACGATACCTCCGCGGCGGCTCTTACCGAGTATTACAACAACTGCTATACAGCTCTTCAGGGCTATGACGCAAAGTGCGCCGAGCTTGCCGGACTTGAAAGCACCGGAAAAATGCTCACTCTGTCAGAGTGCGGTTATATCCCCGATCCGCAGGGCTGCGTTGACAACAACAATATGTGGCTTTATTACATGGTATGGAACGGAGATTTCATCTACGATACTACTGATTCAGGAGCTATAAAGGTAGATCTTAACGGAACTCCTTCGCCTAACCCTGAACGCCTGACTAATGAAATGCTTGTGGAATATTTCGGGAACGACGCTTATATTACCCTGAAAAAGCTGCCGGAATTCAGCTTCGGCACAAGGGACATTCCCCAGAAGATAAAGAACTGGGAGTATTTCAAGGTCGGCTGACCACTTCTGAATAAATCCGCTCTGTGAACAAATAATAATCCGGTGCAGGCTCGTTGCTTGCGCCGGATCTTTTTATCGGAGGGGATAACATGGACAAGCCTGACAGAACGGGGTTTTCAAGCAGGATAGGTTTTGTGCTTTCGGCGGCGGGTTCGGCTGTCGGGCTGGGAAACATCTGGAGATTTCCTTATCTCGCGGCGGAATACGGCGGCGGGATATTTCTGCTGGTATACATTCTGGTGACGCTGATATTCGGTTTCCCGATCATGTCTATGGAAATAGCCATAGGACGAAAGGCGGGGAGCTGCTGCGTGAACGCTTACGGCTTAGTGGACAGGAGAGCCTCGTTTTTTGGCTGGCTCACAAGCGGGATCACGCTGATAACTCTGCCATATTACTGCGTTATAGGCGGCTGGGTGCTGAAATACGCGGCGGTGTATATCGCGGGGGAGGGCTCGGAGGCTGCGGCGCCGGGATATTTCCAGAGCTTCATTTCCGGAGTACCTCAGCCGCTGGTCTGGCAGCTTATCTTTACCGGTCTTGCCGCGGCAATAATCATCTGCGGAGTGAAGAACGGCATTGAGCTTGCGAACCGCTTTCTTATGCCGGCGCTGATGATAATTGCGGTGATAGTCGCGGTATATACTCTGACCCTTCCCGGAGCGATAGAGGGCGCGGCGTGGTATCTCACCCCGGATCTCTCGAAATTCTCTTTCCGGACGGTGCTGGCGGCAATGGGACAGATGTTCTGGTCGCTGTCGCTGTCCAGCGGTATCATGGTGACATTCGGAGCGTATCTCGGACGCTCCCAGAGCATAGAAAGATCGGTGAAGCAGATAGAGATATTCGACCTCGGCGCAGCGTTCCTGTCCGGACTTATCGTAATTCCTGCGGTTTTCTCCTTCTCCGGCGGAGATCAGAAAGCGCTGAACTCCGGAGCGGGGCTGATGTTCACCACTCTGCCGAAGGTCTTTGACGCAATGCCCTCCGGAAGGATCATCGGAGTGCTGTTCTTCATTCTGGTGATGTTTGCGGCGGTAAGCTCCGCTATCTCTATGATGGAGGTGAACACCGCGAACCTCATTGAGAGATTTCACCTCAGGCGCTGGCAGGCTGCCCTTATCATGGCGGGAGTTCTCGCGCTGCTCGGCATTCCGCCGGCTCTCGGTTACAGCCTCTGGAATGAGTTCAGACCGCTGGGTATGACTATCCTTGATTTCGAGGATTTTATCGGAAATTCGATCGTTACTCCTATTGCCGCGCTGCTCGCTTGCCTGTTCTTCGGTTGGGTGGCTCACCCCCGCATACTCTCTCAGGAGATACGGCGGGGAAACGGCTTCAAGCGCCGCAAAAGCTTTGAGTTCACGATACGCTGGCTTGCTCCGGCGGTGATACTGGCGGTGCTGGTGGGATCTGCAATAGGATAAATTCTCACCTGAGGAGAAGCTTCGTTTGTTCAAAATTACTATATTTTGCCCTCGTTTTTCGTTTTTTAAGTAAAATTCCAGAGCAAAATAAAATGATAACGATTTCAGCCCTTGTAATTCTTTGCTTAATATTGTATACTGAATTAGACGGTGTTTCTATGTCCGCAGGGAGTGGCATTGACATAAAATGTCAGCGGACGATATGCCGGAATACAATTTGCAAGGGAATACTCCCTCGGCTCTGAACGGAGCAAGCAAGGAAGGAAGGTCTTTAATGAAATTCGGTTATTTTGACGACGCAAACCGCGAATACGTCATAACTTCTCCCCGCACCCCCTATCCGTGGATAAACTACCTCGGAACACAGGGCTTCTTCTCTCTGATATCCAACACCGCAGGCGGTTACAGCTTCTACAAGGACGCTCGTCTGCGCCGTATCACCCGTTACCGCTACAACAACGTACCCGTTGACATGGGCGGCAGATATTTCTACATCAAGGACGGCGACACCGTATGGAATCCCGGCTGGTCGCCCGTAAAGACCGAGCTTGACAGCTACGAGTGCCGTCACGGTATGGGTTACACCATTATCACCGGCTCCAAGAACGGCGTGAAGGCTTCCGTAAAGTTCTTCGTACCGCAGGACTTCAACGGCGAGATCCAGAAGGTGACTATCACCAACGAGAGCAAGGAGAAGAAGAGCCTCAAGCTGTTCAGCTTCCTCGAATGGTGCCTGTGGGACGCTAACGACGATACCACCAACTTCCAGAGAAACTACAACACCGGTGAGGTGGAGATACTCGGTTCCACTATCTACCACAAGACCGAATACAAGGAGCGCCGCGATCACTTCGCATTCTACACCGTAAACGCTCCTATTCAGGGCTTCGATACCGACCGCGAGACCTTTATCGGTCTGTACAACGGCTTCGACAAGCCTGCGGCTGTATTCGAGGACGGAAAGGCTAGAAACTCCGTTGCAGACGGCTGGAGCCCCATCGCTTCTCACTACATTGAAATGGAGCTTGCTCCCGGAGAGAGCAAGGATCTGGTATTCTGCCTCGGCTATGTTGAAATGCCCGCTGACGAGAAGTTTGATCCGAACGGCGCAGTAGATGGCTTAAAGGCAAGCTACACCGTTGACGGAAACGGCAACCCCAAGCCCGCAATGAACATCATCAACAAGAAGAAGGCTCTGGAGATGATGTCCATGTGCGACACCGCAGAAAAGGCTGACAAGCTGTTTGACACTCTCAAGGCTTACTGGGATAAGCTGCTCATGCAGTACAACGTTGACTCCCCTGATGACAAGCTCAACAGAATGGTCAACATCTGGAATCAGTACCAGTGCATGGTAACATTCAACATGAGCCGTTCTGCTTCCTACTTCGAGAGCGGCATCGGCAGAGGAATGGGCTTCCGTGACTCCAACCAGGATCTGCTCGGCTTCGTTCACCAGATCCCCGAAAGAGCGCGTGAAAGACTTATCGACCTCGCAGCTACCATGCTGGAGGACGGCGGTGCATATCACCAGTATCAGCCTCTCACCAAGAAGGGCAACCACGAGCTTGGTTCCAACTTCAACGACGACCCGCTGTGGATGATCCTTGCAGTGGCGCAGTACATAAAGGAAACCGGCGATGTTTCCATTCTGGACGAGAAGGTTCCCTACGAGAACAAGGACGAGCTTGCTGATACAATGCTCGACCACATGAAGAGAGCGTTCAACCATGTTGTGAACAAGGTAGGCCCGCACGGACTGCCGCTCATCGGACGCGCAGACTGGAACGACTGCCTGAACCTCTCCTGCTTCTCCGACAAGCCCGGTGAGAGCTTCCAGACCTACAACAACAAGGAAATGTTCACCGAGCCGCCTTTTTACAGCCAGACCGCAGAGTCTATCATGATCGCAGGTATGTTCTGCTTTATCGGTCCTGAGTACCCGGCAATGTGCCGCCTCAAGGGTGACGAGGAGGAAGCAAAGCGCGCAGAAGCCGCTATCGAGAAGATGAGAGAGCTTACCGTTCAGTACGGTTATGACGGCGAATGGTTCTTACGCGCTTACGACCACAACGGTCAGAAGGTCGGCTCTCATGAGTGCGAAGAGGGCAAGATATTCATTGAGCCGCAGGGCTGGTGCGTTCTCGCAGGTCTTGGCAAGGACAAGGGTTACGATCTCAAGACCCTTGAGTCCATTGACAAGTACCTCAACTCCAAGCATGGTCTGGTACTGAACAACCCCGCATTCACAAAGTACTATGTACAGTATGGTGAGATCTCCACATATCCCGGCGGATATAAGGAGAATGCCGGTGTATTCTGCCACAACAACGCGTGGATTATCTGCGCAGAGGCTGCGGTAGGACACGGCGATAAGGCTTATGAATATTACAGCAAGATCGCTCCCGCTTTCCGTGAGGATATCTCCGATCTGCACCGCACCGAGCCGTATGTTTACGCTCAGATGATCGCGGGCAAGGACGCAAAGCGCCACGGCGAAGCTAAGAATAGCTGGCTCACCGGTACTGCGGCATGGAACTTCGTTGCGGTTTCCCAGTACATTCTCGGCGTAAAGCCCCAGTACGACGGTCTGAAGATCGACCCGTCCATTCCCTCTGAGTGGGACGGCTTCAAGGTTTCCAGACAGTTTAGAGGCGCTACCTACAATGTGACTGTAAAGAACCCGAACCACGTTTCAGCAGGAGTAAAGAGCATGACTGTTGACGGCAAGGCTGTTGACGGAAACGTGATCCCCGCAATGAACGGCGGCGTTCACGAAGTAGAGGTAGTACTTGGCTGATAAGGCTGAAATACACAAAAGCCGGAGGAGCATTCCCCCGGCTTTTTTCTGAAAGGAGCGTACCCAAATGTTTCGTGGGAATATCCTGCTTATCGACAAATTCAACGGAATGAACACCCTTATTGCCGGATATCTCACCGCTTCGGGATTTCAGGTAGACTGTATGCGCTCGCCGCAGGAGCTGACCGACCAGAAGCTGACTACGGCGCATCTGGCGCTGTTGGATATCGGGACTGCCGGCGATGGTCTGCGGGACATTCTGGAACGCCTGAACGCTGCCGGAGTTCCGGCGGTGGTGCTTACCTCAGAGCAGGATATGTCCGGGAGGCTCACCGCTCTGGAAATGGGAGCGGCGGACGTTATGAGCCGTCCTCTTGACATGGCGGAGCTGGTTGCAAGGATACGCTCGGCGCAGTCCCGGACGCTTCTTGCGTCGCCGTTTGCAAACCACCCTCCGGTGAGTTTCGGCGGACTTACGGCGGACATTGTGAAGTACAAGGTCACACTTGACGGAGATCTGCTATTGCTGCCGCCCAAGGAGATTGCGCTGCTTTATCTGCTTATCGGAAATCCGGACAGGGTTTTCAGCCGGGAGGAGCTTTCCCGTCAGCTAGGCAGCTCCGGAAGCTGCACTGACAGGACGGTAAATATGTATATCAGCCGACTGAAAAAGGCAATTGGAAGGTATTCGGATAATATAGTTTCAGTGAGATCGGTGGGATATAAGTTTACGGGGGAAGAAAGGTAAATTGGAATTTGTCGGCGGGTACGCCCGCCAGCGACTTCCGCGCGAAGCGCGGAAAATGCTTTTCGCTTCCTTTTGGCACAAAAGGAAGTAGGGTGTGGGGCAAAGCCCCACCACTCGCGCGGCAGCGCATTACTCGGCGCGGAGCGCCGCTATACGCGTAAGAGGCGCTAAAGGGGTAACAGGGGGAAAACAAGAGTTTTCCCCCTGTCAATGACTGCGGAGCAGACATTGACAAACTCCTATATAATGTGTGATACGTTTTAATTTGGAGATGCAAATCTGACAGGGAGAGTTGCAAGCCCCCTCCGAAAACGCGCGGCGAAATAGTTGTCTGTGGCTGCTGTAAGCAGCCACAGACCGGGGGAAAACTCTTGTTTTCCCCCGAACCCCTTTAGCGCTTCTGACGCGTTTATGCGCTGCCGCGCTGAGTGGTGGGGCGCTGCCCCACACCCCGCTTCCTTTTGGAAGCCAAAAGGAAGCGAAAAACAATTGCGCTTCGCGCTGTGCCACAAGCGGAAATGTATTCGCCCGACAAATTCCAATTTACTTAACAAAAAAGGCGCTGTCAATTAAACAGCGCCTTTAACTATTTGATCGAAATTACCGCTTTTGTGAGCCTGCCGAAATCCTCCAGCGTCAGCTCCTCCGCGCGGGCAGTGGGCTTTATCCCGCAGCCCTCCATAAGTTCCGACAGGTCGGTCTTGGAAATGTGCAGTTCAGCGGACAGCGGGTTTGCAATCTGCTTTCTCCGCTGCGAGAATGAGGTTCTGATTATCCGGAACAGCATCTTTTCCTCCTCCGGCGAGATGTCGGGAGCGGGCTTCACGTCCAGCCGGATAACTGCGCTGTCTACATTCGGAGAGGGCATAAAGCTGCCCCTGCCCACTTTAAACAGCAGCTTCGGCTCACTGTAATATGACACCGCGCAGGAGATCGCGCCGCAGTCCCGGCTTCCGGGCTTTGCGCAGATCCTGTCCGCAGCCTCTTTCTGAACCATTACCGTCATTGCGGAGATAGGCAGGCGGCTTTCCAGCACCCGCATTATCACCGGAGATGTAATATAGTAGGGGAGATTTGCGCAGACCACAGTTTCAAGACCTCCGGCTTTCTCAGCAAGCAGCGCCGCAATGTCGGTTTCCATGACGTCCGCGAAAACTATCTCGATATTGTCGTAGTCCGCAAGGGTTTCCTCCAGAATGGGCTTCAGGGAGGTATCTATCTCGATCGCAATTACCTTGTCGCACCGCTCCGCAAGCTCTTTTGTGAGAACTCCCACGCCGGTGCCTATCTCCAGCGCGCATACTCCGGGCTTAGCGCCGCCAAGCTCCGCGATCTTCGGGCAGACCGCCGGATTTATCAGGAAGTTCTGCCCGAGGGACTTTGTGAAGGAGAAGCCATGTCGTTCAAAAAGCTCCCTGATGACTTTTATGTTGGTAAGCTCCATCAATAGCCCTCGCTGCCGGTCAGGCTGTCGTCGTTATTCACCCAGTCTGCGACCTCGAATACCCTGTGTTCCGCCGGAGAGATGCGCACGACCACCTTTTCAATACCAGCGTTGATGATAAGCCGCTTGCACATAGAGCAGGGCTCAACATCGCCGTAAAGCTCTCCGGTTTTTGCGTCAAGGCAGGAAAGATACAGCACTGAGCCGATCATGTCGTGGCGGGGTGCGCTGATGATGCAGTTTGCCTCGGCGTGAACAGAACGGCACAGCTCGTATCTCTGCCCTTTCGGCACGTTCAGCTTGTCGCGCATACAACTGCCGAAGTCGGAGCAGTTCTGACGTCCGCGGGGCGCACCGTTGTAGCCGGTGGCGATTATCTCATCGTTTTTTACGATTATCGCGCCGAAATTGCGCCGCAGGCAGGTTCCTCTTTCGGCAACCGTCTGGGATATATCAAGATAGTAATTGGTCTTGTCGCGTCTTTCCATGATGACCGCCTTTCAGTGTCCGCAGGTCAGCGGATTATCTGTGGTTCTTTCTGGACTGCTTCGCAATGAAGCCCCTGTCCTGTACGGGCTTTGGAACAAGCGGAACATAGCCCGGACGCTTGGTATGCTCCTGAGGTACTTTTGGCGGGAGCTTTCCGTTAAATGCGTCGATATAGGTCTGGGCGATAACTCTCTGCTTCGGGAGGGTGTTGGTCTGGTCGCAGTAATCCAGCACCTTCTCAAACTCTACTCTGGACTCCTCCGTATTTCCGAGATTTGCGTAAAGCTCTCCGAGAACGCAGCGGATCTGCGCGGCTGTGCCGGGATCTTCGCTCTCCTTTTCTATTGAGGTCTTCAGCATTTCAACTGCCTTATCGTAGCTGCCGAGGTCGATATATCTGAGCGCGGCTTCAAATTCAATATTCATAATATACACCTTTCATTATCATATTTCTGCAAAAAACAGATATCTATTTACATTGTATCATAAAACAAACGTTTTGTCAAAACCTTTTTATATTTTTCCTTATCCGAGCGCAAAATACCAATAAAATTAAAAGAAAACATAATTTACTTCCCTCATATGACAGAAGTTTCTTCCATTTTGTGGTAATATAATATCACAGCAGCGGGAGGAAGCAGAACGTATCATCTAGCCTGTGTCGCGGGCATGAGCAGGTGTGCGTTATTCCTCTCTAATGCAGAAAGATCATAAGGAACAGCAGGACGCTGTGAAGTCGGGGCGGCTGCCCTGACCCGGAGAGGAAGTTCAAAATGGCAGAAAAGACAGTCGTCCTGCGGCAGGGAACGACAAGGGAAACGCTTAACAAGATCAACAAGACAAAGGCGGGCAGTATAATATCGGGAACGCTCTGGGCTGCGTCAGGTCTGCTGATGGAGCTTGGAGCGGGTACAGGCGCGGTGGGTTCATCTGCGCTTGCTGCCGGGATCACCGGAGGAAACGGGATATGGATCTATGCCGGAGGTATCGCAGGAGCGCTGCTCCATGGATTTCCGGACGGGTTCTCCGGAATAGGCGGGCTTGCTGTTGTGCTTGCGGGACGGCTCATTCCAAAATCAAAGCATCTGTGGCTCAGGTGCGCGGTTCAGGGACTGCTTGCGGCGGCTGCCGCGTTTTTCCCCTCCTTCGCGGAGTTCAATCAGCCGTCTGAGCTTCTCTCCGGGATAATTACGGCAATTACTGCCGGGATCTTTGCGGTATGTGTGCTGCTGTTGTACGACAGGACTTCTGTCCGGGGCTTTGACGCTGTGGACAGCGGGGACTGCGCTCTTGCGGCGGCGGTATTGGGAATCGCGTTCATGACGCTGGGCAGGCTGGATTATCCTCCCTGCAACATCGGACGGCTTCTGGCGGGATTTCTTATGCTTGCGGCGGCGGAAAGAAAGGGAGCCGCAGTATGCGCTCTTCCGGGGGTCGCGATGATGTTCGGATTGTGTACCTCCGGGGGAGCGGATATGGCGGGAGCGGGGGTGGTATGCCTTGCCGCGCTGCTGAGCTGCTGCCTTTCTAAATTTGGTAAGATTACCCGTGCGGTGGGATTTGTGTTTTTCGGCTGTGTCGGAATACTCGCCGGCGGAATAATGGAGGGTTCCTGGAAAATATTTGCGGAGCTTGCGGCGGCTGGCGCGGCGTATGCCGTGATCCCCTCGCGGCTTCTGGGAGCGAAGGAGTCCGGCAGGGCTGATAATTCTGCGGCGCAGGTATTAAAGGAGCGCCTGTGCTTTGCCGCGGGAGCGGTTTCCGGAGTTAATACCGGGCTGGAGGCGGCTGCGGATACGCTGGAGCGTAGGTATTCCGTGAGCCTGCCGCAGGTGGCGGACAATGCGGCGGACAGGTGCTGCCGGGGCTGCCCGAACAATATGGTGTGCTGGGGACAAAAATACGAGCTGTTCCACGGCGAGTTCAACCGGCTGGTGAAGCAGCTCCGCAGCGGGGGAGAGATCTCGGAGCAGTCCATGTCGCCTCTCGCGGCGGCGGAGTGCGTCAACCGCGCAGGAGTTATCAGTGGGATACGCCGCGCCTATGAGCAGTATCTATTAAGCTCCGGCGAGCAGCAGCACATCAGGGAGCTGCGCCGGATATACACTGGTCAGCTTACATCGCTGAGCGAGATACTCACCGACCTCGGAAGCTCTGTCGGAAAGCTCCGTACCGGAAGCCGCACCGCCGAGCGCCGGGCGGAAAAGGTGCTGCGGGAATGCGGGCTGAGCGAGCCGGCTGCGTTCGTGACCTTCGCAAAGGGCGGCAAAATGCGGCTGGAGGCATACGGCACCGGGGAACTTAAGCCTGACCGGGAATATCTCGGCGAGCTGCTTATCCGGGCGCTGGGCAGGGAGCTTGATCTGCCGGAGGTGAGCGCGAGCGGCGGAAGAGTGCGGATCACCGCCTCAGAGCGGGCTGTGCTGTCGGCGGAGATAGGGGCTTGTCAGCTATGCCGGGGGAAGAACCGGGTCTGCGGGGACTGCTACGACAGCTTCACCGACCCGTCTGGGGCGCTGTACATAATTCTGTCGGACGGCATGGGCAGCGGCAGCCGGGCGAGAATTGACTCGGCTCTGGCGTGCAGTATGGCTTCCCGGCTGATAAAGAGCGGAATATCCCTAAGCGCGGCGCTTGAAACGGTCAACACCTCTCTCATGGTGAAATCCTCGGACGAGAGCTTTGCCACACTGGACATCTGCCGTCTTGACCTCAACACCGGGGAATGCGTTATTTACAAGGCTGGCGCTGCGGCAACCTATATCAAGTGCAGGGACAGGCTGCTGCGTGCGGCGCTTTCCTCCCCGCCAGTGGGTTCCGGGGGAAGGGTCACTATTCCTGCGCAGAAATTCCATGTTTCCGCCGGGGACGTGATGATCATGACCACGGACGGCGCAGCGCTGGACGAGGAGTGGCTGTCACGGGAGCTTTCAAAGGAGAGCAGCTCTCCGCAGGAGCTTTCCGAGCGGATAGCCCATGCCGCCCGCAATTCTGAAAACGGTCGTGAGGACGATATCAGCATTATTGCGGTGACTGTCGGGAGATAGACATACATTACTGCGGCGGGGCTTTCCGGAGCTTCGCCGCAGTTTTTCGGGGATTTTTCAGGTTTTTTACTTCATATTGATTTAATGCTTACAGATAGTTGAAAAACGATAGGCAAAATAGCCAAATTGCACCACTTAAAAATAGCTAAAAACATGAAATATCCACAAAACTATTGAAAAAAAATAGCTTGTGTGGTACAATAATTACAAGGATCAGTAAGCCGGAATTGGCTTTTTTGTATATTTTGCAAATAACCACATGAGAATTATGACAGGAGGTCTTACTATATGGCAATCAATGTTCCGGAAAAATACACCGTTCCGCTGTATCTTTTCCATCAGGGCGAGAACTCCCATGCCTATGAGTTCTTCGGCTCTCACCGCGAAACAAAGGGCGGAAAAACCGGCGCAGTGTTCAGAGTATGGGCGCCGAATGCCCGCAGTATCAGCGTTGTCGGTGATTTCAACCACTGGGACAGAACCCGCCACCCGATGAACAAGATAAGCGACGGAGGTATCTGGGAGCTGTTCATCGAGAATATAAAGCAGTACGATAACTACAAATACAGCGTTGAAAGTCAGGACGGACTTATCAAGCTCAAGGCTGACCCCTACGGTTATCATATGGAGCTGCGTCCGAATACCGCCACAAAGTTCTATGATATCGAGGGCTTCCGCTGGACAGACCAGAAGTATCTTGAGGAGCTTCACAAGAAGAATATTTACGACAGCGCCGCGAATATCTATGAGGTGAATGTAGGCTCATGGCGCAAGGACGGCGAGAATTATCTCAGCTACCGCCAGCTTGCAGAGAAGCTTATCCCCTACGTCAAGGAGATGGGCTACACCCACGTTGAGCTTATGCCTATCGGAGAATATCCCTATGACGGAAGCTGGGGCTATCAGCAGATAGGCTATTTCGCTCCAACTTCGCGCTTCGGCACTCCCCACGACTTCATGTGGTTCGTTGACAAATGCCATTCCGAGGGCATTGGAGTCATTGTTGACTGGGTTCCGGCGCACTTTCCGAAGGACGCGGCGGGTCTGTACGAGTTTGACGGAACGAGCTGTTATGAATATTCCGACCCGCTGAAAAGGGAGCACAAGAACTGGGGCACCCATGTTTTCGACTGGGGCAAGCCGGAGGTGCAGAGCTTCCTTATTTCCAACGCAAATTACTGGATAGAGAAATATCACGTTGACGGACTTCGCGTTGACGCTGTTGCTTCAATGCTTTACCTTGACTACGACAGGCAGGGAGGCGAGTGGCGTCCGAACCACAAGGGCGGCCATGAGAACCTTGAGGCTGTGGCGTTCCTCCAGAAGCTCAATTCAGCGCTTTTCAGAGAGCATACCAACATAATGATGATCGCGGAGGAGTCCACCGCATGGCCTATGGTTACAAAGCCTGCGGACATCGGCGGTCTGGGCTTCAACTTCAAGTGGAACATGGGCTGGATGAACGATATGCTCCGCTATATGTCCATGGATCCGCTGGGACGTCCGTATAATCAGAATTTAGTTACATTCTCATTCTACTATGCGTTTTCGGAGAACTTTATCCTGCCTATCTCGCATGACGAGGTGGTTTACGGAAAGTGCTCCATGCTGGATAAAATGGGCGGCCCACGTGAGTTCCGCTTCAATTCCATGCGTACATTCTTAGGCTACATGATGGCTCACCCCGGAAAGAAGCTCATGTTCATGGGACAGGAGTTCGCCCAGTACAAGGAGTGGAACTTCCAGACTCAGCTTGACTGGGAGGTAATGGAGTTCGAGCCGCACAGAAAGCTTCATGAATATGTCAAGGATCTGAATAAATTCTACAAGGACAATCCACCCCTGTGGGAGTGTGATACAAGCTGGGAGGGCTTCCACTGGATCTCCAGCGAGGATAACGCAAATTCCGTCATAGCCTTCCGGAGAATTGCGAAGAACAAGGACGAAATAATCTGCGTATGCAATTTCCAGCCGGTAAGGCATGAGGTATACGACATCGGCGTACCATATTATGCTGACTATGTTGAGGTGTTCAACTCCGACGACCTGAAATACGGCGGTACGGGAGTTTCCAACGGGACGCTCACCGCACAGGAGGAGCCGATGCACGGCGAACAGTACCGCATCACCCTTGACCTGCCGCCAATGGCAGTGCTGTTCTTCAAGATAAAGAACAAGCGCACTCCGCCGTCAAAGCTTATCGAAGTCGAGGAAGCGGCTGAGAAGTCCGGCAAGTCAGAAAAGACCGATAAGACCGAAACGCCGGCTCAGGAGAAGAAGCCTGCACAAAAGCCTGAGGTCACCACAGAAGCTAAATCCGCCGAAAAAGGCGATACAACTAAGAAAATCACGGCTCAAAAGGTCGGGACAGGAGGAAATATATGAATCACATTAAAAAAGAGTGCGTAGCCATGCTGCTTGCCGGCGGTCAGGGAAGCCGCCTTTACGCACTGACGCAGGATATGGCGAAGCCGGCTGTTCCTTACGGCGGCAAGTACAGGATCATCGACTTCCCGCTGTCGAACTGCGTAAATTCAGGTATTGACACCGTAGGCGTTCTTACACAGTATCAGCCGCTGGTACTGAACGAGTACATAGGCAATGGTCAGCCGTGGGGTCTTGACAGAGCGCACGGAGGAGTTCATGTTCTCCCGCCGTATGAAACCGCTGCGGGCAAGGCGTGGTATTCCGGCACGGCTAACGCAATTTATCAGAATATCGGCTTTGTTGACAGATACAATCCGGAGTATGTGGTAATCCTTTCCGGCGACCACATCTACAAAATGGATTACTCCAAGATGGTGGATTTCCACAAGCAGAACGAGGCTGACGCGACTATCGCGGTTCTCGAAGTTCCGTGGGAAGAGGCTCCCCGCTTCGGCATCATGAGCGCAAACCCTGACGGCACTATCTATGAGTTCGCCGAGAAGCCCAAGGAGCCTAAGTCCAACCTTGCTTCAATGGGTATCTATGTATTCACATGGTCGAAGCTCCGCAAGTACCTCATCGACAACGAGAACGACGAGGGCGCGACAAAGGACTTTGGTAAGAACATCATTCCGGCAATGCTGGAGAACAAGGAAAAAATGGTGGCTTACCACTTTGACGGCTACTGGAAGGACGTAGGAACTATCGACTCCCTGTGGGAAGCAAACATGGACGTGCTCGACCCGAACGTACCCCTCGATCTGCTGGACGATAACTGGAAGATCTATTCCAGAAACCCGGTAATGCCGCCGCATTACGCAGGTCCCAACAGCCAGATCCAGAACTCCATGGTAGCGGAGGGCTGCGAGATCAACGGTATGGTAGATTTCGCGGTGCTGTTCGCGGGAGTTGTTATAGAAGAGGGCGCGATCGTTCGTGACAGTATCATCATGCCTAACACCATCATCAAGAAGGGCGCAGTTATTGAGTACTCTATCGTTGGTGAAAACTGCGTTATCGGCGAGGGCGCACATATCGGAGAACGTCCGGAGCTTATCGAGGACAAGTCGAGCTGGGGCGTTGCGGTAATCGGTCATAACGTCAATGTTTCCGACAAGGCTGTTGCACCGCCTAAGGCTATGATTTCTAAGGATATATGAGATAGGAAAGGAAGTTTTTGATATGGCAAGTATGGGTAATGTTTTAGGACTTATTTTTGCTAATATGCATGAAGAAAATCTTCCCGAACTGACTAAGGCGAGAGCAATGGCGAGCGTTCCGTTCGGAGCGAGATACCGTCTTGTTGACTTCCCGCTGTCAAGCATGGTCAATTCGGGAATGACTCAGGTGGGAATTATCACACAGGCTAAGTACTATTCGCTGATGGATCATCTCGGCATGGGCAGTGAGTGGGATCTGGCGAGAAAGACCGGTGGTCTGCACATTCTGCCGCCTTACGGAAGAAGTGACAACGGCGTTTACAGAGGTCGTCTGGAGGCGCTTGCGGGTGCACTTGAGTTCATTCATGAGTCCGGCGCGGAGTATGTTATCATGGCGGACAGCAACGTGGTCGCAAATATCGACTTCAAGCCGATAATCGAGTTCCACGAGAAGAAGGGCGCGGACATAACCTGCGTTTACGGCAGGAAAGTTTACGACAGCGAGAGAGCTTCAAAGTTCACGGTTCTCTGCGTAGACGATAATGACGTTGTTTATGATGTGCTTTCAAGACCTGCGATCAGCGGCGAGATGAATGCCGCACTGAATATCTATGTTACAAAGCGCGAGTTCCTTGAGAACATAATCCGCGAGTCTGAGTGCCGCAGCCTTTACAGCTTTGAAACCGATATCCTCCAGCACAAGCTGCACGATTTCAAGGTTTACGGCTACAAGTATGACGGGTACTATGAGATAATCGACGGAATGAAGACCTACTACAAGGCAAATCAGGACATGATGAACCGTGATGTCTGCCACAAGGTATTCCCGCTGGATAAGCCGATCTACACAAAGGTAAGAGATGTCGCTCCCGCGAAGTACGGCATTGATGCCAACGTGAAAGGCTCTCTCATCGCTGACGGCTGCATCATCGACGGCACTGTGGAGAACTCCGTTCTGTTCCGCGGTGTAGTTGTCGGAAAGGGCGCTGTTGTAAAGAACAGTATCATCATGCAGGGTACTGTGATTGAGGAAAAGGCTGCGTTCATCAACGGTATTTCCGATAAGGACGCTACCCTCACCAAGAACCGCACTATTACCGGCTCGACTGATTACCCGGTATTCATTTCAAAGGGCGCAAGCGTTTGATTTGACGGTACATACGATTTGTTCTATAAAAGCGCACGGCTTAGTGGGCTGCCAATAAAGAAGTATCTGACCAAGATAAATAAGTGGCTATATGCAAAAAAAGCTGTACCTAAACACAGGTACAGCTTTTTAATTTAATACTGATTATTACTCACCGATAGGAATATCGTAAGAATTATTGTCCGTAATAAAAACAAGCGAAGCGCCCAAAGCGTCGTCAAATTGTATCCACACAAATATATTCTTTGTATCGGTTTCAAGACAAATTCTGTCCCCCTCAACGTATTGCGATGTATTCACGAGAACGACCTGATCTTCGCCGCTTGAAACATATCTGGTTTTTTCGTTTTATACTAATAACCGTTTGAATGAGGGAAAAGATTTGCAGAGAGACAGTGCCGCTATCTAGGAAAAGAAACGCAGGCGTACTATATGTACGTCAAGTTTCTTTGACGACGATAGCGGTGCTGGATTTCTGCAAAGATTTCCTGAGTTTAAATGGTTATTAGTATTAATCTATTACCTTCAAGGATAATACTGCCATGATCCAACCTCACTTTTTTCGAGCGTCAACCCTTGTGACAATATTTGTTTCGCCCCTTTGGATAAAATATTTCACCGCAGGCATTTTTGTTTTTCTGTAAAGCACGTTGGTGTTCGGGCTGTTGTCCAGCACAACCGCTTCTCCGCTGCCGCTTACGGTGCATACAGAAAAAACATTCTCAATGGTCGCTGTGTTGCCCTCTGTTTTCTGTTCAGCCATATCCTTGTCACGGCAGGCAACTGCAAAGCCTGTATCATAAGCGTAGCATTCAACCTCAGAAGTAATTTTATGATAGCGTGTGTGTCCGTTTTCATCAGGTACAATTGTTGTTTCAACGATAATTCCGGGGTATGGATTCCACTTTGACCAGGTTTCCTTTTCGCCGATTTTTGTTTCAAGACTTATTCTTCTGACATGACAATCGCCGCCTACCTCAAAAGCAAGCATACTGTCCGGAGCATTTTCAAACACGTTGTAGCTTGATTTTGCAACATTGAAGCCAAAACAGGTGTCGTAAACAAATTTGCCGTATTTTGCAACAGACTGACCGTGGCCTTGCGGACTGAAAATTCCAACGGGGTAAGCCGCCGCATGGTTTCCGTAATGATACATAAGCTTGTCGCCGAAGGGCTGGGAGCTTATCGGAGCAAGCTCAGGGAACGGCTCTGCTTCTGCACTCCAGAAGGGGTGCTCATCGGGAAGCATTAAAATAGCAAAGGTTTTGAAAGCCCAATATGGCGAGCCGGGGGCGTTGTATGCCTCCGCCATAATAAGATTTGGATAACCGTAACCAATAGTAAGAACGCCGTCTCTGTCAAAAATGTCCCTTGTAAGCCAGTTTTCAATGTGCCTTGAAATAAGCCCTTTCATCTGTCCGAGAGTGAAAGGTTCAATTCCTGCTATAACGCAAGCGCTGAAGAATGAAACCTGTGAAAATCTGTATGTAAGCGAGCGCCCGAAAGGAAGCGCTTCGCCGGTACTGTCAAACCAGTAGATGAACTGCCTTGCAAAGATCATTGCTCTTTCCTTGAACAGCGCCGAACGTCTTTCGTCTTCATTTTCCATAAGCTTTGCGTAAATCAGGCAGTAGAAATGAATTGCAAAAGAGATATAATAATCCTTCTGATTGGAGTCACCGTCACGATACCAACCGTCGCTGCAGTAGAAGCTTTCGGTCATGTCAAGATATTTTTCCAGCTTTTCCGCGCTGTATTTTCTTCCAACACTTTTCAGCGCAAGATTTACCAGCACCGCAAACAGCACCCAGTTACATTCTGGAAGTGTGTACTCATTGATAGCGTACAGATATTCGGCAAGATTGTCCTGTGCCTTTTCGGAAAGCGCGTCCCACACGTTCTTACGAGCAAAAAGTATTCCGTAGGCAATCGCCGCCATTTCCACGAATTTCTGGTCTTTATCGCTGAATGTGCCCCAGAATTCCTCGCCCTCTGGGTTCGTGCCCTCGGTAAGCGCAGACTTAAAAATTTCCTGCCATTTTTCGTTGCTATGTCCCCCTGCAAACAGCGGAACAAATCCCCACAGGAGCCGTGAGATCCCCTCCATTGATACGGCGGCTTTATTGTAGTAAACGCCTGTGTCGCCAAGATGGAGCCTTGCTTTCTTTTCGCTGAAATACGGTATCAGCGGATCAGCCATTTTCAGCATACAATCTATAAAATCCTGCTTTGAATTTAACATAATGATCTCCCTCACCAGTATTGAATCCAGTCCTTTGAAAGTCTTGTTAATGCTTCCATATAGAAGTAATCGCCCCAGATATTGCACTCATCAACTCCATAATGGTTACAGGTGTTGTAGGGTGAATGATTGGAATAAGTGCTGTGAAGCACCAGTCCGTTGGATTTGCTGAAATCAGATACAGCGTAGTTTTCATACACCGAATTCATAATTTCCTTTGCGGTATTTATGTAGTACTCAGCCTCATTTTTATCAAGCCAGCGGCTCATTTCCAGCATACCGCAGGCAGCAATTGACGAACTTGAAGAGTCCCTCGGCTGGTCATCACCGTCGGTAAATTCCAAATCCCAGTACGGCACCAGATCCTTAGGCAGATGGTCAAGATAATATTTTGTAACGTTTTTAAAAAGCGGAATATATTCCTTACGCTTGGTATATCGGTAAGCTGTTGCAAGACCGTATACGCCCCACGCCTGACCTCTTGCCCATGCCGAACCGTCACGATAGCCCTGACAGGTTGCTCCGTGGTGCGGTGCGCCTGTTTCCATATCAAAGAAGAATGTGTGCCAGGTTGAATAGTCGTCACGGATAACATTGCTGACTGCTGTATTGATATGCTTGTCAGCAATTTCTCTGTACTTGTTGTCACCTGTCACATCTGATGCCCAGTAAAGCAGGGGAAGGTTGTTAAGACAGTCGATGATAAGTCTGTAATTTTCGGGCTGATCCATCGGACCCCATGCCTGAAGAAATTCGCCCACAGGATGATACCTTGTTAGAAGCTGGTCGGCAGCTTTTATTGCCGCTTTCTTGCCGTCTTCGCTGCCTGTCAGCTTGTACCCCGCAACACAGGACGGCGAATAAAGAAATCCCATATCGTGGTTGTCAACTTCAATTTTATTGTCAATTCGGTGGAGAAAAGATTTGATCTGCGTAAAACCTGCATTCTTCAGCTTTTCAGCTGTACCTGCTTCAAACTCACTACCGTGAGTTGTGACATATTCATATGCAAGCCAGATCTCACCCGTCCAGAAACCTGTTGTCCAGTCAACATTTTCCGTAGCGGAGTAAAAATTCCCCACGCTGTATGCTTTAGGAAATTTGTCCGTAAATTCAGGGAGAATGTTAAGTATCTGCGTTACCGCATTTTTTAAGCCGTTATTGATTTTATCATCTGTTATAGCGTTCATGCCGACACCTCACTTTAATATTTATATAATTATATCATAATACAGGCTATAATTCTAATGATTTTTATGATTGATTATTGTACGAAATTTATAGATAACCACTAACTCCTTTATAAAAATCATCAAATGCAAAACTAAATTCAAAAAATCCATGAAAAGAGTTGCAATATGTCCTGCACGTAATATGATATAAAATGTGTCCGAAATGCCAGAAAAGAGGAGCTATGAAATTTCAACATCTTATTTTAACCAACAAATGTATAATAGAAAAACACCCAGCGTATCAGAGTAGTTTTCGATAGATAGCTTCAATAATCGGGTGCAGTACAAAAGCCTTTCAAAAGATTATTTCAAAACTTATTTATTCATCGAACCCTGTTTAGTGTGTTGTCAAATAGATGTTTGTTGTGAAAACCAACAAAAATTATTCCAAAAATTCCAACAAACTATTCAAATTTGATAAAAACCACTTTACAAGAGTACCTGTAAGTGATATAATGTATGTAACGAAACGGATTGAACTTCCAGAGAAACAGGGGTTCAAATCGGGGAAAGGACAGATGAAGTATGGAACTGAAAAATATGATCTCTGACGGCGAAAAGGTGCAGGTTTTCGAGGTTGACGGCAAAGCTGTCAAGATATTTAAAGACCCGAACGAACCCAAGAGCGTTGTGCTTTACGAGGCTCTTACACATACCCGCGTTGAAGAAACTGGTTATTCCCGCATTCCCCCGCTGGAGGAGGTTGCCAAGATCGACGGAAAGTGGGCTATCTCCTATAAGTTCGTAAAGGGCGATACTCTGGCTGACCTGATGAAGAAAAATCCCGACAAGGTGGACGAGTACTTAGAGCAGATGGTGGATCTTCAGATCGAGATCAACTCCCAGCGCTCCCCGAAGATAAGCCGCCTCAAGGACTACCTCAAGCGCTCAATCGAGGGTCTGGACATGATCGACGACGTAAAGAAGTACGAGCTTCTCACACGTCTGGAGTCCATGCCGAAGCACATTAAGCTCTGCCACGGAGAGTTCACACCGGACAATATCATCATCAACAAGGAAGGCGTGTTCATTGTTGACTGGCTTAAGGCAAAGCAGGGCAACGCTTCTGCGGATATTGCAAAGACCTATCTCTGGTTCTGCCTGAACCACCATACCGAGTTCGCAGAGAAGTACCTCAAGCTCTACTGCAAGAAGACCGGCACCGCTGTGAAGTACGTTCAGGACTGGCTGCCTATTGTTGCTGCGGCGCAGCTTAAATTCAAGCGCCCTGAGGAGCGCGAGCTGCTTCTGACATGGATAGACATTGCGGATTATGATTGATCTGAAATTATCTCTTTTCTTAACTAATTGATTATCGGGCATAAAACAAACACCCCCGCCGAAGCGGGGGTGTCAGGCTGTCGATAAACCCTCATCTTCGTCGTCACGCCGCATAACGGCAGGCACAAAGCCTAGCCGTTATGCGGGTTCCTAGAATCTGAGGGCTTCTCGCCACCCTGAAAAGGTACTTTTTCAACAAGCTGAAATACCCCCGCCGGAGCGGGGGTGTTTATTGTTTAGTACGGAAATTCAAACCTTGTGAACCGCCAGCCGCTGTCCGTCCTGACAGCTGTGCAGCCAAATTTCTTCTCGGAAACCACACCAGCCTCGTATTCAAACCGGGAAACCGCCGAGAATACGGCTGTGTCTTCTGTCAGCAGATCCAGAGAGTATTCCGTGCCGAGATACCCGGCATTCCCGCCGGAATGAGCGGTACACCAAAGCGCGCCGTTTTCGTCCGCAATTACGCTGCCATTCCCGGCAGAAAGCTTGTTGAGAAGTTCCCCGGTGAAGTACTTTTCCAGCGCGGAATTCAGTTTTCCGGAGGTGTTCAGCCTTTCATCTGTCACTGGGTAATAGCTTGCGCCGTCTATTTCGGCAGGGGAGTTCTGCGGGTCGTAGGAGAGTTCCCCGAACGCCGCAGCATACAATTCATTTGCCTGAGAAAAAATATCCTCCGGGGACTGTATCTCCGGGTCAAATCCTGAGAAATCCGGCTTCTCCGGCAGCAGGCGGAACTCGTTGTCCGGATAAGCGCGATAGGCGGTAAGCCCGTCAGCGGAGAAATAGAAATCGCAGATGAACACAAGCTGCCCCTCGCTGTCGTCATAGCAGGAAACTCCATAGTACAGCGCGCCGTTTATCTCGGCGGTTTCTCCCTTGTCCCGGAAAATGTAAATCGTTTCCGGGTCGGGAAGTCCCAGATATTCGCTGTCGAAGCTCCCAGCGAGCAGCACCGGGTCGATCTGTTCGGCAGGCTCGGTCGCTTGCAGTGAGGCTTCTGTTTCCGGAATCTCCTCGATCTCCTCTGCCGGTGAGGTTTCCGGCGGAGTTGTGACCGGCTGAGTTTCCACAGTGACCTGAGCGGTGTTCTCAGGGAGCTGCTCAGTTATTCCCTCGCTCCTGTCCGCAGCGCAGCCGCATACCGACATAATTCCCAGCAGGGCAATCCCCGCCGCGATAGTTTTTCTCATAAAATCCCTCCGGACAACAAAATGCGGCAATGCCAACGCATCACCGCACTCCTGTTTAAAATGCAGCAGATCAGAGCTTCTCATCGGGAGCAGGCTCATTGACCTCCTCGACCATCTCGCTCACCTTTTTTGCTGTTTCAGCGGGAGCGGAGGGCTTATCCTCCGGCTCGTCCTCGGTGAGATCGGTTATGTCGGCGTCCTCGTCAAAATCGAAATCAGCGCCGTCGTCGTCCCATTCCTCGTCCCAGTCGTCGTAATAATCCTCGTCGTTTTCCTTTTCAAGCTTCTTCTTTGTGATAATAGTAGCAGCCGCAATACCGCCTGCAATGGCGAGAATTCCGACCAGAGCAATTCCTAATCCCTTCATGTAAATACCTCCATAAAGTTTGAACTTGGTTCCGCGTCGGCAAATGCTTCTGCGGCGTGTTTTCGCTTCCTGTAAAGTATAGTATATACCTATTTCAGAATTTTTTCAAGTGTCAGCCGAAATTTTAGTCATTAGTGCCAAAAAAATTACATATTTCCTGTCATATTCATCAAAACCGAAATCGCCGCAATCGGCGCGGTTTCACACCGGAGAATGCGTTTCCCGAGGGACACGGAGGTAAGTCCGGCTTCGACCAGCTTTTCTGCTTCAGACGGCTCAAAGCCGCCCTCGCTGCCGATAACTATGTCGATATTTTTGCCGAACTCCCGTACTGCTTCCCGCAGCGGGGTCTGTGCGCACTCATAGAACAGTATTCCCGTATTTTCCGGTGATATCATGCCGGGGAGCGCGGAAAATTCCACCGTTTCACCGACTTTCGGGATAATGCCGCGCCCGCACTGCTTCGCCGCTTCGTAGGCTATCCTCTGCCAGCGCTCGGTTTTCTTCACAAGCTGCTTTCTGTCCGGGCGGGAAACGCAGCGCTTCGAGAAAAACGGTATTATTTCGCAGGCTCCGCACTCCACCGCTTTTTGCACGATGAAGTCCATTTTGTCGCCCTTCGGCATAGCCTGAAACAGCCGCAGATGTACGCTAGGCTCTGCCTGATTAGCTGTTTTTTCGAGGATCTCAAACACGCACTCGCCGGCGGCGCTTTCCAGCCTGCCGAGATGATCCATTCCCTTTCCGTCGCAGATAACGGCGATATCTCCCGGCTTCATTCTCAGCACCTGAGAAACGTGCTTTGAGTCCTCAGGATTCAGCACCGCCGCCGTTTCCGAGATATTTTCAGTGAAAAAGCGGGGATATCTCCACCGCTCCATTGTCAGTTCCTGCTGTGACATTCCGTTCTCCTTTTTAATTCCACGAATATTCGCCGTTTTTTCCGAACAGTCGCTCCACATTTTTGCGAAGCAGCTCGTTTTCCGGATTTGAAAGCTTTCTGTCCGATCGCAATATCTCGTCTGCCAGAGAGTCCACTTGCTCCAGCACCGCCGCGTCGTCAGCGATATCCGCCACCTTGAGCGGCGGCAGACCATGCTGCTCCCTGCCGAAGAAATTACCCGGCCCGCGAAGCTGGAGATCCTCCTGCGCCAGCTCAAAGCCGTCAGTGGTGCGCACCATTGCGTCTGTTCGCGCCTTTGTGTACTCGCTTTTGCTGTCTGTCATGAGTATGCAGTAGCTCTGTTCAGTTCCTCTGCCGACTCTTCCTCTTAGCTGATGAAGCTGGGACAGTCCAAATTGCTCCGCGTTCTCAATGAGCATTACCACCGCGTTCGGAACATCTATCCCAACTTCAATGACCGTCGTGGAAACCAGCAGCTTCAGTCGGTTCGCCTTGAATTCCTCCATGACCCGCTCCTTTTCCGACTGTTTCAGCCTGCCGTAGAGCAGTCCGGCGGGAATTCCCCGGAATTCGCCGTTCACAAGGGTATCGTAGTATTCTATCGCGCTCGCCTTGTCGCTTTTGCCCTCGTCCGACTCTACCAGAGGGCAGACGATATAAGCCTGTCTGCCTGCGGCGATATGCTTTTTGATGAAGTTATACACCCGCTGCCGGAAGCTGCTGTCCACCGCGTAGGTCTTTATCGGAATTCTGCCCTTTGGCATTTCATTCAGCACCGACACGTCAAGGTCGCCGTAGATGATGAGTGCCAAAGTGCGGGGAATAGGGGTTGCGGACATGGCGAGGATATGCGGATTTATTCCCTTTTCCGCCAGCGCGCCGCGCTGAGCCACACCGAAGCGGTGCTGCTCGTCCACAATGACAAGTCCGGTATTGCTCATAGCCGAGGCTTTCTGGATAAGCGCCTGAGTGCCGATGAGCACGTCAATCTCGCCCTCCTGCGCCCGGCGGCGGACGTCCGCTCTTTCCTTTGCGGTAAGGCTGCCGGAGAGCAGTTCCACTCTTACTCCAAGCTTGCCAAGAAGCTCTGAAAAGGTTTTGTAGTGCTGCTGCGCCAGTACCTCGGTGGGAGCCATTACCATTGCGCTAAATCTGTTCTTGAAGCAGAAATAAGCCGCTGCCGCCGCGACTAAGGTCTTTCCGCTGCCCACATCGCCCTGAATCAGCCGGTTCATCGGGAATTCCCGCTGCATATCCCGGATACAGTCGGAAACGGCGCGGAGCTGCGCGTTAGTCGGAGTAAAGGGGAGTGCTTCCCACAGCTCTGAGATATCGGTATTTTTCATGACCGCGCCGGAACGTTCCCGCCCGCGGTATTTCATCATGGCAAGCCCCAGCCGGAGCGTCACAAGCTCTTCAAACACCAGCCTGCGCCGCGCTGCTGTGTATTCCTCCCGGCTTTTCGGGAAGTGTATCTGCCGCACCGCCTGTTCCCTTGAAAGCAGCCCGAACCGCTCTGTGAGCCATTCCGGCAGGGTTTCCCCGATCTTCACCAGTTCCAGTGCGGTTTTCACGTTGGCGGAAACCATGTTGTTGGTAAGTCCTGCGGTGAGGGGGTATTTCGGCATAAGTCCGTGCTCCGAAACAGGGACGAACAGCGGCGAGCCTACCTGCTTTCGCACGAGGTCGCCGGAGATCTTCCCGTAGAATAGGTACTCGTGATCCTCCTCCAGCTTTGCAAAGGTGTATTTCGCGTTGAAGAACACCGCCGTGATATTGCCTGTGCCGTCGGTAAGTTCTGCCTTGTACAGCGCCATTCTTGCGTACTCGCTGAAAGGCGCGGTTTTTCGCTTCACAAATGCGCGAAAGGCGCACACCTCACCGGTCTGCACCTCCGCTATCGGCTTCGGGGTGGTGAAGTCAACATAATCCCGGGGGAACAGCTCCACAAGCTGTTCCACCGTTTCCACCCCGATCTTCTTGTACAATTCTGCCCGTTTCGGACCTACGCCTTTAAGATAGGTTATCTCCATTATTCAACAGAAATGATGTAATAATACACCGGCTGACCGCCGTTGACGAGATTTATGTCGATATTGTCGCTGATCTTCGCCCGGAGCTGCTCATAAGCTGCATTTGCCGCCTCGTCGGTGACGTCCGAGCCGTAGATCACCGTGATGAAGCTGCTGGAGCTGCTGACCAGCCGCTTGGTGAGCTTTACCAGAGCCTTTGAAACGTCCTTTTCGGTGAACACGATCTTGCCGTTGTCCATTGCAAGTATCTCGCCCTGCTTTATCTTATGACCGTCGTATTCGCTGTCCCTTACCGCAAAGGTTATCTGTCCGCTCTGCACTCTTGCAAGTGCGTCGGTCATTGCGCTGCGGTTTGCGACAAAATCTGCGCCGGGGTCAAAGGACATCAGCGCGGAAATTCCCTGCGGGATAGTCCGGGACTGGATAACGCAGACGTTTCTGTCCGCGAGGGAAACCGCCTGCTCCGCCGCCATTATGATGTTCTTGTTGTTCGGCAGGACGAATACGTTATGCGCCGGGGTCTGCCCGACAGCTTCAAGGATATCCTCGGTGGAGGGGTTCATGGTCTGACCGCCGCGCACGATGCTGTCAGCGCCCAGATCCCGGAACAGCGACTCAACTCCCGCGCCGGCTGCCACTGCAACAAATCCAAAGTCCTTCTCCGGTGGAACCGGGGCTTTCCGGTTCTGCTGCACTGCTTCGTCTGCCTTGATGATATTGTTGTGCTGCTCGCGCATATTCTCTATCTTCATCTTGGTCAGCTCGCCGAATTTCAGCCCCTCTTCGATAGCCTTGCCGGGGTGGTTGGAGTGAACGTGAACCTTGATGATATCGTCGTCGTCAACTACCACCACGCAGTCGCCGATGGTTTCGAGGAACGCCCGGAGCGCGGTAGCGTCCTTTGCGCCCTGTTTCTTGTTGACTATGAACTCGGTGCAGTAGGCAAAGTGGATATCCTCCTGCACTGCACCTGCCGCAGCAACTGCCGCCGGAGCAGCCGGTTTGGTTTCGCTGTCGGAGCGTATCATCTCGCCGCCGGAAATTACCTCCAGCATACCTGACAAAATTACCAGCAGACCCTTGCCGCCGGCGTCAACTACACCTGCCTTTTTCAGCGCGGGGAGCAGCTCCGGGGTCTTTTCAAGGCTCTTTTCGCCCTCGGCGATGTAGGCTCTGAGGAATTCAGCCGCGTCGCCGCCCTCTTTGGCAAGGTCTGCGGTGTTTTCGTAGGCTTCTCTCGCCACGGTGAGGATAGTACCCTCAGTGGGCTTCATTACCGATTTGTAAGCCGCGTCCACGCCCAGCTTGAATGCGTCGGACAGCATTTTCGCGTCAGCCTCGTTCTTTCCGGCAAGACCCTTTGAAAGTCCCCGGAAGATAAGCGACAGAATTACACCGGAATTACCCCGTGCGCCTCTCAGCATAGCAGAGGCGGTGAGCTTCGCCGCGTCCCCTGCTGAGATAGCGTCCCCGGCGGCTTTAAGCTCCGGCAGTGCATTGCCGATTGTCATGGACATATTTGTACCGGTATCTCCGTCCGGCACGGGGAATACGTTAAGTTCGTCTACTGCAAGCCTGTTGTTGGAAATATTGTTAGCGCCCGAGATAACAGCGTCCCGGAACAGCTTTCCTGTTAGCGTCATTGTTTACTATATCCCTTCCTGTTTTTTATTTATGTGCGGATCAAGTTCTTATCTCGTCCACATAGACATTCACCCGTTCAACGGAAATGCCAGTGCTTTCTTCCATGACATACTTTACCTTATTGATGATGCTCTTCACCACCGTGCCGACATTCACGCCGTAAAGCACTGTGATATGCAGGTCTACCACCAGCTTATCCCGCCCGGCGCGGACGCTTATGCCGCGCTCAAAGCTCTTCTTTTTCACGAACGGCAGAGCCGCCATGAGCGTCTGCCGCGCATTGCTTATATTCATCTGCACCACGCCGAAGCAGCCGGTCACGGTGCTTCCGATGAGGGACGTGAAATAGTCCTGCGAAATCGTGATAGTACCGATATTGTTCTGAACCTTGATCATAATATCTAATCTCCTTCCGCTCCAATGATCTCAACGCCGCCTGTATGCGACGGTATACACAGTTCCTTAAAGCAGCCGGCGGGAAGCTTATCCAGCGCCGCCTTTGCCTTATAGCAGTCCCCAAACACTCCGAAAACCGCAGAGCCGCTGCCGGTGAGCATTGCGCCCTCCGCCCCAAGCTCCACTAGCTGAGTGCAAAGCGTTTCTATCCGCTCGTCTGCATACAGCAACTGAAAGACGTTGTACATCTTCCGGGCAAAGCTCCTGTTCTCCATTGCCGCAGTGAAGCTGCCCAGACCTCCGCAGGACGGTATCGGCGCAGCGTCGTATCTGGCGTAGGCTTCTCCGGTGGGGCAGGAGAAATCCGGCTTTACCACAAGGAATGTCACGTCCCTGACCTCCGGAAATTCCGAAAGCTGCTCGCCGATACCCCGGCAGAGCTTAGTCCCTCCTACAAGGCAGAACGGGACGTCCGCGCCTATCTGCGCCGCTATATCCAGCAGCGCTTTTTCATCGAGTGGACAGCCGAAGCCGATATTCAGCAGCCGTAAGACCGCCGCCGCGTCCGCGCTTCCACCGCCCATTCCCGCGCCGCTGGGGATATGTTTTTCGATTGAGATATCCACCTGCGCGTCTTTTCCGGCAGTCTGTAAAAACAGCTCTGCCGCGCGGTAAGCGGTGTTACGGCGGTCTGTCGGGACGCCCTCCCGGTCGCAGAAAAGCGAAATACCGCTGCCGCCGCTTAATTCCACAGAAACACTGTCCGCAAGCGAGATGCTCTGCATGACCGTTTCAAGCAGGTGATATCCGTCCTGCCGCCTGCCGGTTATGTCCAGATACAGGTTGAGCTTAGCAAAGGCAAGCGCTTTCAGTGTGCTCACTTTTTAAGCTCCTCTACGAATTCCCGTATGCGCTCAAGTGCGGTGGTAATGTGCTGCACGGAATACGCGTAGGACACTCTGATGTATCCCTCGCCGCTCTCACCGAACGCGCTGCCGGGGACTACCGCCACTTTTTTGCTGTAAATCAGCTTTTCGCAGAATTCGCTGCTCTTCATTCCGGTGGATTTTATGCAGGGGAACACATAGAACGCGCCCTCCGGCTCGAAGCAGGTAAGCCCCATGTCGTTGAAGCCCTTTACTACCAGCCTGCGGCGCATATCGTATTCCTCCAGCATTCTGTCCACGTCCTCGCGGCACTTGGTAAGGGCGGCTATTGCCGCGTACTGGCTGACCGTGGGGCTGCTCATTATGCAGTACTGGTGGAGTTTCAGCATCTGCTTTATTACCGGGCGGGGGCCTGCGCAGTAGCCAAGCCGCCAGCCGGTCATTGCGTAGGTCTTGGAGAAGCCGTTGACGACTATCGTCCGCTCCTGCATTCCCTCAAGCTCCGCGATTGAAACGTGCTTTTCGCTGCCGTAGGTCATTTCAGAGTATATCTCGTCCGAGATGACCATTATATCTGTTCCCCGCAGGACTTCCGCTATCTTTTCAAGCTCCTCCCGGCGCATTATAGAGCCGGTGGGATTGTTCGGGAACGGCAGAATAAGAGCCTTTGTCCGGGGAGTTATCGCCGCTTTGAGGGAGTCTGCGCGAAGCTTGAACTTATCCTCCTCCGTCATAACTATCGGCACGGGAGTGCCGCCGCAGACGGTGACTATCGGGGAATAGCACACAAAGCTCGGCTCCGGCACAAGAACCTCGTCCCCCGGCTGTATCAGCGCCCGCATTGCAAGGTCGAGAGCCTCAGAGCCGCCGACGGTGACGATTATCTCGCCCTCCGGGTCGTACTCGGTGCGAATGAAATTCTTGAGATACAGCGAAATTTCTTTTCTGAGCTGGATAAGACCGGCATTTGCAGTGTATGCCGTCCTTCCCTTTTCAAGAACGTTTATCGCTTCTTTTCTCGCAGCCCACGGGGTCTTGAAATCCGGCTCGCCGACGGACAGAGAGATAACTCCCTCCACCTGCTGAGCGATGTCGAAGAATTTCCGAATGCCGGAGGGCTGAATATCCCGTATTTTCTGCGGGATTATCTTATCGTAATCTATCACGGGGAAACCAGACTCCTTTCATCGGAGTGTTCCTCGTTGAAAACATGATTTTTTTCCTTGTATCTTCTGAGGACAAAGTGGGTGGTGGTGGATAGCACGCCGTCCAGCACCGCCAGACGCTCGGACACGAACAGCGCCACCTTGCGCAGGCTGGTGCCGGTAATGGTTATCGACAGATCGTTCGCACCGGACAGCAGAAACACCGTGTCTACCTCGTCATACTGCATGATAGTGTGGGCAAGGTCGTCGAAGCCCCTGTCCTTGAACGGGGTCACCTTAAGCTCAATTATTGCAGTTACCGCGTTGTCGTCCGCTTTCTCCTCGTTTACTATGGCTGCGTAGCCGATAATTATACCCTCCTGCTCAAGCTGCTTTATTCCGGCGATTACCTCCTGCTCGGAGATACCCAGCATTGCCGCCAGCTCGGAGTTTGAAAGTCTTGCGTTCTGCTTCAGCAGATCAAGAAGCTTTTTATTTGCATTATTCATAGCTGTTCCTCCTGTATGGAAATGAATATCGGTTGTTTTTTCCTGAAAATACATATCTCGCCAAAGCCTATTTCCTTCAGCATTTCTAATACCTGCGGAATGTCCGCGCCTACATCGGAAGCCCGGTGCGCGTCAGAGCCTATGGTTATCATTCGCCCGCCCTTGTCGTAGTAGCGCTTTATGTATTCCGCTGAGGGCATTGGGACATGAAGTCCCTTGCGAATGCCGGAGGAATTGACCTCCAGAGCGATGTCCCGGCTTATTATGGTTTCAAGTATCTTGTCGATTATCGCGCTGTAACGGCTCATATCTACCTCGTGACCGCCGAAATCTCCGCTGATGAAGCGGAGCGGAAAGGTGAGGTGCGACAGGGAGCAGAATTTCCCCCATTCCGCAAGGCGCAGCTCCTCCTCGAAGTATTCGTCAAGGCAGCGGCGTCTGTCCTCCTCGCTGTCGGGGATCTGGTTAAGGTATGGGTATGTCCTTGTGCGGTGGGTAGAGCCTAACACGAAATCGTAGTCGTGCGCCGCCAGCAGCTTTTCCGCCAGCGGAAGGTCAAACAGCGGCTGACCCAGCTCCACTCCGTAGTATACCTCCATTCTGCCCTCAAACCGCTCCTTTATCTCAAGGAACGTCTCGTAGGACTTCTCCACTGCCCCGGCGTAATCCCAGCCGTCGAATTTCTCAGTTTCAATATGGTCGGTAAGCGCGAAGTGCTTTATACCCAGCCCGCAGGCTCGCTCCGCCATGCTCATCGGCTGGTCGAAGCCGTCCGGCGAAAGCGTTGAGTGATTATGAATATCCGCAGGGATCCTGCGGACTATCTTGTTTTCCATTATTTTCCCTCTTTTGTTCTGCTGAAAAAATAACCATATTATTATCTTTTCAAAAGCTTTTTTTATTATTTTATCACAAAATTTCAATTTTGTCTATGAATACATTTACTTTTTCAGATTTTTTTAGTATAATAGATAAGAAAGATAAAAAATAAAGGCTTGCGGTGCATATTTTTATACATATTGACCGCAGAACAGGAGGAAACAATGAGAGCAGTTGTTGCTGTAATCGGTAAGGACACGGTAGGAATTCTGGCAAAGGTGAGCGGTATCTGCGCTGAATGCAACGCGAACGTTATGGACGTTACCCAGACAATTATGCAGGATCTGTTTGCGATGACCATGATGATAGAGATCTCCGGGCTTACCATAGACTATATCGACTTCGCCGACAAGCTTACAAAGGCTGGTAACGATATGGGACTTCAGGTTCATGTAATGCACGAGGACATCTTCAACGCGATGCACAGAATATAATTAAGGAGAATGCCGATAAATGCTAAATTCAGGTGACATTTTAGAAACGATAAAGATGATACAGGAGGAGAACCTCGATATCCGTACTATTACTATGGGTATCTCCCTGCTGGACTGTATCGACAGCGATATAGACAAGGCGTGTGACAAGGTATACGACAAGATTATGAGCAAGGCTGAGAACCTTGTTAAGACCGGCGAGGAGATAGAGAAGCAGTACGGTATCCCGATAGTCAACAAGCGAATCTCGGTCACACCTATTGCAATGGTGTCCGCAGCCTGCAAGGGCAGTCCGGTGAAGTTCGCAAAGGCGCTCCAGAGAGCCGCTGACGGCACAGGAGTAAACTACATAGGCGGTTATTCCGCGCTGGTTCACAAGGGATTTTCTGCCGGCGACAAGGAGCTTATCGAGTCCATTCCGGAGGCTCTTGCGGTGACGAGCAATGTCTGCTCCTCTGTAAATATCGGTTCCACCAGAGCGGGAATAAACATGGACGCAGTCGCGATGATGGGTAAGATTATCCTCGACGCAGCGCAGGCGACTAAGGATAACAGCTATTTTGGCGCGGCGAAGATAGTTGTATTCTGCAACGCTGTTGAGGACAATCCCTTTATGGCGGGGGCATTCCACGGCGTGGGTGAGTATGACTGTGAGATAAATGTGGGCGTTTCCGGCCCCGGCGTAGTCCGTGCGGCGCTTAGAAAGTACCCGGACGCGAACATCAGCGAGATCGCGGACGTTATCAAAAAGACCGCGTTCAAGATCACCAGAATGGGTCAGCTTGTCGGCACGGAGGCTTCCCGCAGGCTTGGCGTTCCGTTCGGTATTGTTGACCTCTCCCTTGCGCCGACTCCGGCGGTGGGCGACTCTGTTGCGCATATCCTTGAGGAGATCGGTCTGGAAAGCTGCGGCTGTCATGGAACTACCGCCTGCCTTGCAATGCTGAATGACGCGGTAAAGAAAGGCGGCGTTATGGCTTCGTCCCATGTTGGCGGACTTTCCGGCGCGTTTATCCCGGTTTCCGAGGACGCTGGCATGATCGACGCTGCGGTAAAGGGCAGCCTGTCCCTTGAAAAGCTGGAAGCAATGACCGCGGTATGCTCTGTCGGTCTGGATATGATAGCAATTCCCGGCGACACTCCTGCGGACGTTATTTCCGCGATCATAGCCGACGAAGCGGCTATCGGCATGGTGAACAGCAAGACTACCGCTGTCCGTGTAATTCCCGCTATCGGCATGAAAGAGGGCGACATGGTGGAATTCGGCGGTCTGTTCGGCAGCGCGCCGATAATGCCGGTGAGCAAGTTCTCTCCGAGCAAGTTCATAAGCAGGGGCGGAAGAATTCCCGCGCCGCTTCAGAGCCTGAAGAACTGAGAAGAAATACTTATATGGGGCGTTGTTCAAAAGCAGCGCCCCGTTTTTGTCGAGTGCATAGACAAATTGGAATTTGTCGGGCAGTTTTCTGTTTGCACCTTAGCGCGAAGCGCAATTGTTTTTCGCTTCCTTTTGGCTTCCAAAAGGAAGCGGGGCGTGGGGCAGCGCCCCACCACTCAGCGCGGTAGCGCACAAACGCGTCAGAAGCGCTAAAGGGGTTACAGGGGGAAAACAAGAGTTTTCCCCCTGTCTGTGGCTGACTGCGGCAGCCACAGACAACTATTTCGCCGCGCGTTTTCGGAGGGGGCTTGCAACTCTCCCTGTCAGATTTGCACCTCCAAATTAAAACGTATCACACATTATATAGGAGTTTGTCAATGACTGCTCCGCAGTCATTGACCGGGGGAAAACTCTTGTTTTC
>JAGAJA010000005.1 GCA_017829075.1 Oscillospiraceae bacterium | reverse complement strand
GCGGTTACGATGATGAAAAATTCTTCTCACGGCAGTTCAGGCAGGTGACCGGATTTTCTCCGGCAGAATACAGAAAAAAGATACTGCGGTGACGGCAAGAATATTGTGATGATCAATAAACGACAGACCGAGGCGCTGTAAAAAAAGACTGCCATCTCAAAAATGATATAATCCCCTTAGAGTTGACACTCGAAAAAACAAAAATTCGAGACTACACTACCTGGCTGAGGAGATCCGGCAGCTGCGAAGCGAGGTAAAGCGGCTGAACAAGGAAAACAAACGGCTTCAGGAGGAAAGGGATTTCTTGAATGAGGCGGCAGCTTTTTTTCGCCGCGAGCCGTCGGAAGTAAACAAGCAGGAGCGAATGAAGTTCATTGCGTTCAAAACCTGCGATGGAGGCGCAAAAGGCAGGATTTCGTTCTGCTGCAAAGCGCTGAAAGTGACACGTCAGGGATTTCACGAATATCTGAAAAATCGTAATAATCCCTGGAAGCACGAAGAACTGGCGGCAAAAATGATGGAGATACTCAGCGAAGACGAATGCAACGATACATATGGTCGGGAGCAAATGCATAAGGCGCTGCTCCTTAAATATCCGGATTCCGGAATACCAAGTGAAACCACGGTATACCGCGTAATGACAGCCATCGGAATAACGCACAGACCCAACCGAAAGCCGAATGGAATCACGAAGGCGGACCGCGAAGCGCGAAAGTCAGACGACCTGCTGAAACGTGATTTTAAAGCCGACAAACCTTTCAGCAAATGTGTAACCGACATCACGGAAGTCAAAGCTAAAAATGGCAAGTTATATGTGTCGGCAATATTTGATTGTTACGACCTGACTGCTGTCGGGCTGTCAATGGACGATAACATGAGAGCCGAGTTATGCGCTGCAACTGTCGAAAATACAGCTGCAGCGTATCCAGAATTTTGCGGTGCGGTACTCCACTCCGACCGCGGGAGCCAGTACATAAGCGCTTCATACAGAGCTGCGCTGAACGAGTATGGAGTAAAGCAGAGCATGAACAGTGCTGGAGGCAGATGTCATGACAACGCCCGCTGCGAAAGCATGTGGGCGCGAATGAAGAACGAGCTGTTTTACAGCCGCGGCAGAAGAAGTACGGATTACACGACAGAACAGCTGAAAACAATGATCTGGCGCTACTACATGAGCTATTGGAATAACCGCCGGATATGCTCGTCGATAGGCGGAATGCCTCCGGCAGAGAAGCGCCGCAGATATTACTCGGATAAGACGGGCAAATCTGCGGCCGCCGCAATGGAATAAATATCCATTGCACTGCTGCTCAAAATTTTTGAGCGAAATGTGTAAAGCTATATTGACAATATCAATACGCATTTTCCGTTGAAAGAGTGTTATAAAATACGTGTTATCAAATTAAAGTGTAATAAATTGCTGGAACAAAAATTAATTGAGCCGGTAAACAAAATGCGAGAGCAACTAGCAAAGACACACTGAATATAGTACAACGTAACAAAATAGAACGTAGCTGACATTACCCCAGTTCGTCCAAAACGAGCAGGGGCTTTTTTTGTCAGCGCGTGAAGCTATGCGTTGCGCGGGATTATTCAGTCTTGTTTACAGCGCGGTATTTCGTCCCGCGTCCGTTTCCGATTTTCTCGATTTCGCCGGATTTCAGTAATCTGCCGAGTTCGACCTCGACGGTCGTAACGCTGATGTCGGGAAGTTTGTCGCAAATATCACGTTTGGAAACAGGCAGCAGACTGCCCGTTATAAACTCCCCGATTCGCTGTTTCTTTGTTATCTTTTTATCCTTGAACTTCGCAAATCTGCTGTCAAGTTCAAAGTAACTCATTTTCAGGTTAAACAGATAGTTGTCGATGAACGGAAAGTAGCTGTTATCGTTCTCGTGCCAGCGCTCAGAGGATTTCTGCAAGGACGTGTAATAATAATTTTTGTAGGTGTTTATCTGTTCCTCAATTGACACATATTTTCCCGCGCTGAATCCGCATTTATACAGCAACAGCAGCGACAGCAATCTTGACATTCTGCCGTTTCCGTCGCGAAACGGGTGAATGCAGAGGAAATCCAGAATCACGCACGGGATAAGCAGCAGTGGGTTGATTTCCGACTCCGAATACGCGTCGTGATACGCAAGAATAAGCTGTTCCATAGCTGAGGCAGTTTCGTTTGCTGGAACCGACGTGAAGCGCACGCTGCGTACTCCCCGGCGGTCGGTTTCCATGATGAAATTGTCCTCCGTCTTGTACTTCCCCGCGAGGTCGTCGCCGCTTGGCTGGAGAAGCATTCGGTGCAGCTCCAGTATGCTTTTTTCGCTGAACGGAATGTCGGAGTAACTGCTGTGGATAAGGTCTAGCGCGTCGCGGTAGCCTGCGATTTCAAGCTCGTTTTGTCCCTGCGGCGCGGTGGATTTGTTCACAATGTCGCGGATACGCTTGTCCGTCGTGATTATCCCCTCGATGGCGTTGGAGCTTTTCACCGACTGTATCTTCGCGACGGATTCCATCGCCGAGAATACGTCCGCGAAGTCGGTTCGGCGCAGCTCTGCCTTTGCTTTCATCTCGTATATCGAGGTCGCAGAGTTCATTATGTCAGCGGAGACGCTGATTTTTTTCAGGAATGTGTAGTCGAACTTTCGCATGGTTTCTCCTTATATTGCGGTTTATATGCATATATTATAGCTTATTATATGCAGATTGTCAACACGCATTATTGAGAAATTACTCAATCCGGAATGTTGCGCGAGAACTCCTTCTCAATTTCTGAAAAGTCTATCTAGCCCTTTTCCCGTGCGGAATGCACGCCCTTTTCAATCTCGCTCATCAGCCGCAGGAGAGCAACGATTTCCTCATATTCATCAATTCAAAAAATTTTCCGACTGCCGCTATCGGCAATTTCAGCAAATTATCCTCCAAAAAATTCTCTTGATTTTTTGCCGATAACAATATATAATATCCAAAAGGAGTTAAAATCATGAAATACATATCCGTAAAGCAAGCCGCGAAGCTGTGGAGCCTGTCCGAACGCAGCGTCCGGAATTACTGCTCGCAGGGGCGCATAGAGGGCGCGTTTCTGACCGGAAAGACGTGGAATATCCCGGGGAATGCGACCAGGCCCACGCGCGCCGCGACAGCAAAGAAAGCGCCATCCACCCTCGCTGAGATACTCGCAGACGAAATGCAGACCGGCCGCAAAGGCGGTATCTACCACAAGATACAGGTGGAGCTGACCTACAACTCCAACCACATCGAGGGCAGCCGCCTGACCGCCGACCAGACCCGATACATCTTCGAAACCAACACGATCAGCGTGCTGAAAGACGAAACCATCAATGTGGACGACATCATCGAAACATCCAACCACTTCCGCTGTATTGACCTCATCATCGAGAACCGAAGTAAAAAGCTGTCCGAAGCGTTCATCAAGGAGCTTCACCGCGTTCTGAAATCCGGAACTTCCGACAGCTGGAAAGCGTGGTTCGCGGTCGGGGACTACAAGAAGCAGCCGAACGAGGTCGGCGGCGAAATTACCACGCTCCCGGGGGACGTCCACACGGAAATGCGCAGGCTACTTTCGGATTACGAAAACGGTGCGCCGAAAACCCTCGAGGACATCGTGGAATTCCACGCGAGGTTCGAAAAGATACACCCGTTCCAGGACGGAAACGGCCGCGTAGGGCGGCTCATTATGTTCAAGGAGTGCCTTCGCTCTGGCGTCGTGCCGTTCATCATCGACGCGAGCATTAAGCTGCTTTATTACAACGGTCTGAAAAACTGGGACAGCCAGCACGGTGACCTCATCAGCACCTGCCAGCTCGCGCAGGACGCATTCCGGGAGATGATGGGGTATTTTGAAATTACGGAAGTCTGATTATTTATTCATATAGTCAAGGGCAGCGAAAAACATCTCGTAAACATCGTCCCATCCGTCCGGAGTATCAACTCCCCCGCCGTTTACCGAGCGGCACATTGCGGCGCAGGTTTCTTCGCCATCGTAGAGAAGTTCAGCCGCAGTTATCGGGAATCCCTCGGATGTTGCCAACTCACAGAGCGCGTTCACGGGATTTCTGCCGTTTCGGGTCGCGTATATTCTTTCGGTAAGTTCTTTATTGTTCTTTGATTTTTCAAGCAAGAATGTCAGACTATCGTTCATTTTATCACTCCTCGCCTTTCATTTTACCACTATTCCCTATAAAATGCAAGATGGCCGTAGATGCGACCCTCTTGTTTCTTATTTAAATCCGTTCATTACTTCAGGTCTGAACGGCAACGTTATTTTGAATGCCTGTTCGGTTACCTCAAGCTTATGCTTAACTGTGCTGTTCTTATAGGAGTCCGCAATTTTCATCAGTCCGGTGCCGTTCGTTTCAACTATCATCGCCTTTATTCGTTCAGCAGAAGCAGGCACGCTTGATGAACCCTGACGCACATAAACACTGTCCGGCCTGATTCCTCTGGATTTGAGATAATAAGGCTTTCCTGCGCAAGATGAAACCTCAATCCTGATCAGCTATATTGACTCAGATAAATCAAGAGTAAAGTGTATTTATTTGGCAGTAATTAACCCCTGTCAATAGCGACAGGGGTTAATTTATCACTGCTCATATTCAGATTTAATTGCTGAAAATATTTCATCAACATTAAGCTTGGTCAAGCTCTGAAAAAACGGAGTATGTATCTCTCTTTCCAGCTTATTTATCCTGCGTTCGATTTCAGCATTACCGGGGTGTTTCTGACGATATCTAAGCAGAATGCGGTAATCCTTCGCAGCACGAATAATAATTGCATTCGCAAGTTCCTGATAGTTTTCATTTTCCATAGTAAAACCTCCATTGATGTTTTACTATATTGTTGAAGTGTTCAAAAAACGTTCGTTTTTCGTACAAAAAATAAAGCCCCGGATTATATGCAAATTCGGGGCTGAAAATGTGCGAAAACTTCTGCGAAAATCAATGTGCGGAAAACCTCCGATTTATGAAGAACGCAGATGCTTATAAAGTGTCGAGGGCTTTACTCCGGTCAGCTCGGTTATCTCTTTCACTGAATACTGACCGGTATGGTACATTTTTATTGCCTTTCGTACTGCCTCTTGATTAACCGGAGGTCGTCCACCTTTTCTGCCTCTGGCACGAGCGGCGGTAAGCCCCTCGCGTGTTCTGTCGGCGAGGACATCACGCTCGAACTGAGCCAACGCAGACATCAGCGTGAAAAGTAGCTTGCCGGTGCTTGTTGTCGTGTCAATGGACTCTTTCAGCGAAACAAGGTTAACACCTTTGGTGTTGAAAGTTTCCATTAGCCAGATTAGGTCTTTGGTGCTTCTTCCAAGACGGGAAAGGGATTCAACCACAACGGTATCACCCTCAGTGAGCCGTTCAAGCAGGTTTTCCAGTTCGGGGCGGTTGCGCTTTGTGCCGGTCATCTTCTCGTTGTAGAGGTAGTCCACGCCGTACTTCTCAAGCATATCAATCTGCCTGTCAAGATTCTGCTGTTCTGTGGATACCCTAGCATATCCGAATACGAAATTCTTCATCAGAACTCACCACAGTAATCAAAGGCGCACTCGTCAAGGATTTCTGCAAGTGCTTGCTCAAACTCGCCGGGGTGATATAGCATTTCTTCGATTTCCTCAACAAAGTATCCATAACACAGCAAAAGGTCAATGTCCTCTCGGTTAACTCCAATGCTTGCGGCAAAGTCCTTCAGCTGTTTCTCTTCGGGAGAGTCATGCCCACTAGGTTCTGGATAATCCCAATAGATGCTTCGGAGAAAGCGATAGTCGTAACCGTACAGATTGGAGATATCGAACAATCCTTGCTTCATTGCACCTGTGCTGTCTATCTTGATTACATCACCGCAGGTTGTCTGAATCTCGGTATGCTCAAATCTGAGTATTCCGAGTTCTGCCAGTGCGCGGTCAAGGATTGCTTCTGTGCTTGCGTAAACGTAGAAGCCGTACTTCTCGTAATGATATAAAGCAAGCGGGTTGTCGCCCTTGACGAAATATAGATTGTTGTGGTCGTCAAGTATTGTGAACACAAAAGAACCTTCGACAAGTTCAGCCATCTCTCCGATGGCTTTCATGTCGAGGGTTTTCTGCAGTTCGATAAGCTGAACGGCTATGTAGCTGTCGGTCTTAATGGGCGTGTTCGGGAGTTTCATCTGGGAGCGGAGTGAAAGGTCATTATGCAGTACGCCGTTATGTGCAAGAGCGAAATGCGTTCCATTCACCAAACCCGGAAATGGGTGGTTGTTGCGGTTGTCAAGCTTATTCCCCTGCGTTGCCATGCGGGTGTGACCCATGATAACATTTGCGTCCTCGCGAAGCTTGAGATGAACGTTGTGAGCGGCAAACGGGCGCTTGAAAATCGTGAGTTTGCCACGGGAATTAAACGCGAAACCTGTTGCGTCAGTTCCGCGTTCCTCGCATTCCTGAGAGAGCACGCGCAAGACCTTCTCGCGCTGCTTTGCGTTTAGGGTGTGGTTATAGTCGATTAAGCCGAAAATTGCACACATATCAGTTGTCCTCCTTTGTGTCAATTGGTGCGTTTACATAGAGCTGCCGTTCCTTGAGATAGGTTATAAGATCGGAGCAAGTTTCCTCGTCTAAGCCAGAAACGAAGTCTGTCCAACTAATCTTGGAGATTTCCGAATCGGTATAGGTCAATGCCATATCGCAAATAGCGTCAACTAACTCCAGCGTAGCGATAAGCGTGTTGTACTTAAGCGTGCCTCGGAACATACGGAATTCAATGGTGCTCCAGTTCGTGATATTAACGCAGGCGTATCTACCGTTGCAGCCTTTTTGCGTCCTCAAGGATTTCCTTGGGGTTGTTCTTATAGCCATAGCGAGCTGCCCATCGGTTCATCTGGTATTCAGTGCGGCGGCTGAATTTCAGCAGCTCGTTCCAGTGGTGCTCCACAAAATAAAGCACCCGGGAAATGCACTCGTCTTGTGCTTCCCGGGTGTTACCAAATGCAGTTCTGTTGACGTGGACGTGCAGACCGCAGGTGCTAGTCTTGTGGCTGCGGTAATACATGTGTATTGCCGATTCCATGAGGTCAGCCCATGGCATTTTGTTTTTGTGGTAGTGCAGGGTCATGGGGTGTGTTACAATCTCCATTCCATCGTTCAGGCTTCCGTCGGATTTGATATAAATGTGCTCCGCAAACCTGTTGCCGATACCCAGAAGCGTATCTGCGTGGTCGCTGTCCTTGCCGCCCTCGTCGATCTCAAGTTCCACGCCGTAATAGTGCTTTGAGTCACCATAGAAAATCGGGTCGGGCTTGTAGCTGTACTCGTGAATGGAACTCTGTCAGCGCTCCTCATAACAGCTGTCGCAGTAGGGGTAGTCATCATCGTCATCGTAGTTGGCGTAATCACGATGAATAATGCGTCCACAGCATTCGCAGGTTGTGTAGTAATCGTCGTAGCAACGCTGGCAGAGCGGCATATTATCCGAACCAGCATTGTCGTCAAGCCAGATTCGCTCGCCGCAGTGTTCGCAAGCAACGGTTTCGTTGTGGTAGCAGTCGGGGCAGAGCAACTCGCCCTGCATTTCATAGTAGTCCTCGGTGTCGAGTTCCGCGCCGCAGCAGCTGCAAACGATGGGTTCAAGGTTGGTTTTGTTTTCCATGGTGTGT
>JAGAJA010000004.1 GCA_017829075.1 Oscillospiraceae bacterium | reverse complement strand
TTTTTTGCCCCAGCTCTGCCGGGGCAAAAAACACTTCTATCCGCACAACTGTACTGGCAACGGCTTACGCCTTATGCCTTACGCGGGCAGTGCGGATGTTCGGCGAGAAAGTCCCTTTAGGGACTTTTTCGACGGTCTGAGGGGATACAAATCCGTATCCCTTTTGTATTGTGAGGTACCTATGAGGATATGGATAAACGCTCCGTTTTCCGAAGATAATCTGGAGCTGATAAGAAGTGCGGCAAAGGGCTGCGAGGTGTTCTGCGGAGTTGACGACGTTCCGGGGGCGGAGATAATTGTCGGTCAGCTCGGCGAGAATACTGATTTTCATGCGCTGAGGCTGCTGCAATCTACCAATGCTGGAGTGGAGAAGCTGCTTGCGGCGGGAATTCCGGAAAACGTCACGATAACTAATGTTACAGGAGCTTTCGGCGAAGTCATTTCGGAGTATATCGTTGCGGGAATTCTGGCTCTCAGTCGTGGGCTTTTCCGCTATCATGACAACCAGCGGCGGCATATCTGGCAGGATCTGCGGCAGGAGCGGCTGCTTTGCGGGGAAAACGCGCTTATTCTGGGCTGCGGAGATATCGGAAGATCCACCGCGCAGAAGCTGAGGGCATTCGGAATGACAATCACAGGAATAAGGCGCTGCCCTGCGCCGACAGAGGGCTTTGACCGGGTATTGGGGTCGGATATGCTGGAGGAGCTTCTTTCGCAGGCGGACGTGATAATCTGCTGTCTGCCGCACACCGCAGAAACGCAGAAAATGCTGACCGAAAGCCGGTTTGGCATGATGAAGCGGGGCGCACTGCTGGTGAATGTCGGCAGAGGCTCGCTGATAGACGAGGCGGCATTGATAAAGGCGCTGGAGAGCGGACAGCTTTCAGGTGCGGTGCTTGATGTGTTTGAGAAAGAGCCGCTGCCGGAAAATTCTCCACTGTGGGATATGGAGAATGTTCTGATAACTCCGCATATCTCCGGGCCGTCCTTTGGGCATTTCCCAGAGGTGGAGCGGAGAATTGCCGGAATATGCGCCGAAAATATCTCACGGTATATTGCCGGAAAACCACTGATGAATGTAATTGACAGAAATAAAGGCTATGCGGAAAGAGGGGAGTGACTTTGCCGGAAACAGATCTTGTGACATTTCTGATCGTTTGCCCGCTGGTGGGGCTGGCGGGATTTGTTGACGCGATCGCCGGAGGCGGCGGGTTTATTTCCCTGCCGGCATATCTTATCTCAGGGATACCGCCGATAAACGCTATCGCCACCAACAAGATAAGCTCCGCTATGGGGACTACCCTTGCAACGGTCAGATACGGCAGAATGGGATATATCAATGTCCGGAATACAATTCCTGCGGCGGCGCTGGCGCTTGTCGGCTCATGGCTTGGCGCGATGATAGCTATGCGGCTGAGCGATGATTTTATCCGCATTGCAATGCTTGTGCTGCTTCCGGTCATGGCATTTTATGTGCTGCGCAGCAAGCGGCTCTCCGGTGAAGAGGGAAGTGAGTATCCGCCGAAAAAGACCATGCTCATAACTATGGCTGTCGCGTTTCCTATCGGGATTTACGACGGATTTTACGGGCCGGGAACAGGAACTCTGCTTATGACGCTGCTGGTGGGAGCGGCGTATTATCGGCTCAACAATGCCGCCGGAACGACTAAGGTTATCAATCTCAGCACGAATATCGCCGCGCTTGCGACCTATCTTTTCAGTGGAAAAACGCTGTTTGTTTTGGGGGTTACGGCGGGGCTGTTCAATATTGCGGGAGCATATCTGGGAACAAAATTTTTCTCGGAAAAGGGGATATCCATTGCAAAGCCGATGATAATTATTGTGCTTTGCATATTCTTTGTGAAGGTGATCGGAGAGCTTGTGGGTATTTTCTGAACTTCTTCCTGTTACAAGAGTATAATAATTCCAGCGGCGCACATAATTGTGCGCCGCTGGGTTTTGTGTGATGTTGTCGATTCAATGAAACTATGATTATATGGAATTTATGAATATCGGCTTCGTTCAGAAGCTTTTCGCTGATTTGGGACTTCCTTTTCGCAGAAATATGAGATTTCCACTGCGTAATCAGACATTGTTCTCTCACCGAGTGTAAGCGCGCAGCCGATCGCCGAAACAGCGATACCCACGCAGGAGATGAGCGAAGCCGCATATACGGCGATAAGCACCGATTCATCTATCCAAGCCTTTTTAATAGCTCTGCCGAAGCCGGACGTAAGCCCGTCATAAGAGATCCCTGTGGTGAAGAACGAAGCTGTGTTGTTCACAAGGGCGCTCATTCTGGCAGGGTTTATGGCAGGTATGAAAAGGCAGATGATAAGTGCGATTATCGCGATCCTCATTGCATAGCCGAGCCAATCCCTTTTTTTCGGCGCTGCTGATGAACTGATAGCAGCTTCCGAGGAGTTTGTACTCATAAAAGTGACCAATCCCTTTCTGTTATTTGATTTATTTTACATGGAATAAATCCATGAAATCAGCAGAGAAATATATAATCAAAAGCCTATGCGATTATTTATATCGGGACTGGCTTTCTATTGAGTATGTCGAGGTTCTACTTAATTCCGGATAAGCTTCTATATGCAAGTTCATATTTATAAACAAATAAGTTGTAACGTGTCATTGCGTTGGTTATTATAAACTCAAATATTGCTTTTGCCAATAGGACATATTGATTTTTGTTAAGTTATTTCAAATATGGGGTGGGTTTTTGTACATATTTTACAAAGCTAAATAAAAATATGCCCTCTGCTATATTTCGATAAGCAGAGGGCTATATATTGATATAATCAGGAAATTCCGCTCAGCAATATGCTATTGCTACAAGGTGAAGCTCCTTTTTTTCATCGCCGGACTCGGTTTCCAGACGTAGAGTCCGGAGGCGTTTTTCATTTTCTGACATGATGATCTCAGTCCACGGGTTATTCCATCCGAATAGTCCGCGTCCGTTAAATCCGCCGATACGTTTTCCGTCCGACAGAAGATTTACGGCAGCGAAGTCCTTGTCCTTGTTTTTTATGTACATCGCCACTACCTGTGAGCATTCGCACTGTGTTTCAAATACCAGTCTGCTGTGGTTTTTCAGCTTGCTGTGACAGCAACTGAACAGCTTGTCGGGGCATTCCGTTTCTTCGCATGTCAATGCGGTAAGCTCCTCCAGATCGAACAGTCGGAGCCTCTCAAATCGGGCGGCGGTGACTGGAGGGGCTAACGGAATATCGCCGGAGTTTTCCTCAATGCTATGCTCGATCGTTCTCATGATGCACTTTGCGATGAACTCATGACCGTCAACGTGGGGGTGACCCTCGTCCTCGGTATACACGTCCATTGGAAGAACTCCGGAGGTGATCAGCGGGTACACCGACTGATACAGCCCCGCCATCGGCAGTCCATAGCGCTTTGCGAAGTGGAGCATATATTCCTGACAGGAGTATCCGTCGCGGTTGAACACTGATACCGGAATGACAACAGGCTTCCATTCAAGGGTCATCAGCATACGAAGCAGGCTTTCAAATTTGTCAAGCCCTATGGGGTGGCTTTCTTCGTTTATCGAATAGTCCAGCACGATAATATCAGGGCGGAAATCCGGCATAAGAAGCTGCGTCACCAGCATTCCGGTAAGGGAGTTGGTGCCTGATACAGCCATATTACTTATCTCTACCCGCGCGCCGGTCTTTTCCTCAAGCTGCTCTTTCAGGAACTCCGGGAATGCTTTGCCGCGTCCGTCCGCGGAAGCGTGATAGCCGCAGGTTATTGACGCTCCGAGAAAAGCCACTCGTATCTCGCCGCTGCCGAGTATCTGTTTCAGCCGCGCTCCGCGTCCGGTGTTCAGCACGGAGTTTTCGATAGTTTGTGTGTAAAGCTGCTCCCCAAAAGCCTCAAGAAGCGTTTTCATTCCTCGTTCCTCCCTTTCCTTTACAGAATTATTTCATGATGTGCGCCATGTGCCTATGCTTACAAGTTTTTTCAGCAGGATCCCGTATTCCTGTGCCGCTTTGGACAGGTAGCCGCTCTTCCGGTATACCAGAGAAATATCGGTTTTGGCGAGCGCGTCCGGCAGAGGATAGTAGTTCGGGTGTGCAGAGTAATTCCCGAAACGTATCATGGAATCCGGTACAAACGACGAACCGAAGCCCGCTTTTACAAATGCGAATGCGGTTTCGATTGAGTGGACTCTCAGCGTGAAATTCGGAGTTAGTCCGCCTTTTGCGCACATTTCCTCCACCATGTCCGCCGAAAACTCTCCGTCCTCGCAGACGATGAGCTTTTCGTTTTCGATCTGTTTCAGGTCTATCGGGGCAGTGGTGAGATACTTCATTGAATTGCTTGAGATATCCTCTGCGGTCAGCGATGAACCGGAGAATTTCTCGTTCAGCGGGCTGTCGGCTGGGACTGTCAGCAGCAGACGCTCCTCTGACAGAGGCTCAGCGTCGAACAGCTTCCGGTCATAGGTTCCGGTGCCGACGAATACGTCGATCTCGCCGCTAAGCACCTTTTCCAGAAGGTTTTGTGAGCTGTCTTCGGTGACGGATACTTTTATTCCGGGATAATTGTGGCAGAATGCAACAATGCTTCTCGGAAGCATACAGGATGCGCGGAATATCGTTGCTCCTACCCGAAGTGTTCCGGTTTTCAGATCCGCCATGTCCGCAAGCTCGTTGCGGAGGTTTTCTTCAATCGCCTTTATCTGCATTGCTGAGCGGAGGTAAGCTTCTCCGGCGGCGGTGAGCTTTATGGGCGAGGACGAACGGTCGAACAGTATTGCGCCGACCTGATTTTCCACGTTCATTATATACTGGCTGAGAGAGGGCTGTGAAACCGAGAGCGACCGTGCCGCTTTCGAAAAGCTTCCCTGCTGCGCCAGCGTAAGCACATATTCTATCTGTTGTGCAGTCATTTTTATTCTCCTTTTCCAGAAGTAATTTTTTATAAGACTATAATATCACATCTATGATTTTTTTTCAAGCATAAATACTATTCTTATGTAAATTTTGCTAAAAATCTAAATCTGGGGCAGGAAATTGATTTCTGAAAAATGCTAAATCGTTATTGACAGATCAAATAAAATCTGGTATAATGCTTCACAAAGGTATTTTCAAATAACTTTATAGGATATTGATTATATTACTTCGGAACTAATAAATTACAGCTACGGCAGGAGAATAATATTATGGTAGAATTAACCGCTGTGTCATTACAGGAAAAGGAGATCCTGAGTAATCTCCTTGAAAAGTATCAGTATGAATTTTCCCAGTGGGATAAAAGAGATGTTGATGAAAACGGGCTGTTCGGGTATGAATACCTCGACTGTTACTGGACGGAGGAACACAGGTATCCTTATTTTATCAAGGTGGACGGGAATATTGCCGGATTTGCAATGGTCAGCGATTACCCGGAGGTGCCGGGCACTGAAACGGATTTCTGTCTGTCTGAATTCTTTATTATGTATAAATATCGCAGAAACGGTGTCGGCAGAGAGGCGGTAAGAAAGATCCTAGATCTGCACCATGGCAGGTGGCAGCTAAAACGCCACCCGCACAATATGGCTTCGGTGTATTTCTGGAACAGCGTCATTTCAGAGTATACCGATGGAAACTATAAATTGGTTGAAAAATATCCCGACCACGAGGTGGATTATGACGATGGATCGCCGGCTGATGTGTTCTTTTTTGAGAACTAAGTTGGGGGAGAAAAACTTTGACCGTTGAGGCGCTTTTGATCTCCTGATTTTATATTGATAAGGTTATTATAAATATTTGTCCCGGTTTAAGAGCCGGGACATGATCGTTTTATTTCAGGAAACTTCCCACCGGTTGAGAGCCATTCTGCTTTTTGATGTGCAGGATAACCGAGCCGTCGGGCTGATTTTCTTCGCCGAGGATAAGGTACTTGGCGCCGGTGCGGTCAAGCGTTTCCTTATACTTTTTCAGTTCAAGCTGAACAGCATACTTGGCGGCTTCTGACGTGTCGCCCTCCTTGAGCTGGAAATGTACAAGCTGATCCAGAACGGCTGCTTTAATTCTTTTCATGGCAATACTCCTTTCAGTAAGGGTCATTTGATATGATCCTTTATTTAATTATACAACGGAAAAATATTTCGCGCAAAGGCAGGATTTCACAAAAAATATACAGGGAAAAACGGGCATTTTGCACAAAACAGAATTTGACGGGAAAAATCTGCGCTTTAGGGGTTAAAAGTATTGACTTTTACACTTCAATATGGTAAAATAAACTCAAACCGCTTGAGCGCGGAATTCTGATAAAGCCACCAGCAAAGGGTGAGCGGCTGTGTAAACGCAGCGTTGGAGGAAATACTATGAAAAAAGATGAGAACATGGACTATCTGTTTAAGGCAGTGCTTTCGCTGAAAACTGTGGAGGAATGCTACGCGTTCTTTGAGGATCTGTGTACTCCTCAGGAGCTAAAGGCTATTTCGCAGAGGCTTCATGTGGCAAAGCTTCTGACCGATAACTGCGTATATAATGATATTGTAAAGAAAACCGGCGCCAGCACCGCAACTATTTCAAGAGTGAACAAGACGCTCAATTATCAGGCGGCGGGCGGCTACAAGATAGTTTTTGACCGTATGAAGGAAGATGAAAAGTAATGCCGGGATATGGTCTGTTTGCGCAGGTTTACGACAAGCTGACGGAAAATGTTCCGTATGACGAGATCGCCGGATATTATGACGGAAAGATCAGGCAATACAGCGCCGGCGGTAATTTCCTTGCAGACATAGGCTGCGGCACCGGAAATCTCACCGCGCGTCTGGCAGCTCTGGGATATGATGTGATCGGCGCGGACGCTTCGCCGGATATGCTTTCTGCCGCCATGAACAAGCCGCACGAGGGAGTTCAGTATATCTGCCAGAGTATGACAGAACTGGAGCTGTACGGAGAAGCGGACGTTATTGTTTCCACGCTGGACAGCGTAAATCATCTAAGCAGTCCGGCGGACATTGAAAAATGCTTTGGGGCGGTTTCTCTCAATCTCAGGAGCGGGGGGCTGTTCCTTTTTGATGTGAACACTATATATAAACACAAAAACGTGCTTGCGGACAATGTCTTCGTGTATGACGTGGACGAAGTTTACTGCGTTTGGCAGAATTCGTTATGCCAGGACTGCGGCGTGGACATTGAGCTTAATATCTTTGCGGAATGCGAGGACGGACTTTATGAGCGCATGGAGGAATGCTTCCGGGAGATCGCCCTGCCTCAGGAACAGATCGAGGAAATGCTTGAACAAGCGGGATTTGAGATCCTAGAGGTTAGGGAGTATCTTACGGACGAGCTTCCTCAGGAGAACAGCGAGAAGCTTATGTTCTGCGCCAGAAAAAAGTAATTCACAATTTCTGTTTTAATGAATATAATGGAGATACAACATGGGAAAAATAGTTAGAACGCTTTCGGCTGACGGAAGCGTGTTATGCTCGGCAATTGACTCTACTGATATAGTAAGGGATATTCAGCGGCTTCATGGAACTACACCTGTAGTGACTGCCGCGCTGGGAAGAATGTGTACCGCTGGCTCTATCATGGGTGCACTGCTCAAGACAGAAGGGGACACTCTGACCCTCAGAATAAACGGCGGAGGGCCTTGCGGCACACTCACCGTGGTCGCAGACTATCGTGGAAATGTCAAGTGCTGCGCCGGAAATGCAAATGCAAATGTCCCACTGCGGGCATACGGAGGACTTGATGTACCAGCCTGTGTTGGTACTGACGGATATCTCACTGTTGTAAAGGATATGGGGCTGAAGGAGCCTTATGTAGGGCAGATACCTCTTGCGTCGGGAAATATTGCGGAGGATATCACGGCATATTACTCGGTGAGCGAGCAGATTCCAACTGTCTGCGCGCTGGGTATTGTGTTCAACGATGACGCAACGGTTAAGGCTGCCGGGGGGTATATGCTTCAGCTAGTGCCGCCGGTTATGGACAGCTCGGTTAAGGTAATTGAGGATAATCTTCAGAAGATGGAGAGTATTACCGGATTGCTGGAGAAAGGCTTGAAGCCGGAGGAACTGGCGCTCAACGCTCTGGAGGGTCTGGGCGGAGAAGTCCTTGACCAGTGGGACGCGGAATATTATTGTGACTGCTCAAGGGAGAGAACCGAAAGAATTCTTATCAGTTTGGGTAAGGAAGAACTCCAGAAGCTGGCAGATGAGGGTGAAACTACGGAGGTTTGTTGTCACTTTTGCAATAAGAAGTACGAGTTTTCAACAGATGAAATAGTCAAGCTGCTCAAAGAACAAAAAAATTAAAAAAAGTTTTAAAAAACACTTGACAAAACGAGTTGAAGAGTGTATAATATAGAAGTCGCTTGACGAGAGGAACGAATGAAACGAAAACGAAAAGCGGCTTAAATGTGGAAGTTTAGCTCAGCTGGGAGAGCATCTGCCTTACAAGCAGAGGGTCATAGGTTCGAGCCCTATAACTTCCACCATATGGCCTGGTAGTTCAGTTGGTTAGAACGCCGCCCTGTCACGGCGGAGGTCGTGGGT
>JAGAJA010000061.1 GCA_017829075.1 Oscillospiraceae bacterium | reverse complement strand
TTTTTTGCCCCAGCTCTGCCGGGGCAAAAAACACTTCTATCCGCACAACTGTACTGGCAACGGCTTACGCCTTATGCCTTACGCGGGCAGTGCGGATGTTCGGCGAGAAAGTCCCTTTAGGGACTTTTTCGACGGTCTGAGAGGCACGCCTTTATAGACGTGCCTCCAGCTGTATTCAGTTAATTACGGCGCTTTGAATGTGAATGTAATGGATATCGTATCAACATATTGTTTGTCGCCAAGCTGCAATATCTGCGCCGAGCAGTCGGTGAGATCCCCGTCCGGAGTTCTCGCTTCCTTTGGAATTCCATTCACCCAGCCGTTATAGAGGTTTACTCTTGTGCAGTGACTGTCGTCGGAAGTGGTGAATTCCCGTCCCTGAAGCTCATAAGGCTCGCCGTTTATCAGAATCTCGTCGATCGTGACGGTATATCCGGGGAACAGATCCTCGCCGTTTGAGATTCCCAGCGCTGAGAAAGCAACGCCCTTTGCCGCGCCTGCGCCGGTGAAATCAAGACTAACTGTATAGGTTCCTTCGCCGGTGATAAGCGCATTCTGCTCCTTGATGCCCTTTGTTTTGTTAGTGGGGTCGTAGTTATCGCCTACACTGTAAGACTTTGTGTAGTCGCTGCTCTGGTACATTATCCATGCGATAGCAGAGTCCTCAGACGGCATAAGCTCCACATCTGCGACTGATTCTTCCATAGCAAAGGTGTAGGTTTCCTCAAGACGGGTCTGGGCTGCGGACTTTATTTCCTCAACCGACTTGCCCTCTTCACTGGAGAGAGCGCGTGATGCGAACAGTTCAGCCAGAGTATCATTGGAGAGGGTATTGGTTATGCGCTTGTAGAAATTGCTGCAATCCCACAGAACCGGGCAGAAGTCAAATACATCACAGTTGTCCATGAGGTTTGCGTAGAACTTGTCGGTGTCCTCCTTAATACCGCCGTTTTTCTTCATTACCGCGTATTCGCCGATAACAACGCCATATCCCTGCTTAGAGAACTTGCTGAGCTTTTCAAACAGATCGTTCTGCTCTTTCAGATCATTGGGAGAACCCCACTGATTTACGCCGTCAGTGCCGCAGTAATCCCACGGAGTGTAGTAATGCACAGAGAGAAGCAGCTTGCTGTCTGCGGTGTCCTCCGGCATAACAAAGCGGTCGTCGCAGGTCTTGGTGATATCTGTGTTGTATCCGGCGATAAGCAGGAAACGATCGGAATTATTTCCGCCGAGGGAGCGTATCAGCTTTACGAATTCGCTGTTGATAAGGTTAGTTGTTTCGTAGCATTCGCTTTCAATAAGAACACCCTTTGAGCCGGTGATCTCCTTGTCGTTCAGGCGGTCGCCAAGCTCCTCGTTTCCGGACTCGAAAATGAGCTTGTAAGAGCGGTCCGCGAAATGCTCGCCGATCTGCGTCCACATCGACTTGTACATTTCCATAGCCTTGTCGCGGGTTTCCTGCTCGGCTGAGCCGAACATACCCCACCAGCCGCCGTCCCAGTGGTCGTTGATTATGACGTACATATCCTCGTCCAGCGCCCATGTAACTACCTCGTCAACGCGCTGCATAAGCCGCTCGTCAATGGTGTAGTCGCCGCTTTCAAAGTTCATGCCGTTAGTCCATGCGATAGGAATTCTTATGGTGTCAAAACCCGCGGCTTTCATGCCCTGTATCATCTCTTGCGTAGTCCGGGGCTGTCCCCAGCTAGTTTCAAAAGAGGTGGGGCTTGAGCCGCTGAGGTACCCCTGATGATTGTAAGCCTCAAGCGTGTTTCCGAGGTTTATTCCATTGCCCATTGCACGGATAACTTCAAGAGATGTCATTGTGTTACCCTCAGCCGGTGTGGAGCTATCCTCCGGCTCTGTCGAGGATACAGTCGGGTCTGTCGCGCCTGAAACAACAGACTCCTCAGACGGAGTATTTCCCGCTGCGCAGCCGGTTATCAGCATTGCGGCTGAAAGCAGAGAAGCAATGCAGGCACGTTTGAACGAAGTTTTCATCATAAATTCCTCCGATGTGTGTTTGAACAGTTCTTTTTTCGTTTGTAATACTGATTCTTAATCACCTTAGAGACAAAGTCTATAAGATGAGCCGCCTGCAAGACGGCTTGTCAAAACCAAAGGTTTTGACAGAATCAGTATTGAACGGCTTTCCTGCGGCTTCGCCGCTCCAACCGCTATGGCGGTTGGTTCAACCCATAGATTATGTATATAGGTTGATTAGGAAATAGTATAAAACGATTACACAAGTATTCTAGCACAAAAATTATTTATTTTCAAGCGGTTTTTTGGACATATTTCAGTACAAAAACGACAAATGAAAAAATCGTTATATTATTCGGGAATAAGCTGATATAGTGAACTGCGGCTTGATTTTTTTTTGGTGTTGATATATAATGTATATGGCTGAACCCGAAATAAAGATGAGAGAGAATAACTATGCCTGAATTTATAGAAATAACCGACCTGTCAGCCCCCGGAGCTGGCGTTTATACAAAGCTTACAGAAGCACAGCTTAGAAATCGGCTTGAACCGGAAAAGGGGATTTTCATTGCCGAGAGCCCCAAGGTGATCGCGCTGGCGCTGGACGCGGGATATGAGATAGTGTCAGTGCTTACCGAAGAACGCTGTCTTGAGGGCTGCGCGAAAGAAATAATACCCCGGTTAGGAGATGTCCCGGTTTACCTCGCCGGGCAGGAGCTTCTGTCCCAGATAACCGGATACAAGCTGAACCGCGGAGTTCTCGCCGCAGTGAAGCGTCCCGCTCCAAAAAATGCGGAGGATATATGCCGTAACGCACACCGAATCGCAGTGCTCGAAAACATCGTTGACAGCACGAACCTCGGGGCGGCGTTCCGTTCGGCGGCGGCTCTTGGAATTGACGCGGTGCTGATAACTCCGTCCTGCTGCGACCCGCTGCTGCGCCGCGCAGTTCGGGTAAGCATGGGAACTGTACTGCTTGTTCCGTGGGCTGTAATATGTGATACTCCTGAGGACTGGTTCAGCACCGGAACTGCGAAGCTGAATTCATGGGGCTTCAAAACGGCTGCAATGGCGCTCAGCGATAAATCCGTCAGCATAGACGACCCTGCGCTTGCCGCAGAGGAAAAGCTTGCAATCGTCCTCGGAACTGAGGGCGACGGGCTTTCAAAGGACACGATAGCACACTGCGATTACACCGTGAAGATACCTATGTATCACGGTGTTGACTCCCTCAATGTTGCGGCGGCGGGAGCAGTTGCTTTCTGGGAGCTGAGATGGCGCGGGGGACGGTGATCTGACTGTATTTTCTGTATGAAAAGGGCGATGTGCTTAACCGCCCGGTAGAGTGCTTTTATTTTGACACGGCATCAGAATACTTCCCGGTGCGTCCCCACTGGCATTTCTACATGGAGCTTATTCTGATGCTTAAAGGCAGTGCTGAAATGATGAGCGGCGGCAGCAGTTTTCTGGCTCATGAGGGAGATATGCTGCTGTTTCACCCAAAAGCGGTGCATTCGATCTATTCTTCCGGCGCTGAGCAGGCTCAGTATGCGGTGATCAAGCTGGATATCAGCCGAATGACCCTTACTCCAAGCTATGCTCCAAAGCTTCGCAGTATATTCCGCAGCGCTGAGAAAAAGGAAATGAGCATCTTCTTTAATTCTGAACAGACCGCTGAAATAGGCGCGGAGATGGTTTTCAGAAAATGTATCGAGGAAATGCAGCAGCAGCGCTACGGCTTTGACCTTATCATACGTTCAGAGCTTTACGAACTGCTCATCAGGATACTCCGCTTGTGGCAGTCGAAGGGATTTTCTGTGGACAGCGAAGCCTATTCAGATGACGCGCATTACGACATCTATAACGTTACTGAATTTATAGACGAGCGGCTATCCGGCGGAATTCAGGTTGCAGAGATTGCGGAGCGCTGCGGCATGAGTTATTCCTATTTTGCAAAGAAATTCCTTTCGGTCTACGGAAAGACCTGCAAGGAATACATCGAGGAAATGCGCATAACCAAGGCGGAGGAGTTTCTGGTATTTACGGATTTTGACCTGAATTACATCAGCCACGAAACCGGATTTTCCGATTGCTCGCACCTGATAAAGAGCTTCAAAAAGCTGCGGGGGATCACTCCGAAGCAGTTCCGATTGAAGCAGGGAAGAACAGCCGAATAATAACGATCCCCGCAGAACAGTCTGCGGGGAAAAGTTTATAAGCTGCATATGTAGGTATTTTTCGGCAGCCGCTCCAGAGTAACGGCATTTTCGCAGGAGTATGCCCGGCGCAGCTCCTCCTCAGAGGTAAATCGGTCGCTGCCGCCGAAACCTCCCGACCATGTCATGTACCAGCTCCACGGAATACCTCTTTCAGTTATCGCCGGAACATCAGGGATAGTTCCGATCTCTGCAACTGCGGCAAGCTTGTCCGCAGAGGTCACTTCCCGAAGCTCCGACAGCTCCTTTGAGAGGTCTGTGTGCTGGTGCTCCGGGGGATAGAGATCTCTTGATATCACGTCAACCATGCTGTCACCGGGGTAATTCTCTTGCTTCGGGGAATTATGCACCCAGATGAGATTATCCAGATGATGCTTGTTCACAAATCTGTCGAACATAATGGCGTAGAGCTTTTTGCAGGCTTCCGCACCGTCATGCCCCCACCAGAACCAGTCGCCCTCCGATTCATGGAACGGCCGCCAGAGTATCGGGATATGCTCATCGCAGAACGGACGCAGAATGCCTGCCATATAGTCCAGATCTCCGAGCAGGGCGAGATTTTCCATTGTTCCGGATATCGCAGCTTTTTCCGCGCTGAAATCCGTGTTCACCGAGAAGAAAGACTTGTCCTTACCGCCGAGAGGGGAGAACCAGTGCCATGTGAAGGTGATAAGTCCGCCGAGCCTTGCCCATTCCCACGCCTTTCGGAGAGTACCACGGTTTCTAATTACCTCGGTCATACATTCTTCACCGGAAACCTCCGGGCGGATATTCGGCGAGTACCCCAGCAGTTCAAAGCCGCACAGTGCAGGAAGCTGCCCGGTGACGGTGAGGATATATTGCAGCTCCTCCTGAGCCATAGTCTGGGTGTGCTGACCGAGAATTATCTTTTTTCCGCGTATTTCCTCCAGATAGTCCAGCAGCCGCTGAACTTCCGGCTGTGCGCTGGGGTTTACTGATCTCATAAAACGCTCCTTTACTTTGCGGCTTTAAAGCCGGTAATGTCCTTAATGACCTCTCCCGCGATGATAAGTCCTACAACTGACGGAACAAACGCGTTGCTTCCGGGGACTTGATTGCGCTGTGTGCATTTTCGAGCCGTTCCGGGAGGGCATACGCAGTGCTGCTTGCAGCTTATCGCCATGTCGTCCACCGGAGTTATCGGTTTTTCCTTGGAATAGACCACCTTTAGCTTTTTAATTCCGCGCTTTTTCAGTTCGTAGCGCATTACTCTGGCGAGGGGGCAGACAGATGTGCTGTAAATATCTGCGACCTCAAACCTTGTGGGATCAACTTTGTTTCCCGCGCCCATTGAGCAGATGATCGGAGTTCCGCACTTGTCCGCGTTCATCACAAGCTCAATTTTTCCTGTTACTGTGTCTATTGCGTCCACAACGTAGTCATACTGTGTGAAATCGAACTGATCTGCGGTTTCCGGCATATAGAATGTCTTGTAGATATTTACGGTCATGTCGGGATTTATGTCCAGCAGACGTTCCTTTGCCACATCGGTCTTGTATTTCCCGACAGTGCTTCTGGTTGCGATTATCTGGCGGTTGATGTTGGTAAGGCACACCTTGTCGTCGTCTATCAGATCAAGAGTTCCGACGCCGCTTCTTGCCAGCGCTTCGGCAGTGAATCCGCCGACGCCGCCAATCCCGAAAACCGCAACTCTTGAATGTGCAAGCTTTTCCATTGCTTCTTTGCCAAAAATAAGCTCTGTTCTTGAAAACTGATTAAGCATAGCTTCTCCTTTGTATAGAAAACATATCGTTCTGATATATTATACAATCAAGAAAAAGTATTGTCAATACCCGGCTGCGAAAAAAATATACTAATGACTTGAAAAAAATCGAATAATAATGTATAATTAATTCAAGAGGTGAAATCAATGGAGCATATTAAAAAAATTCTCATCAACGAGGACGATATAAAAGCCCGTATCAGCGAGGCTGCTAAGGAAGTCAGCGAGAAATATTCCGGAAAGCCGCTGCTTCTGGTCAGCATACTGAACGGCGCGTTTATTTTCATGGCGGATTTCTGCCGTGCAGTCACAATTCCCTGCGAGATATCATTTATGTGCGCGAAGAGCTATTACGCAGGCACCCAGTCCTGCGGCGAGGTGACGATCACCAAGGACATCACGCAGGATATCAGCGGATATCATGTAATAATAATTGAAGATATCATCGACACCGGAAGAACTCTTGCTGCGATAGTCGAACAGCTCAAAAAGCGTGATCCGCTGTCGCTGGAGGTCATCACTCTGCTGGACAAGCCCTCCCGCCGGGTGGTGGATTTCAATGCGGACAAAGCGCTGTTTACCATTCCGGATTATTTTGTGGTTGGATATGGACTTGACTGCGGCGAGAAATACAGAAATCTCCCCTACATAGCGGAGTATTCCGCCGAATGAGCTGCATAATATGGTGATTGCATTGCACTCTTTGTTTCCTTTTTTCTGAATAAACAACTGCCGCAGTTCACACGAAATGCGGCAGTTTTCATTTTATTTAGATCTGAACCATTTCCTTATCCACGCGCCTACCTCTGAGTAGTCGCTGTCGCTCCAGTTTCCGTTTGCGGAAGCGGAGGGCTGGAATGCGGAGCAGGTTTCCGCCTTGTTTGCAAGGCTCCAGTTGCAGTAGCTTACCCCGTATTTATCCAGAAGATCAAGCCACTTCTTTGCCTGACCGAAGTCGTTCGCGCCGCCGCCGGAAGCATCGCAGCAGCCGAACTCAGACACGAATACTGGAAGTCCCGCTTTTATGCACTTTTCAGCACGTTCCCTCAACCAGTCGGTGTGAGTAGCTGCGTAGAAGTGCAGCGCGTACATTACGTTGTCGAAATCCAACGGATCGGCGAGCGCCTGATCAATGTCCTGACTCCATGTGGGTGTGCCGACGATAATCACTGCGTCCTTGTCGTGCTTTCGGATAACCGGGATAACCTTTTCCGCGTAGGGCTTGATGTTGTCACTCCAGCCCGCACCGCTGTTGGGTTCGTTGGCGATCTCGTAGATTATGTTCGGGTAGTCCGCATACTTCTTTGAGATATCTTCGAAGAACTTCATCGCTTCGTCAGTGTATTTGCTTGGGTCGCCGGGATTCAGAACGTGCCAGTCGATAATGACGTACATTCCGAGCTTTATGCAGATATCAACGCCCTTTTCAAGAAGCTGCCTGCTGCCTTCCTTGTTCTGCATATAGCACTGACCGTTGCCCCATTCGTCAACATACATCGCCAGACGAACCACGTTGGTATTCCAATCGTCACGCAGCGTTCTGAAAGCGTTTTCGTTGACGAAATCCGGGAACCATGTAATTCCGTGGGTGCTCATTCCGCGAAGCTGATAGCCGTTACCGTTTTCGTCCACAAGCTGCGCGCCTTTAACGGAAAGCTGACCGTGGGCTGCGACAGGGGTTGTGCCGTCCGGATCTTCGGGAGCTGGAGGCGCGGTCTGTGCAGTTGTCACCGGAGCGGTGGTGGAACTTCCTCCGCCCTGATTTCCGCTCTGACCTGAGCCGCTGCCGTTTGAAGCCGCCGTGCCGTTTACAGTTGCGCCGTCTGGCTTGAATTCAGCAGGGGCGGCGTAGTTAAAACCAAATCCCGCAGTTCCCCCCGCAGGGATATCGCCATTGTAGCCCTCATTCTTCACGGTGAGGGTCTTGCCGCTTATGCTGAAAATGCCATTCCATGAGGAGGTCAGCTCCATTCCCTCCGGAACTGTGACAGTCAGCGTCCAGCCGGAAACGCTGCTTCCGGTATTGTTGGTTATCGTAACCTCGTAGCCGCCGCACTTCTTTCCGGCTTCCTCCCATGTGGAGCTTAGCTTCCAGTCAACCGAGAATTCCTTCATTTCCTGCGGCTTGTCAACGGGCTTCTGGGTTGTGGTTTTGGAAGTGGAAGCGCTGGTTTCCGGGGAAGAAGTCTGCTCAGAGCTTTCAGCAGGGGAGGAAGAATCCGAGCTGTCCTGCTGGATCTCCTTCGGCTCAGAGGTTGCTTCGGAGCTGCTGTTGCCGTCAGAACTGCCGGTATCTGATACCTCATTCTGTGAAGTATCGACCTCAGAAACATCAGTTTCCGTATTTGAGGCGCTGTCGCTCATGCTTTCGGTTATTGACTGATCTGTGCTGTTATTAGGTTTTTCGTCATTCGCGCAGCCGCAAAGCATTGAAGCGCACAGCAATGCTGCGAGAAGTCCCTTTAATGTCTTTTTCATGTCATATTCCTCTCTGGAAAGATATAGTATACTGTATTAATTATAGCACCTTGACCGAAAAAAATCAACCATTCATATTGATTTTGTTGTTTTGAATACTATTCATATGCAAGATAATGCAAAAAGTAGAAAAAATATATTGAATTATGTGAAAAAATATGCTATTATATATAAGATAACGTCTGTGTAAAAGCAGATATATAAATAAAGGTAAGGGAGTAAAAATATGCCAAAAAAACAGGATATCAACAAGATCCTGATTATCGGTTCCGGTCCGATAATCATTGGACAGGCGTGCGAGTTCGACTATTCCGGAACACAGGCGTGCAAGGCGCTGAAAAAGCTGGGCTATCAGATCGTGCTGGTGAATTCCAATCCGGCGACCATCATGACCGACCCGGACGTTGCGGACATTACCTACATTGAACCGCTGAACGTTGACAGACTCACCCAGATCATCGAAAAGGAGCGTCCTGACGCGCTGCTGCCGAACCTCGGCGGTCAGTCCGGTCTGAATCTTTGCTCTGAGCTTTCTGAGGCAGGAGTTCTGGAGAAATACAATGTGCAGGTCATCGGCGTTCAGGTGGACGCTATCGAGCGCGGCGAGGACAGAATTGAATTCAAGCACACCATGGAGAAGCTTGGCATTGAGATGCCGAGAAGCGAGGTTGCTTATTCCGTTGATGAAGCTGTGAAGATCGCAGAGAAGCTGCACTATCCTGTGGTGCTGCGCCCGGCTTATACAATGGGCGGCGCAGGCGGCGGCATGGTTTACAACGTGGACGAGCTCAAGATCGTCTGCGCAAGAGGACTTCAGGCGAGCCTTGTCGGTCAGGTGCTGGTCGAGGAGTGCATAAGCGGCTGGGAGGAACTTGAGCTTGAGGTAGTCCGTGACGCGAACGACAACGTAATTACCGTCTGCTTTATCGAGAATATCGACCCGATCGGAGTTCACACCGGCGACTCTTTCTGCTCCGCGCCTATGCTCACAATAAGCGAGGACGTTCAGAAGAAGCTTCAGGAATACTCCTACAAGATAGTAAAGGCAATAGAGGTTATCGGCGGCTGCAACTGCCAGTTTGCCCACGATCCGGTTTCCGGCAGAATTGTCGTTATTGAAATCAATCCCAGAACCTCGCGTTCCTCAGCGCTGGCTTCAAAGGCTACCGGTTTCCCGATCGCGCTGGTTTCTGCAATGCTTGCCTGCGGACTTACTCTGGACGAGATCCCCTGCGGCAAATATGGCACGCTGGACAAGTACGTTCCCGGAGGCGATTATGTAGTAATCAAGTTCGCGCGCTGGGCATTTGAGAAGTTCAAGGGCGCTGAGGATAAGCTCGGCACCCAGATGAAGGCTGTCGGCGAGGTAATGAGCATCGGCAAGACCTACAAGGAAGCGTTCCAGAAGGCTATCCGCAGCCTTGAAACCGGAAGATACGGTCTTGGTTTTGCAAAGGACTTCAATAAGCTGACAAAGGACGAGCTGCTGGCAAAGCTGCGTTTCCCCACAAGCGAGCGCCAGTTCATAATTTACGAAGCGCTGCGCAAGGGCGCGACTATTGACGATATATACGAGCTTACCAAGGTAAAGCACTGGTTCTTACAGCAGATGAAAGAGCTTGTGGACGAGGAAAACAAGCTGCTTGAGATGAAAGGCAGCGTTCCTTCAAAGGACGTGCTGTATCAGGCGAAGCTTGACGGTTTCAGCGACAGATATCTGAGCCAGCTTCTCAGCGTCAGCGAGGAGGAAGTCCGCAACGCGCGGCTTTCCTATGGCATTCGCGAAGCATGGGAGGGTATCCATGTAAGCGGCACGGAGAATGCGGCATATTACTACTCCACCTATCATCTTGAAAAGGACGAAAGCCCTGTTAGCGACAAGCCGAAGATAATGATCCTCGGCGGCGGCCCCAACAGAATAGGGCAGGGCATCGAGTTCGACTATTGCTGCGTTCACGCGGCTCTTGCTCTGAAAAAGCTTGGCTTTGAGTCCATTATCGTAAACTGCAACCCCGAAACTGTTTCCACCGACTATGACACCTCGGATAAGCTATATTTCGAGCCGCTTACCCTTGAGGACGTACTCAGCATTCACGAAAAGGAAAAGCCAGTCGGAGTTATTGCTCAGTTCGGCGGTCAGACCCCGCTCAATCTTGCCGGCGACCTCAAGAAGTACGGCGTGAACATTCTCGGCACAAGCCCTGAAACCATCGACCTCGCAGAGGACAGAGATCATTTCCGTGCAATGATGGAGAAGCTCGGCATTCCCATGCCGGAATCCGGAATGGCGGTCAATGTTGACGAGGCGCTTGAGATAGCAAACAGAATTGGCTATCCGGTAATGGTTCGTCCGTCCTACGTTCTCGGCGGCAGAGGAATGGAGATCGTCCACGACGACGAGATGATGAGAGTTTATATGGCGGCTGCGGTAGGTGTTACTCCCGACAGACCTATCCTTATCGACCGTTTCCTCAATCACGCGACCGAGTGCGAGGCAGACGCTATCTCCGACGGAACAAACTGCTTTGTTCCCGCAGTTATGGAGCATATAGAGCTTGCGGGAGTTCATTCCGGCGACTCGGCTTGTATTCTTCCGTCCAAGAACCTCACCGAAAAGCAGGTTGAAACGATCAAGGAGTACACCAGAAAGATCGCGGTAGAGATGAATGTATGCGGTCTGATGAATATGCAGTACGCTATCGAGGGCGATACTGTCTATGTCCTTGAAGCAAATCCCCGTGCGTCAAGAACCGTTCCGCTGGTTTCAAAGGTTTGCAGCATAAACATGGTGCAGATCGCAACCCAGATCATCACCTCCTCTATCACCGGCAAGCCCAGCCCCGTTCCGGAGCTTCGTGACAGAAAGATCCACCACTACGGTGTAAAGGAAGCGGTGTTCCCGTTCAATATGTTCCCGGAGGTTGACCCGATTCTCGGCCCGGAGATGCGCTCCACCGGAGAAGTGCTCGGAATTTCACCCTCCTTTGGCGAGGCTTATTATAAGGCTCAGGAGGCGACCCGCACAAAGCTTCCCTCCGAGGGAACTGTTCTACTGAGTGTTTGCGACCGCGATAAGCCGGAGTTGCTTGATGTGGCAAAGGCGTTCAACAGTCTTGGCTTCAAGATTATCGCCACCGGAAAGAGCTATGAGATGATCAAGGAAGCGGGAATCCCCGTTGAGCGTATCTTCAAGCTGTATGAGGGCAGACCCAACATCGCTGACCAGATCGCAAACGGCGCTATCCAGCTTATTATCAACACTCCTGCCGGAAAGACCAGCGTCAATGACGACAGCTATATCAGAAAGGCAGCTATCAAGCACAGAGTGCCTTATATCACGACAATGGCGGCTGCAAAGGCAAGCGCTGAGGGTATCCGCGCAATCAAGGAAAATACCCACTTTGGCGTGAAGTCACTTCAGGAGCATCACGCAGATATCGAATAAAATTTGTCCCTCTGTACGTCCTTTAGTAACATACAGAGGGATTTTTTCGATAAAGCGCTATATTTTGTCTATTTTTTTCTGATTTTTTTAAAAAAACTGTTGCAAAATTGAATTAAATATGTTATTATATACATATAAAGTGGTATGCTGTGTTTTGCCGTACCATAGGATTTTTGAAAGGAATTTTTGATTATGGCTAGACCTAAGAAGAACGCAAACGCTACACCCAAGACCAAGACTGTACAGACAGCAGACGCAGTCAAGACCACAGAAAAAGCTGCGACTGCGGTTGCAAAGCCCGTTGCAGAAGTAAAGCCGGCAGAGGTTAAGGCAGCAGCTCCCAAGCCCGCAGAGAAGAAGCCCGCTGCAAAGAAAGCAGCTCCCAAGAAGGCAGAGAAGCCTGCTGCTGCAAAGAAAGCTCCGGCAAAGAAGGCTGAAGCGCCTGCTGCCGCTGCTCCCAAAAAGAGAGCTCCCAGAAAGCCTAAGACTGTGACTGTTGACGACGTTGTTGCAAAGATCTCCAAGAGAATTGACAAGACCGCAGCAAAGACAGTCGCTGCTGAAGGCAAGGCGGCTGTTGACATCAAGCTGTACGGCGCTTTCGAGGCTCATATGTACATCGAGATCAAGGACGGAACAGTAAATGTTGCTCCTTACGACTATATTGAAAAGGATCTCGAAGCTGCTGTTCCTGTCGATGTTGCTCTGGCTATCGCTGACGGCAAGACCACAGTTCAGGAAGCAGTTGAAAACGGTAGCCTTTATGTATTCGGCAACGTTCAGTTTGCAATGATGTTTGCTAAGCTGTTCAAGTAATTTCTGAAAATACAATAACGCGGTTCAGGATAATCTCCTGAGCCGCGTTTTTTGTGAGAAACTGCGGCAGGGAATACCCGCCGCAGCATTTTTTTGCAATTTTGAAAATTACTCGTAATCTACAACATTTACCCAAGAGAGCAGGAACTCGCGCTCCTTCTCCTTGCCCTTTACGGACTGGGAAGCTGCAACGATAGGAAGCCACTTCTGAATGTACTGTTTTGCAGTATCGCTCTTCTTGCTGAACAGTTCGAGATACTTTTCAGCGCCCTCCTTGTCGTTGTTGAGGTAGAAGAGAAGATATGTTCTTGCTACGTCAGCGGAAGCGTTGCCCTGTGTAACGTGCGCCCAGTCGATTATGTAAGCTGTTCCGTCGTCCTTAACGATAATGTTGGAGGGGTTGAAGTCGCCGTGGCAAACCTTGTTGTGCTTCGGCATAGACTCCAGACGGGTGTGAAGCTCATAACGGGTGGTCGCGTCGAGGTCAGTTTCGCTGATCTTGCGGTTCATCTTATCCTTGAGCTTGTTGAGCATCGGGCACTTTGCAGCGTGGATCTGCATCTGAAGGTCAACGAACATCTCCATGTACTCGTCCTTCTTTGCGGGATTTTCCTCCATGAGCTGTGCAAGGGTCTTGCCCTCGATGAACTCAGAAACGATCGCCCACTTGCCGTTAATGGTCTTTACTTCAAGAACCTTAGGAACGTTGATGCCGATATTCTCAACTCTCGACTGATTGAGAGCCTCGTTCAGTACATCAGGCTTAGCATAACTCTCGGCAAATTCCTTGACGAGAGTATCGCCCTCGCGGTAGATAACCTTGCCGGGTCTTTCGGCTAAAATGGTTTTGGACATAGCTTTATCCTCCTGTTAGTTTATTAAAACACAATGCCGGGCACGGGCTGTATGCTCCATGCCCGGCTGCGTTGATCAGTTCGGGATCGCGGTCAAGGATTAAACCTTAACGTTTGTGCCGTAGTAAGCGTTGAGATACATCTGCTTGATCTCCTTGAACAGCGGATATCTCGGATTAGCGCCGGTGCACTGGTCATCGAATGCCTGCTCAACCATTTCGTCCAGTCTGTCGAGGAAGTCCTTCTCGTCAATTCCGTAGTCCTTGATTGTCTTCTTGATGCCGATTCTCTCCTTGAGAGCGTCGATCTTAGCAATCAGACCCTCAACCTTGTCCTCATCGGTCTTGCCGGTGATTCCGAGGTATTCAGCAACCTCTGCATAACGGCGGAGTGTCTTGGGGTGATCATACTGAGAGAAGGTACCCATCTTTGTAGGAGCTTCTGCGCAGTTGAAGCGGATAACCTCGTCGATAAGCAGAGCGTTTGCAATACCGTGGGGCAGGTGGTGGAACGCGCCCAGCTTGTGAGCCATAGAGTGGCATACGCCGAGGAATGCGTTTGCGAAAGCCATACCAGCCATTGTAGCTGCATTTGCCATGTTCTCGCGGGCAACAGGATTGTTGGGCTTGTCAGGAGCAGCGCTGTCGTATGCAGCAGGCAGGTTGTCGAAGATGAGCTGAAGAGACTTGAGTGCAAGACCGTCTGTGTAAGGAGTTGCCATAACAGAAGCGTAAGCCTCAAGGTCATGTGTAACTGCGTCGATACCGGAAGCAGAGGTCAGACCCTTCGGGCCGGACATCATCATGTCAGCGTCAACAATCGCCATCTTAGGCATCAGCTCATAGTCAGCCAGCGGGTACTTTACGCCGGTGTTCTGGTCGGTGATAACTGCGAAAGGAGTAACCTCAGAACCTGTACCAGCGGAGGTAGGAACTGCGATGAAGTACGCCTTGTCGCCCATGTGCGGGAAGGTGTAAACTCTCTTGCGGATATCAATGAAGCGCATTGCCATATCCATGAAGTCAGCCTCAGGGTGCTCGTAGAGAACCCACATGATCTTACCAGCGTCCATTGCGGAACCGCCACCGACAGCGATAATGCAGTCAGGTTCAAAGTTGCGCATAGCCTCTGCGCCCTTCTGAGCGGAGAGCAGGGAAGGATCAGGAGCAACATCAGAGAATGTGGTGTGAACAATGCCCATTTCGTCCAGCTTATCGGTAATAACCTTTGTGAAGCCGCTCTTGTACAGGAAGGAGTCAGTTACGATGAACACTCTCTTCTTGTTCATTACGGTCTTAAGCTCCTGGAGAGCAACAGGCAGACAGCCCTTCTTGATATATACCTTTTCAGGCGCACGGAACCAGAGCATATTCTCTCTCCTCTCAGCAAGTGTCTTGATATTGAGCAGGTGCTTAACACCTACGTTTTCGGAAACGGAGTTACCGCCCCATGAGCCGCAGCCCAGTGTGAGAGAGGGAGCAAGCTTGAAGTTATAGAGGTCGCCGATACCGCCGTGAGAAGAAGGAGTATTGATGAGCATACGGCAGGTCTTCATTCTCTCAGCAAACTCGTTGATCTTCTCGCGCTCTGTTACCTCGTTGATGTACAGAGAAGATGTGTGACCGTAGCCGCCGTCAGCGATAAGGTGCTCAGCCTTTGCAAGAGCGTCTTCAAAGTTCTTAGCCTTGTACATAGCGAGAACAGGGGAGAGCTTCTCATGAGCGAATTCCTCAGAGATATCAACGCTCTCTACCTCGCCGATAAGGATCTTAGCGGACTCAGGAACCTTTACGCCGGACAGCTCTGCGATCTTGAATGCAGACTGACCAACGATCTTTGCGTTCAGCGCGCCGTTGATGATGATAGTCTTGCGAACCTTGTCGATCTCGTCGCCCTTGAGGAAGTAGCAGCCGCGCTCTGCGAACTCTTTCTTTACCTTGTTGTAGATCTTTTCGTGAACGATGACAGACTGCTCAGAAGCGCAGATCATACCGTTATCGAAGGTCTTGGAGTGGATAATAGAGCTTACTGCCTTGAGAATGTCAGCAGACTCGTCAATGATCGCAGGAGTGTTACCTGCGCCAACGCCGAGGGCAGGCTTACCGCTGGAGTAAGCAGCCTTAACCATGCCGGGGCCGCCGGTAGCGAGGATAATGTCAGACTCTCTCATGAGCAGGTTGGTGAGATCCAGAGAAGGAACATCAATCCAGCCGATAATGCCCTCAGGTGCGCCTGCTGCAACTGCTGCCTCGTATACGATCTTAGCAGCGGCAATGGTGCTGTTCTTTGCACGGGGGTGGGGGCTGATGATGATACCGTTTCTGGTCTTTAAGCAGATCAGGCTCTTGAAGATAGCTGTGGAAGTCGGGTTAGTGGTAGGAATAACCGCACCAACAACGCCGATAGGCTCTGCGACCTTAGTTATGCCATAAGCTTCATCGCGCTCGATAACGCCGCAGGTCTTTACATTCTTATATGCGTTGTAGATATGCTCGGCAGCATAGTTGTTCTTGATAACCTTATCCTCTGCAACGCCCATGCCGGTTTCTTCAACTGCCATCTTAGCAAGCGGAATTCTCTGCTTGTTTGCAGCAGAAGCGGCAGCCAGGAAGATCTTGTCAACCTGCTCCTGTGTGTAGGTAGCGAACTTAGCCTGCGCTTCTCTTACACGAGCGAGGAGAGCTTCGAACTTTTCTACGCTGTCAACGATTTCGTAATTCATAGTCATCTTCTCCTTAAATTTCTTATACCCGCTTCAATTCCTCTGAAATCCTGAGCATTTCGTTCCGGCGGCATTGACGGCATATCGCCGCGGTGCAGTCAAGAAGTTCTGCCTTTCATCAGAATATCGGCACTGGTCAGCTTTTGCCGACCGTTATTGACTAAATATTTCTATGGCGCTTTTGTATTTGGGCATACTGCTCATAGTTATCCCTTATCCGCGCCTGTTAATATTTTAACACATTCTTTTGCGCCTGTAAAATGTAATATTGATATAAGCCTATCAGTGAAAAGCATAATGCAAAATTAGCTTACAATCTATATAAATGCCTTCCGGAATGAGTTCATAGAATATCCTCAGCTTGGCTGAAATACTGCTTTTTAGCCCGCTGGACTGCTGAAATGAATTCACGGTCAAAGTCGCTCAGACGGTAATCCTTGCGGTAGATAAGCACGTCTTTATAAGGTTTCTCGCTGCCCTTTACCTTTATCTGCGCTAAATTATAGCTGTCCAGAAGCTGCTGAGGAACAGGGGACACCCACATGAAAGTATCCGGAACTGTGCCGAGAATGATGAACTGCGTTCCGCGCTCATAGACGTAGATCCGCCTGTCCACGAAGTCCGTAAGCTCCGATTTGCGCACGTCTATCATCGGCACTGACGGAACATAGGGGTCGGCATGACAGACCTCAATGCACTCGGCAAGATCCTCAAGAGTTACCTCCTCCTTGTTTGCAAGGGGGTGGTTTTTGGAAATTATCATCATATAGGTGAATTCGGCGATCGTTTCGCTGGCGAGCTTTTTATCCTTGAAAAGGTCGCTGAAATACTTCTCATAGGAGGACTGATAGCGGACTATTCCGAGGTTGAAATCCTCCCGGACAACGCTGTTTATGGTGTTCATGGAGTTGGTTTCGCAGTAGTAGAATTCCGCTGGAGAGCCGGACTTCATGCTTTTGGAGAAGTCCGCCATTGCGAAGCTGAGGTAGCTTGCGCGGGGAACGCTCACCGAAAAGCTCTGCTTTTTCTGCCGCCCGTTGTGGTATATCTGCTCCACCTCGTCCACCTTCTGGACTATCTGCCGGGCATACTGGAGGAATTCCTCACCGTCCGGAGTTATGGAAATACCTTTGGTGGTGCGCCGGAAAATGGTTATTCCGAGGGACTCCTCAAGCTCCTTTATTGCGCGGCTCAGATTGGGCTGACCCATATAAAGGTTTTCCGCTGCCTTGCTTATGGAGCGCGTCTTGGCTACCTCTACGGCATATTTTAGATGGAGTATGTTCAACTCAATCCCCGCTTTCGTTGTTATTTTTCGGTAATGGTTCTGTTAAATATTTGTCAAATGCAAGCTACACGAATTGTAAATCTTATATGAAAGCAATAATTCCAGCATTGAATATTCCTCAGGAAAATAGAGGTCTGTCAATCTCTCTCCAGCGCGGTAATACCGCTTCTAACCATCTTAACGATGCCGAACGGCTTCAGCAGGCTGATAAAGCTGTCTATCTTTTCAGGCTTTCCGGTAAGCTCAAGCATTATGCTGTCCTCGGCAATATCCACCGACTTTGCCCGGAACAGGTTTGCAACTTCAATGATACCGCGCCTGTCCTCAACGGAACGTCCTGCGCGGACGATGATATGCTCACGGCATACTGCATCGGTGAGAATTTTCACTTCCAGAACATCATGAAGCTTCATAAGCTGGTTCTTGATCTGCTCAAGGACTTTTATGTCACCTGCGACAACTATTGTGAGCCGCGATATGTCCGGAATTTCCGTTTCAGCCGCGTTAAGGCTCTTTATGCTGAAGCAGCGTCTGCTGAACAGGCTGGAAACCCGCAGCAGAACACCCTCTTTGTTTGCAACCTTTACTGATAATACATATTCCTGCATACTCACGCCTCCAGATCAATGCTTGTGATAGGATTTACTACCGGCTTTCCGGCGGGTATCATCGGCAGAACGTTGATATCTCTGTCAATGCGTACCTCGATCATGACCGGAGCGGTTTTAGAGATCTCCAGAGCCTGCGCCAGCGTAGGAGCGATCTCCTCTGTTTTTTCGATCACAAAGGTCTTTATGCCGAACGCCTCGCCAAGCTTAGTGTAGTCGATATGACGTGCGTCAAGGGTGGTCTGTGAGAAGTGCTTGCTGTAAAACAGCCGCTGCCACTGGCGAACCATTCCGAGAACGTTATTGTTGACAACTATTTCAATGATGTTTATTCCATGCGCAGAAGCGGTGATAAGCTCGTTCAGATTCATTGCGAAAGAGCCGTCACCCGCGAGGTTTACAACCGTCTTGTCCGGATTTCCGGTCTTTGCGCCGAGAGCCGCGCCAAGTCCAAAGCCCATAGTTCCAAGACCGCCGGAGGATATGAAGCTGCGGGGATCTCTGCTGCGGTAATACTGTGCAGCCCACATCTGGGTCTGACCAACTTCGGTGCTGATGATTGCCTTGCCATTAGTCTGGCGGTCAAGCTCCTCAATGAGCGCCTGCGGAGTAACCGGCAGTTCCTCTGTTCCGGTCTGGACAGGCTCGCCGAAATCACCGTCAAGGATTTCCCTGCACCACTCCGGGTGGCTCTGCTGAGTGAGCTTCGCGTTGATAGCGGAAAGCACCTGCTTTACGTCGCCGTTCACCGTCTGGAATACCTCAACATTCTTGTTGAATTCCGCGGGATCTATGTCAATATGTATGATCTTAGCCTGCTTTCCGAAAACGGAGGTATCGCCGGTCACGCGGTCGGAAAATCTTGTGCCTATGCCAATGAACAGATCGCAGTTGTTCAGTGCGTAAGCCGCTTTGACGGTTCCGTGCATTCCGAGCATTCCAATGTAGCGGCGGTCTGTTTCATCATAAGCGCCCTGACCCATGAGAGAGCATGAAACAGGAGCGTCGATAAGCTCCGCCAGCTTTTTAAGCTCTTCGGAAGCGCCGGAAGCGATCACTCCGCCGCCGGCGTAGATGTAGGGCTTCTTCGCGTTTGCAATGAGTTCAGCCGCAGCGTTGATCTCGTCAGGGGAGAGGGAAATCTCCTCGTCCGGCTGCTGTGCTGGCAGGGGAGTGTATTCAGTAAAAGCCTGAGTGATATCCTTTGGAACGTCCACAAGAACAGGGCCTTTGCGTCCGGTCATGGCGATTTTGAAAGCAAGACGTATCGTGTCCGCAAGCTCGTCCACGGACTTCACAATAAAATTGTGCTTTGTAATGGGCATGGTAATGCCGGTGATGTCTACCTCCTGAAAGGAGTCAAGACCAAGCAGACCGCAGGAAACGTTACCTGTGATAGCAACCAGCGGCACGGAGTCCATATAGGCTGTTGCAATTCCGGTGACGAGGTTAGTTGCACCGGGGCCTGAGGTAGCGATTACAACGCCTGTTCTTCCGGTTGAACGGGCGTAGCCGTCCGCCGCATGACAGGCTCCCTGCTCATGGCAGGTGATAACGTGCTTTATTTTGTCGCTGTACTTGTACAGACTGTCATAAATATTGAGAACAGCGCCTCCCGGATATCCGAAAACTGTGTCCGCTCCCTGTTCAAGCAAGCATTCAACGATTATATCTGAACCGCTAAGCTTCATGAAAAATCACCCTTCTTCTGTATATTGTGTATCTGCTGTATATCTCAAACAGCATATATATCTATTTTATCACATACTTTTTATGTTGTCAATGATATAATGGGCAAAATTTCATAAATATTCCGAATTTTTTCTGTACATAAATAAAAGCGGCGGGATACACCCGCCGCACGCTTATTTGCTTTTCATCATCAGGAACGCAAGAATTTCTGATAATTCGTCCTCACAGACATAATCGCAGCCGTCCCGGAGTATCGAGATCATCTCTTCTGTTCCGGGCTTTTTCTGCTTCTCAAGGTCGGAAAGGATAGCCTGAAGCAGCTTCTTCTGGAGCCATTTCAGCTTGCTGAGATCAAGCGCTCCCCTCAGATAAAACAGGGGAATGTCTGTTTTGTTGGCTTCTTTCAGTATCTCCATGAGCTTTTCACTATGGGAGTTCATTCCGACAGCCGCAGCACATTCGAGCTTCCACTGTTTCTGCGCTTTTTTCAGTCCCTGAACCTTGTTGGCGAATACCCAGCCGAGAAAAACGCATTCTTCTCCCTTTGGTACTTCTTTCTTTGCCTCATTCAATGAATATGCCCTCAGCCCGAGCTTTTCCGCCAGCATTTCCGCATATCGCTTTGTGCTTCCGGTGTTGCTTTCGTATATTACAGCTTTCATCTTGTATTCCCGCTTTCTTTGATTTGTTATGTATTGGCTGAATTCAGCCGTTTCTTGTGTTTCTTTTCCTTATACATCAGTTGGTCAGTGTTTTTGACCATTTCCTCAAAGCGTAAATGATCGCAGTTATCGAATGTCTTTACTCCCACGCTTGCCGAAATATGGTATTTCTTTCCGCTCTCTGCGTTCAATTTGTCCAGATAACTTCTGATCTTGGAACGTATTTCGTTGTCAGAATACTCTCCGGGGATTATCGCGACCATTTCATCGCCTCCCCAGCGTACACAGATCGCATTTCTCGGGCAGACACTCCTTAGAGCGTTCGCGACCGCGCATATTGCGAAATCACCATCATCATGACCGTAGCTGTCGTTGATGTTTTTTAGACCGTCAAGATCTGCGAGAATAATAGTCATTGAGCCTTTGCACTCTACAAGAAGAGTAGGATAGATGTTTTTTAGGGCGGTGCGGTTCAGGAGATGAGTAAGTCCGTCACAGCGGTACATCTCTTCGATTTTCTGCGTCAGGTAATTCTGATGCAGAACCGTTCGGAACGCGCCGAACGCGGAGTTCAGCGTGTTGATTATCTGTGAAGCCTTGTAGTAGTTCTGTATATCGTAATTATGGTAATTGAAACAGATATACCCCATTGGAATACCCATGTAGTTCAGCGAAAAGAAAATCAGCGGATTGTCATAGTTGCAGAGCATTTCCTCAAGATTAGGGTGCAGATTCTTCAGCGGAATATCGTCAATTCTGCCGTGCATTGGGTAATTCGTGTTATAAATAAGTTTCATATTATCGCTGAACGGCTTTTCAGAAACTTGGCTTAGGGGATTTGCCGTAATATCAGTGCATTCCGGATTAAGCACGATAATCATGTCGTAAAAATCGTACTTGTCGATGACCTCCGCTATATCAGAAAAATCCTTGCAGGCAAGCATTCTTGACATCATGCGGAACATATGTTCCTCTTCTGTCTGATAGCGGTAAAAGGAATCGTTGATATAGGAAAGCTCCTCGGAGGCATTGAAATGCTCTCCGCAGGGACAGCCGCAGCTTTCCGATCTCTGGATTACAGGAACAACAAGAATCTTCTCAGGGATTTCCTTGCCGGAGATGAGCTGCATTGCTGTTTCCGCCGCAGTTTTTGCGAGCTGCTCGCTGCTGCACAGGCAGGTCGTGATCTGCGGAATGCTGAATTTGATATCATTTATTCCGTCAAAACCGGTCACAATGACGTCCTGAGGTATCCTTATCCCGTGTTTTTTCAGTACTGCGACTGCGGTTATCGCCATTGCGTCGTTTGCGCAGATCAGAGCCTGCGGCAGTCGCCTGCGCCTTATAAAGAGCCTTTCGACCGCCTGCTCTGTGGGCATACTCCAGAACTGACCGTAGCTTATATCCTCTTCCCCGAATGGAATGTCAAGCTCTGCGGCAACCTTACGCACAACATTTATGCGCTCTTCGGAAAAGTCGTTACCCTGAATTCCGGCGATCATGTGAAAGTCAGTTACCTTGTGATCGAAAAGAACGTGCCGCACTACCTGTTCAAAGCCGGCGGTGTAATCAAAACCCACGCTGACGCAGCCGCTGTAATTCCCGCCAATGGTAACTACCGGAATATTATGCGCCTTCGAGTTGTCAATAATACTCTGGACAGCCTGCTTGTCTTTTATTGCTTCGTCGTGAATTATCACAACATCAGTTATATCATAGTTGATGAGATCGAAAACTGTTTTTTCACCGCACTCATCGACAGCATGGAAAAATAGATCGGACGATGTGGAGAACACCATAAGCCTGCAATTCAGGTCTGTGAGATGTTTGTTCAGCGCGGCAATGAATTTGTGGTTAGTTTCATCTTGAATTCGCGGAATGCAAAGCGCTGCGATATTTTTACCGTAAATCACTGAAGTATCTCCTTTGTGAAGAGTATCCCTGTTCTGACTGACAATAGCTGATAAGGAAATGCGTATTAATATTTTGGGTCTGAATTATCCGGCATTACAACTCGATATACAGGGATCAGTTGCTGCGTTCAGACACCGGACATAAGGCGTTTTGAACAAAAAAAATCCTCTGTTTATTATAACATATTTTTTCCGGAATTTCAAGTCTAAATCCAGTAATTGGTTGTGTTTTCATTTATCTGTCATGAATGATATGTTAAGATGACAAATAATGTCCCAATACCAATGAGTGAGGATGGTAATTGTAAAATCCACCGAAAAAATCGTATAAATCTATCCTGTTTATTAATTTTACATAAAAATAGATTGAAAAAGCAATAAACTTTTACGTTTTTACCACTTTACAAATCCAGTATTTCTGTTATACTATCAGTAAACGTTTTCAAAAAGGAAGCCCTGATACCGGAACATAGAAAAAGAAAAGGCACAGGGCAGGAAGGGATAGGTAATATGTTTCTTTTCAGATGGCTGTGGAAGAACATGAAGGGCTGCCGGGCGATTTACATAACGGCGCTCTGTCTGACTGTGGTGTGTCAGTCGATGTACATAATCACACCGTATTTTACCCAGCAGATAACAGATACCTTTATAATCAATGAAAATGCACTGCAAAATATTGCGGAGCATACAGATGTGCTGATCTATATGCTGGCGGCGATGATAATTTTCACACTTGTTCGCTGTGCAATTCAGTACGGAAGCAACATGATGTACGAACACTCCTCTCAGACGCTGATCTATCGCGTCAGAAAGGTTCTGTTCGACAAGATCGAAAATCAGGACGCGTCTTTCTATAATGTCTACCGCACCGGCGATATAATGACCCGCGTTACTTCTGACCTTGACATGGTTAGGCATTCCGTTGCGTGGATAATTAAGACGATGGTAGAGTGCGTGGTGCTTTTTTCCGCTTCTCTGATTTATTTCTTTACAATGGATTGGCTGATGGCGCTTTGCCTGATCGCGCTTACTCCTGTGATCCTTTTCATCACATGGCTGTTTAAGAGAAAAGCAGGCCCTCTTTATGTTGATCTGCGTGAAAAGCTGTCCAGAATGAACACCGCCGCCGAGGAAAACATCTCCGGCAACCGTGTCGTAAAGGCTTTCGCGCGGGAGGACTACGAGATAAAGCAGTTCGACAAGTACAGTCAGGAATACAACAAGGCGAACAAGAAAGCCTCTTTCATGTGGCTGAAATTCTTCCCGTTCCTTGAAGTAACTGCCCAGTCCCTGTCCGTGGTAATGCTTGTCTGCGGAGGACTTTTCGTGGTATTCGGACGTATCACAATGGGACAGTATGCGGCTTTTGCCGGACTTATCTGGACGCTTTCCAACCCGATGAGGACTCTCGGTAACATAGTGAACGATCTTCAGCGTTTCTCGGCGTCCGCAAACAAGATAATTGAGATATACTACGGCAGCCCGAAGATCGTTGACCGAAATGACGCGGTAGATAAGCCGGAGAGATTCAAGGGCAGTGTGGAGTTCGACCATGTAAGCTTCTCCTATGGAAACACCGAGGTGCTCAAGGATATCACATTCAGCGTTGAGCCCGGTGAAACAGTCGTTATAATGGGAGAAACAGGTTCCGGAAAAACCACACTTGCCGAGCTTATCCCGCGTATCTACGACGTAAAGAGCGGTGAGGTCAGAGTTGACGGTGTAAGCGTAAATCACCTCAAATTGAAGCAGCTTCGCAGCAATATCGGCTTCGCAACTCAGGACGTACTGCTTTACTCCGATACGATCGACGGAAACATCAGCTTCGGCGACAGCGATATGCCGGAGGAGGACGTTGTAAAATACGCAAAGGCGGCGGACGCAGACGGATTCGTGCGTAAGCTCTCCGACGGATATAACACGATAGTAGGCGAGCGCGGCGTAGGACTTTCCGGCGGACAGAAGCAGCGTATTTCTCTTGCAAGAGCGCTGGCGGTGAAGCCCGCGATACTTATTCTGGACGACACCACCTCGGCGGTGGATCTTGAAACTGAGAAGCATATTCAGCAGTCGCTCAGCAATCTGGATTTCCCATGCACTAAGATAATCATTGCACAGCGTATCTCGACTGCGAAATATGCTGACAAGATAATCGTGCTAAAGGACGGCAGGATACTTGAGCAGGGAACTCATGACGAGCTTATACAGAGCAACGGCTACTACCGTGAAGTTTACGATTTACAGAAGTAAGGGGGGATAACTGTGGCAAGAAATAAATTCGACGTGGACGAGGTTCTTGAAACCCCGTTTGACATACGTCATTTAAAGCGTTCGCTGGTGTATGCCGCGAAATATAAGAAAAGGATCGCGCTTGCGCTCATTCTCAGCGCCCTCGGCTCAGTTATCGGACTGCTTACCCCGATGATCGTTCAGAACGCTATCGACAACTACATGATACCGGCAAACGAAACCGCGGCGGTAAGCCCGGATGATCGTGTGAAATACATTATCCTGAGCGGCGCGGCGGTTCTTGTCTGCATAGTTGTCAGCGTAATCTTCGCAAAGATACGCTCGGTCATGATGACAAAGGTCGGACAGGATATCGTCTATGATATCCGACGGGATCTGTTCGAGCATATGCAGCGGCTTAGCTTTGAATACTATGACAGCCGTCCGCATGGTAAGATACTCACAAGAATAATCAACTACATCAACGCTATTTCAGACCTCATGACAAACGGTCTGGTGAACTTCATTCTTGAAATCATCAACCTGATTTTCATTACTATATTCATGTTCTTTGTGAACTGGCAGCTTGCGCTTATCACAATGGCTGGGCTTCCGGTGTATGCGTTTATCATGCTTGTCATAAAGAACGGTCAGCGCAAGGCTTGGCAGCAGGTTTCAAACAAAAGCTCCAATCTTAACGCATATCTCCACGAAAGCATTGTCGGCGTGAAGATATCCCAGATGTTCACCCGCGAGGAAGAAAACGCCGAAATAAACGACAAGCTGGCTAAGAAGTACAAGAAGTCATGGATGAGAGCAGTTTCTTATTCAAACCTTGTCTGGCCGAGTACAGATGTGGTTTCTATCATTGTACGTGCGGCGATTTTTGCGGTCGGACTTCTCGGAATGGGCGGGGCGGTGTCCTTTGGTACGATCATTGCCATGACTGATTATTCCGCGCGTTTCTGGCAGCCTCTCATGAACCTTTCCAATCTGATGAATACATTCATCAACGCAGTCGCAAACCTCGAACGTATATTTGAGATGATGGACGAGCCAGTGACTGTTGACGACATTCCTGGCGCGGAGAAGATGCCGGAGATAAAGGGTGATGTGCATTTCAAAGATGTCACATTTGCCTATGAACCGGGTATCAACATTCTTGAGCACCTTTCCTTTGATGTTGAGGCTGGTGAGAGCGTTGCACTTGTAGGCCCTACTGGAGCTGGAAAAACCACGATAGTAAACCTCATTTCGCGGTTTTATAACCTTTCCGGCGGTGAGGTGGATATTGACAGCAGCGACATCTCAAAGGTAACGCTGAAGTCACTGCGCTCCCAGATGGGCATAATGCTTCAGGATAGCTTCATTTTCAGCGGAACGATCCGGGATAACATCGCATACGGAAAGCTGGACGCGACTGACGAGGAAATACGCAGCGCTTGCAGGATAGTGGGAATAGACAGCTACATCATGTCGCTGCCTAAAGGCTACCAGACAGAAGTGAACGAGCGCGGCGCGGGACTTTCTCAGGGACAGAAGCAGCTTATCGCTTTCGCAAGGACGATCGTTTCCGATCCGAAGATACTTGTTCTGGACGAGGCGACCTCTTCGATTGACGCAAAAACCGAGCGATATCTCCAGAACGGACTTAACCACCTGCTGAAAGGAAGAACCTCGTTCATTATCGCGCACCGCCTGTCAACTATTCGTAGCTGCGACAGGATAATGTACGTTTCCAACAAGGGAATTACCGAAGCAGGAACACACGACGAGCTCATGGCGAAAAAAGGCGATTATTACAAGCTTTACACGGCTCAGTCGGTATAAATCAAGAGCGCCTCGTATCACTGGGGCGCTCAGACCGTCGAAAAAGTCCCTAAAGGGACTTATCCCCGCCGAAACATTTATGTCCGGCATCCATGCCGGACTTTGGGTTTCGGCTGTGCAGCATCCTGCTGCGCCGAACATCCGCACTGCCCGCACTCACTGACAGCAAAGCTGTCAGTTCGCACAGTTGTGCGGATAGAAGTGTTTTTTGCCCCGGCAGAGCTGGGGCAAAAAACGGATTTTAAAAGCCCGCTTCACGGGCAAAACTGAGTTTTTTCGACAAGCTGAGCGCCTCATATCACTGGGGCGCTTTTTTTGAAAAATTTCTTAAATCTATAAAAAGTACTTGATTTTTTTGTTAAAATATGCGAAAATATAATATGTATAGGTATGCAATTTACATACAATTTAAATAAAATATAAAGGACGTGTGCAGATGGCGCAGTTTTTTAATTTCAAGGAAGACTATTTCGGACTGACAGACAAGGAAGTGGAGAAAAACACCGAGCTGTACGGTCTTAACGTATATACAAAAAAAGAGAAGCCGCAGGAGTGCTTCAATCCCGGAAAAGTGATCTTTTCCCCGGCGGTGCTGCTGATGTTCCTCGCCGGAATTCTCAGCTTTTTCAGCAGCGGAATCCTTACCGGCATAATGATAATCCTTATGGACGCCGCCTACTGCATTCTAAGCGTGTGGATAGGCAGAAGCTCCGACCAGAAGCTTTCTGATATCCGGGAATCAACCCTGATGAAATTCCGCGTTATTCGTCATGGAAAGCTGGAGCTTATTGAAAAGGAATGTATCGTCCCGGAGGACATTATTGTGGTTCAGGCGGGAGAATGTGTTCCGGCAGACGCTCTTATACAGGAGTGCCGGGATCTTACCGTTGACGAGAGCATTTTCACAGGCTCCAACAAACCTGCGGCGAAGTACGCCGGAGGCATTTCAAAATCCGAGCTTAAGCCTACCTTTGTTTACAGCGGAACAAAGATCCTTACCGGAGTTGCTGTCTGCAAGGTTAGCGCCACCGGAGTGGACACGAAATACTATCACAAGATCGGCGAAGTTCCGCCCAAGCACCGTTACTACACTACAATGGAGCGCATAATTCAGAAGCTGCTTCCGCTTTGCTCTGCAACGGCGGCGGTGCTTGCGCTTATATCCATGATCGCGTGGATGTTGTACGGCAATGAAGTTTTCGAGTCCGCAATGCGCGGAATTACTCTCGGTCTGTGCTTCCTCCCGACAGGACTTGACACGATAATCAGAATATATTACACCCGCTGCGCTTCCGAAATGTCGGCAAAGAGCGCTCTGGTGAAATCCCTTTCCGATATAGAAAAGCTGAACTCCATGTCCGTGCTGTGCGTGGAAAAGGAGGGCGCTATCTCCAAGAGCCGCCTTGAGGTGCAGACGATCTACACTCCAAGCGAGGAACTTATGTTCAAGATAGCGGCGCTTGCCTGTGACCCGGAAACAACGGACGAGGCAGAACGCGCTCTGATGGTCAGGGCAGCGTTCTTTGACGAGAAGATAACCGATGTATACCAGAAATACCATTTCATAGAGCGTATCCCAGACAGCAACGACTTCATGAGCGGCGCATTGTGGGAGGTCGGAGGTTCCCGGCTGTACTGTATCAAGGGAACTCCGGAGCAGATACTTCCGCTGTGCAGATTTCACGGCGAGGAGCTTTATGTTGCTCAGAAAATGAAGAAAGAGTACTACTCCCACGGCTGGCAGGTAATGGCTGTTGCCTGCGCGGACGCAGAGCAGAAAGACTGCGATGAAACTGCGGGATTTTCTTACACTTTCGTTGGATTTGCGGCGTTTTCCTCACCTTTGAGAGAATCCGTTCCGGCTGCGGTGAAAACCTGTCAGCGCGCCGGAGTAAGGGTAGTAATGTTCACCGAGGACAACGCGGAATCCGCTGCCGCGACCGGACGAATGATCGGACTTTCCGGAAAGGTCGTCACCGGAAAGAGTATTTCCCAGTCTGTGAAATACGGCTCGGAGCTTGAGCTTGACGCGGACGTTTATGCAAAGGTTACGCCGGAGCAGAAGCTGTACATAATTGAACAGCTCCGCAAAAAAGGCGAGATCGTAGCAATGACCGGAACCCGTGCCGAGGACGCTGAGGCTATGGAAAAAGCGGATATCGGCATTACAATTTCAGAAAACACCACCGGAAGCGCGTTCGAAGCCGCTGACGTCATTATGCACGACGACAATTTCTCTGCTATTGCGGGAATGATAGCCTCCGCGCGTCAGGTACACCGGAACATAAAGCGCGCCTGCGCGGTCATGATATCCGGATATCTTGCGCTGATACTGCTGAATATGCTTAACCTTTTCGGCGACGCTCAGCTTATGCTCAATCCGGCTATAATTGCCGTGCTGACTATGTTTATTCTGCCTATGGCGGCTCTTGCAGGGCTTTCAAACCGCACCGATATGAAAGGCAAGATGCCCCCGTCCGAATTCATCACCAGCCGCAGGATAAACTATCGCTTTATAATTCTCGCAGCGGTCGTTGGAGTGCTGTGCGGAGGAGTTTCCATTGCTTCGTATATGTTCATGTACAATGGCTCAAATGTGGACTTTGCAAGAAGCTGCGCATTGCTTTCCTTTGGCTTCTGTACCACTCTGTTCACGTTTATAAACCTGTCCTCCGGAAATCCGTTTATCGGCATTTCCTCTGCGGGAAAGTCCGCAGTAGTAGGAGTTCTCGCACCAGCGGTCATTTCGCTGATACTTGTGTTTGTTCCGGGGCTTAATTCGATTTTCGGCATGACCGGAATTGATATGCTGGCTACGTTTATTTCTATCGTCACCGGAATTATTCCGCCGCTTGGATATGTGGTAGTCCGCTCTATAACCAGATTTGAATAAGGGAGTAATACATGAAAAAGATTTTACATTATTTGAAAATATTCATCTGCGGTCTTGTGTTTGGCATAGCAAATGTCATTCCGGGAGTATCCGGCGGCACGATGCTGGTCGTTTTCGGAATTTATGATCAGCTTACGGAGGCAATTTCAGGAGTTAAGGCGATCATAAAAAACATTGTATTCCTGATCTTCTTCGGACTTGGCGCGGGAGTTGGTATTCTCGGCTTTGCGTCAGTTATTTCGTTCCTGTTTGAGCGTTTCGGAGTGCAGACGAATATGTATTTTATCGGACTTATCCTCGGCAGCGTTCCTATGATATACCGCATGGGAACCTCCGAAAGCAAGGTAAAGCCGCTGTGCGCTGCGCCGTTTGTTATCGCTGTCGGAGTTGTAGTGCTGCTTGCGGTGCTTGAGCAGATGAACATTGTACCCACCGCGGACGTGGTTTCAGGCTTTGATCTGGTTATGACTGTAAAGCTTTTCGTCTGCGCAATTATAGCCGCAGTCGCAATGATAATTCCGGGTCTGAGCGGCTCTTTTGTGATGATGCTTCTCGGAGTTTATCAGACGATAATCGGAGCTATCCAGATCAAGGAGCTTAATTTCTATGTAATCATTCCGTTCGCGCTTGGCGTTATTGTCGGAATTATCGGTGGCGCGAAGCTTATTTCAATATTGATAAAGAAATACAAGCTTATGGTTTACAGCGCGATCATGGGACTTGTGGTAGGCTCGGTTTACGCGATACTTCCGGCGGATTTCGGATTTAATTTGCAAACCGGCTACGGATTTGTGTGCCTGCTGTTTGGAGTTCTTACCTCGATATTCGTTTCAAAGCTTGGTAAAACAGAGGAAACTTAATTCCGGCAAAAGCCAATAATTTACAGAATATCAAAACCACTTTCTGACAATACTACTTGTGCAAAATCAAGTAGGTCGGGAGTGGTTTTTCTGTATTATAACAAAGTTGAAATAAGCGGCGTAAATACCTCTCAGCTAAAGGTTCTCAAAGAGAGCGAGAAAATGGAGCTTCTCAGGAAAGTAAAGGCGGGAGATATGCAGGCGCGTGAGGATCTTATAAACGGCAATCTGCGGCTGGTGTTGAGCGTGATACAGCGGTTTGCAGGCAGGGGAGAGAGCGCAGATGACCTGTTTCAGGTCGGCTGCATAGGGCTGATAAAGGCGATAGATAACTTCGATATCACGCAGCCGGTGAAATTCTCCACCTATGCAGTTCCGATGATACAAGGAGAGCTTCGGCGTTATCTCAGGGATAATTCCCCGGTGCGGGTCAGCCGTTCGATACGCGACCTTGCATACCGGGCGATGCAGGCGCGTGAGCGGCTCACCTCAGAAACCGGCAAGGAGCCGACTATCGAAGAAATAGCAAAGGATATCGGCGCGGACCGCCCGGAGGTGGTTATCGCACTGGAGGCAATAAGCGAGCCTATTTCACTGTATGAACCGGTATTCTCCGAGTCCGGCGACACGATATATGTCCTAGACCAGCTTGGCGATCATAACGACGATGATAACTGGCTGGACGAGATATCCCTGAAAGAAGCTATCCGCCAGCTTGGCGCACGGGAAAAGCACATTCTAAATCTACGGTTTTTCCGGGGCAAAACTCAGGTGGAGGTCGCTAAGGAGATCGGAATAAGTCAGGCGCAGGTAAGCAGGTTGGAAAAGGGCGCATTGCAGAAAATTAAAAACCGGATATAAATAAAGGGCGGTCGGACTGTTGTTCCAACCGCCTTTATTCAATTGCAGACCCGTTCCAGTTCCTCCCGAAGCTGCTTGATTATACGCTTTTCCAGCCGTGAAATATAGCTCTGGGAAATCCCTATCTCATCTGCTACTTCCTTTTGTGTCTTCTCTCTGCCGCCTTTCAGCCCGAAGCGCATTTCCATTATCTGTCGCTCCCGCGGCGACAGGTGGTTTACCGCTTCGTGCAGCAGCCGCTTTTCCGTTTCGTCCTCTATCCGCGCGTTTACGCAGTCGCTGTCCGTTCCAAGCACATCGGACAAAAGCAGCTCGTTACCGTCCCAGTCTACGTTGAGCGGCTCGTCTATCGAAACCTCGCAGCGCCGCTGGCTTGTCTTTCGAAGATACATCAGTATCTCATTTTCAATGCAGCGGGATGCGTAGGTCGCAAGCTTAATGTTCTTATGTACGCTGAAAGTATTCACTGCCTTGATAAGTCCGATAGTCCCGATTGAAACAAGGTCGTCCAGTCCAACTCCGGTGTTTTCGAATTTCTTGGCGATGTATACCACCAGCCGGAGATTGTGAACGATAAGAGTTTCCCGTGCGGCAGGGAAGTCAGTTTCGAGCTGTTTGAATGCGGCTTCTTCCTCCTCCCGGGTGAGGGGCGGCGGCAATGACTCCGAACCGTTTATGTAGTAGACTCCGGGGTTTTCCTCGCCGAACGCATACCGCATAAATGCGTCAAAACCCTCCTCCAGAAGCCTTTTAAGATAGTTAAGCATGATTTTACCTCCTGATTTTATAAAATAATATTCGGATTGAATATACAGTCTGCCCCGACGATATCCTGCCGTGTGACCCCAAGCATTGCATCGGCGGATTTTCCGTCAATGATGATCTCTGCGGGAAATACAGGAACTACTCCGTCAGATGTGACGGTACGGCAGGGAACAAGCCTGATTCCTTCAAGCTGCGAAGTATTTCCGGAAAGATAATTCAGCACCGCTTCTGGTACAGCGGCGCGGACTGAATTAAGCGAAGCAATGACTACCGGCTTCCCGGAAAAGCTGTCGCATAGCGAGTTCCCGGTATCGGCAATGCCGTCAAGCGTGATCTCAAGTCCCTTGCTGCGGAGTATCACCTTTTCGTGAACCGCCGGGCGCTTCCTGTCGTAGATACATTTCACCAGCCTAAATCCACCGTATACCGCAGCAGTTATCACCGCCGCCGCGCCTATCGGGATATCGAAATAAGCGAATCCGTTGCGGTAGTACATACCAAGCGGAGCGGCAAAGTTCCACAGAGCCATCATTCCTCCTGCAAAGAGGAAGCTCACCGCAAGGAAGCACAGCAAAGACAGCAGGAAATCTCCCCGCTTCTGCCTGCCGAATGCGATAATGGTAACGACCGTTCCAAGTATTACTTTAATCAATACACCGAATACCGGGTGAAGCTCCGGAAGCATTATTGCAAGCGATCCCAAAGCACCCACCGCAGAGGAAAGTATACAGCGTACCGGCTTTATCTTCCGCCGCAGAAGCAGTGCAGTGCCCTTTATCAGGAAGTAATTTATGTAAAGATTTACTGCGATCAGAACGTCAGCATAGATCACCATTGCACTCACCAACTTGTACGTTTTCTATTACTATTATATATTCACAAGCCGGAAAATTATGTCAATCTGTGCCGGGTTTTTTTGATTTTTCCTGCAAGGTACAGTAACACTGGGGCATTTCTGACGGAATAAGACCGAGAAAAAGGCGAACCGCCTTTGGCATTTCCGCCGAGCCGAAAGCGCTTCTTAGTTGATTTTTTTCTCGGCGGGTCGAAATAACTATTTATCTCCAACACATAAAAAGGGCGCATGATCATAAAAACCATGCGCCCTGAATAATTTGTATATTAATCAATCCCTGTTGAACTCGGCAAGCTCCAGACCCGGATTTTTGTCCAGCGCCCATTTGATGTTCCATTCGCTGGTGAATATCAGCAGATAGTTGCCCTTGACGTCCTGAATTAGCTTTGTATCAGAGGTAAGAACCAGCTTGTTTAACTCGTCAAGACCTCCCTCAAGGTGCTTTTCGCTTGTTATCCAGCGTATATGCTCATAGGGAAGACCCTCGCGGATAATGTCAACATTGTACTCGTTTTTGAGCCGGTATTCCAGTACTTCAAACTGGAGCACGCCGACAACTCCGACGATAACCTCCTCAAAACCGCTCTGCGGCTCGGAGAAGATCTGAATTGCGCCCTCCTGCGCGATCTGCGTTGTACCCTTGATGAACTGCTTGCGCTTCAGTGTGTCCTTTTGGCGGATACGCGCAAAGTGCTCCGGAGCAAAGGTGGGAATGCCCTCGAACTTTACCTTTTTCTTGGGAGAGCATATCGTGTCGCCGATCGAGAATACACCCGGATCAAACACGCCCATAATATCTCCGGCATATGCCTCTGTAATGACCTCACGCTCGCTCGCCATGAGCTGCTGAGGCTGAGAGAGCCGCATTGTTCTGCCATTCTGGACATGAAGTACTTCCATATCCTTGTCGAATTTACCGCTGCATATGCGCATGAAAGCAATTCTGTCCCGGTGCGCCTTGTTCATGTTCGCCTGAATTTTGAAAATAAACGCGGAGAATTCCGGATCAAAAGGATCCACAATTCCGTCGGGAGTATTGCGCGGCAGGGGAGCGGTAGTCATCTTGAGGAAGTTCTCAAGGAACGGCTCAACTCCGAAGTTAGTCAGCGCCGATCCGAAGAATACCGGCGACAGCTTACCGTTGTTCACAAGTTCCATGTTGAATTCCTCGCTTGCGCCGTCCAGCAGTTCCACGTCCTCTGTGAGGGTTTCGTAGTTCCTTCTTCCTATGATATCCGCAAGAGACTCGTCCGATAAATCGACCTCAGTTGCAGCGACCTCCTTTGTGCCGTTGTTGGCTTCAAATGAGATGATATGGCGCTTTTCACGGTCGTAAACTCCCTTGAAATCCTTGCCGGATCCGATAGGCCAGTTTACCGGATAGGTTTTTATTCCAAGCTCCTTTTCGATTTCCTCAAGCAGGTCGAAAGGATTTCTGGACTCTCTGTCCATTTTGTTTATAAAGGTGAATATAGGGATATTGCGCATTACGCAGACCTTGAACAGCTTACGGGTCTGGTTCTCAACGCCCTTTGCCGCGTCAATAACCATTACGGCGCTGTCGGCAGCCATGAGCGTGCGGTAGGTGTCCTCCGAGAAGTCCTGATGTCCCGGAGTGTCCAGAATATTTATGCAGTAGCCCTCGTAATTGAACTGCATTACGGACGAGGTAACAGAGATACCTCTCTGCTTTTCAATCTCCATCCAGTCGGAAACAGCGTGGCGGGCGTTCTTTTTACCCTTTACTGCGCCGGCGAGGGAAATCGCGCCTCCGTACAGCAGAAATTTTTCAGTGAGTGTAGTTTTTCCGGCGTCAGGGTGCGAAATTATCGCAAAGGTACGCCGTCTTTCGATTTCGTGTTTTAAATCAGCCATTTGTCTACTTCCTTATTTTTTTGATTTGATTTTGTTCCCAACGATAAAAAATATTACATCTCTTCTCTGTCCTTATCTATATTTCGGATTATTTTATGTCCGGATCGCCGGAGCTTATCTGCTGTTCCATTTTGAACATGGTTTCCTTTGCCTGCTCATCGGTTGGAGCTTCAATGCCCTTGTTCTTCATTGTGAGAGTGAATATAAGCCCGACTATGATCGGCAGGTAGAATGTCATTATTCTCCACAGCATCATTGAAGTATTGACGTATTTCTCTGTGAAAATATCCTTGAAAAATCCATAGTAACCAAGCTCCGCGCCGCCCATAGCTCCGGGCAGGGGGATAAACGAGGATATCATCAGCACATAAGCCTGATAGCTCATTATCTGGAGCAGGCTTGCGTCGCTCATTCCAAATCCACGGTAAAGAACATAGGAAATGCTGAGATAAAGCGTCAACTGAAGGAATGTGAAGAAACAAGCCTTGATTATCAGCGGGATATTCTTTTTCAGGTATTTGAAGTTGTTATAGAATTTGTTGATCTCTCTTGTAATATAAATCCTCCACTTTACCGGGTGTTTCATCAGATGAAGCTTTGCAAGAAGCGAGATCAGCCAGTTGGCTGCTTTCAATGTACCTTTCTTGAATATTGCGATAGAAATAAGGGCAACAATGACCGCAGTATTGATAACAAAGCCTATCAGAACGAACATCATAAGCCCCTTTTGGCTGAGGTCGTCACCGAACTTGTTAAATCCTACTGCCAGCGTGAATACTGAATACATAGTCAGCACGAACTGATAAACAATAAACCTGCTGAGCAGAGCGGTAATTCCACTGCCAAGCGGCACTCCGAATTTTACAAGGTAATACGCCTGCATAGGCTGTCCTCCGGAGGCGGAGGGGGTTATGCAGTTGAAATATTGCCCTATGATCGTGGTGAGCCAACTGTTCCAGAATTTCATTTTCGGGTGCATTGATTTCAGCATGACGTGGATAGTTGCAGCCTCGCACACCCAGTATCCCACCATGAAAAGCACGCAGATAACCAGAGCGCCTTTGTTTATTTTTGTCAGCGCTGCGACCACATTATCTATGCTGTCAACAAATACCAGATATATTATCATTACCACAAAGGCAATTGCGCATACTATTAAATTAAGCTTTTTGCCCTTATTTTTCTTACTCATTAATTGTACCTCGTTGTACCATATATAGCTGTCTGAAAAAAACCATATAAAATTATTATAGTTGATTATCTGTAAATTGTCAATAGGTCATACAGTTATTTCCGGATTTTTTAGTCAATTGTGGCGAAATAATGCAGAAAAGACTATTCTTTTATCAAAAATAGCAGATGAGATATTGCAAAATATTGAGAAAAGTGATATAATAAATCTTATGCAGAAAGATAAAAGGAGCGTGAACGGATATGGACATACGGATAGGGGATATTCTGGTGATGAAGAAAGAACACCCCGGCTGCGGAAGCAATCAGATGCTGGTACAGCGCTGCGGAGCGGATTTCCGGCTGTGCTGCAAGGGCTGCGGACATGTGTTCATGATGCCGCGCTCAAAATGCGAGAAAAAGATAAAGTCTATATTAAGAGAAACCGAGTCCTCCGAGCGTTAGCATAGTATCATCTCAACATTGAATTACGCTGGGAGGAATATAGATGAACGATAAACTGATAATGGCGGAAGCACGCTACGATGAGATCGGCGCGAAGCTTTCCGACCCCGCGGTTGTCGCGGATAACAAGCTGTACCGCGATCTTATGCGGGAATACAAGAGCCTTACTCCGCTTATGGAGGTATGGCAGCAATACAAAAAGGCGCAGCGCAGCTTTGAAGACGCTGCTTCCGCATTAGAGGAGGCAGGCTCTGACGCAGAACTCAAAGAGCTTGCCCAGAGCGAGTACAACGAAAACAAGGAGCTTATGGAACGTCTTTCAGAGGAACTTAAAATACTGCTGCTGCCGAAAGACCCGGACGATGACCGAAGCTGCATTGTGGAAATAAGAGCCGGAGCAGGCGGCGAGGAAGCTGCGCTGTTCGCAAACTCCCTGATGAGAATGTACACGATGTACGCGGCGAAGCAGGGCTGGACTGTCGAGCAGATAGACTCCAACCCCACGGAGCTTGGCGGCTATCGTGAAGTGAGCTTTCTGGTGGAGGGCGAGGGTGTATTCGCAAAGCTGAAATACGAGAGCGGAGTTCACCGGGTGCAGCGCGTCCCGGAAACGGAGTCGCAGGGACGTATCCAGACCTCAACGGTGACTGTCGCTGTGCTTCCGGAGGCTGAGGAGGTTGATGTGGACATAAATCCCGCAGACCTCACGATAGAAACCTTCCGTTCAAGCGGCGCGGGAGGACAGCACATCAATAAGACCGAGTCGGCGATCAGAATTATTCACAACCCGACGGGAACGGTGGTTGAATGTCAGGAAGAACGTTCCCAGTTCAAGAACAAAGAAAAGGCGATGAAGAAGCTTTACAGCAAGCTTTATGAAGCAAAGCTGGAGGCGCGGGACAGCGCAATAGCCGAGGAGCGCAGAATACAGGTAGGCACCGGCGACCGCTCCGAGCGGATAAGGACATATAATTTCCCGCAGTCACGGCTGACCGACCACCGCATAGGACTTACTCTGTACAAGCTAGACGAAATGATGAACGGCGGTTGCGACGAGGTGTTTGAAGCGCTGAGATTAGCCGACCAGACCGCCAAGCTTCTTAAACAGAGCTGACGAAAGGAAATGACCGAGTTGAAAACCGAGCTTTTGCCGTTTTCGGAGCAGTCCGCAGTGAAAGCGGCTGAAATACTGAAGCATGGCGGAATTGTGGGCATTCCCACCGAAACGGTATATGGACTTGCCGCAGACGCGAGGAATCAAGCCGCAGTCCGCAGTATATTTGAAGCAAAGGGACGTCCGCAGGATAACCCTCTTATCGTGCATATAAGCGACATTTCACAGCTTCCTCCGCTGGTGCGGGAGATACCCCCGCTGGCAATGAAAATAGCTGAGAAATTCTGGGCAGGTCCTCTGACGATGATCTTCCCCAAGTCTGATGTGATCCCGGCGGCGACAAGCGGAGGGCTGGACACGGTTGCAGTGCGAATGCCGAGCAGCTCCGCGGCGCGGGCAATCATAGACGCGTGCGGATTTCCGCTTGCAGCGCCCTCTGCGAACCTTTCCGGAAGTCCAAGTCCCACAACTGCGCAGCACGTCTTGAAAGACATGAATGGCAGAATTCCGCTGATCATTGACGGCGGGGAATGCAACTGCGGAGTGGAAAGCACCGTGCTGTGCTTCCCGGCGGAGGACAGGGTGAGAATTCTCCGTCCCGGCGGAGTTACTGCTGAAATGCTGTCGGAGCTATGTACTGTTGAGATAGACCCGGCTGTAACGTCTGAGCCGGAAAAGGGCGCGAAGGTGCTTTCTCCGGGCATGAAATACAAGCATTATTCTCCGAAAGCTGACGTGTTTATAGTTGACGCCCACGGCAAGGCGTTTGAGGAATGGTGCAAAGCCCATTCAGACGGAAATACGATTGTTCTTTCGCAGGACAGCCGCGAGCATGATATGTTCCGCTGTTTCGGGAAGGACCCGCAAGAGCAGGCGCACCGTCTGTTCGCATTGCTTCGTGAAGCGGACGACGAGGGAGCGCGTCGGGTTTACGTTGAAATGCCGTCAAAAGATGGAATAGGGCTTGCAGTGTACAACCGTCTGCTGAGGGCAGCGGCGTTCAGGATTGTGAGTGTTGACGATGAGCAGAATTGAACGGCTTATAGTCGGACTTACCGGAATGTCCGGCGCGGGTAAATCCACCGTATGCAGAGTGTTTTCGGATAATGGATTTGCGATAATCGACTGCGACAAATGCGCGCGGGAGGTAACCGAGCCGGGATTGAACGCGCTGTCAGAGCTTTCGCAGCGGCTGTCACCGGAGTTGATACTCGGCGACGGATCGCTTGACCGCCGCAGGACTGCGGAGCTTATCTTCCATGATCCGGAAAAACGCGCTCTGTTCAACAAAATAATCTACCCGTATATAACATATAATATCGTGGAGAAAATAAAGCAGTGCGGACAACTTGTCCTTCTGGACGCTCCGACGCTGTTTGAAGCCCGGCTGGAACTGTTGTGCGATAGAATAGTCAGCGTTACTGCGGATATCAACGTCTGTGCGCAGCGAATTACCGTTCGTGACGGAATTTCTTCTGAGCTTGCGCGGGCAAGGCTTTCAAGTCAGCACGGCACTGATTTTTACCGGGAACGTTCTGATTATTGCCTTGAAAACAACGGCACTCAGCAGCAGCTTTACGTGGCAGCGGCTGAGGTCATAAAGGCGCTGAAAGGTGAATAATGACAAAATACAAAAAAAGAAAGCGCAGCGCACTGCCTGCGGTGATAATCTCGCTGGTGGTACTTGCAGCGCTTGCCGTGGGCGGATTTTTCGGCTATAACCGCTGGCTGGAATACACCCACCCGATAAAATACGAGAATTACGTTGAAAAATATTCCCGCGAAAACGGACTGGACAAATACCTCGTCTATGCGGTGATAAAGACCGAGAGCGGTTTTGACCCTGCCGCAGTGTCTAATGTCGGAGCGCGGGGGCTTATGCAGATAATGGAGGATACCTTCGACTGGGTGAGCTACAAGCTAAGCGACGATGACGCGCGGTATCTCGATATGTACGACCCGGAAATCAATATCCGCTATGGCTGCTGGCTGCTGGGATATCTCTACGACGAGTTCGGAGATGTGGAAACCACTATGGCGGCTTATCACGCAGGCAGGGGACAGGTGAACGAGTGGCTTGATGACAGGGAGATTTCCTCTGACGGAGTACACCTTGACGTTATCCCGATTTCCGACACCGAGCACTATGTAGGAAAGATCGTCAAGGCAATGGAAACCTACAAAAAGCTTTATGAAGCAAAATAAGCGCGGAGCATACGCTTGTCAGCGCAGAATATACAAACAGAAAGGACAATTATCATGGCTGAATCAACATCAAAAGAGCTTAAGGAAAAGCTGTTCATGGACAAGAAAAACGCCGCCCTCAGAATGAGCGACGCAGAGATGAAGAAATGCGACAAATTCTGCGAGGGCTACAAGAAGTTCCTCGACATCGTAAAGACCGAGCGTGAAGCCACCGCCGAGATCGTGAAGCAGGCAAAGGCGCGGGGCTTTGAGGAGTTCGACCGCAAGGCAAAGTACAAGCCCGGCGACAAGGTATATTTCACCAACCGCGAGAAGTCTGTGATACTTGCAGTTATCGGAAAGCAGCCGATCGAGAACGGTGTAAATCTCGTTGCGGCGCATATTGATTCCCCGCGTCTGGATATGAAGCAGAACCCGCTCTATGAAAAGGACGAGGTGGCTTATTTCAAGACACATTACTACGGCGGTATCAAGAAGTACCAGTGGCCTACTGTTCCGCTTTCGCTGCATGGAGTTATCGTCAAGGCTGACGGAAGCAAGATCACTGTAAACATCGGCGAGGACGAGGGCGACCCGGTATTCTGCGTTTCAGACCTGCTGCCGCACCTTGCAAGCCAGCAGTACAAGCGTCCCGCGAACGAGCTTGTAAAGGGCGAGGAGCTTAATCTCATCATCGGCAGCCGCCCGTTTAAGGACGACGAGGGCAGCGAGCTTGTAAAGCTCAACATTATGATGATACTGAATGAAAAGTACGGCATTATCGAGTCGGATTTCATCTCTGCGGAGCTTGAAGCAGTCCCCGCATTCAAGGCAAAGGACGTTGGCTTTGACAGAAGCCTTGTTGGAGCATACGGTCAGGACGACAGAGTTTGCGCATATACTGAGATTATGGCAGTGCTGGAGCTGAAAAATCCGGACAAGACCGCGGTTGCAATCCTCACCGATAAGGAGGAAACCGGCAGCGACGGCAACACCGGACTTCGCTCCGCTTATCTCAAGTATTTCATTGCGGACTTAGCGGCTGGCTTCGGAATAAAGGGCAGAGATGTCCTGCGCAATTCACGCTGCCTGTCTGCGGACGTGAACGCTGCGTTCGATCCGACCTTCCCGGACGTATTCGAGAAGCGCAACAGCGCACTGCTGAACGGCGGCGTCTGCGTGACAAAGTACACAGGCTCCCGCGGAAAGAGCGGCACATCTGACGCTTCCGCTGAGTTTGTCGGAGAAGTCCGCGCACTTCTGGACAAGAACGGAGTTATCTGGCAGACCGGAGAGCTTGGCAAGATCGACATCGGAGGCGGCGGAACAGTTGCAGCCTATATCGCAAATCTTGACGTAGATACAATTGATGTCGGAGTACCTGTGCTTTCCATGCACGCTCCGTTTGAGATCACCGCAAAGACGGACGTTTACGCGGCGTATAAGGCTTTTGATGCATTTGTAAATAACTAATGAAACGCTGATAGGTTTGTACAAATTCACCCCCGGTTCTGCATAAACATAGAATGGAGAACGGGGGTGATGTGTTGTGATTTCCGATAAAGCGAGAACACGTCTGCGAAAGCTCGGAGTTAAGCTGATAGCTGCGGCAATGATACTGGTTGGGCTGACTTTCATAGCTGACCTCAGCCTAAGACCGATTGTGGAATCAGTGAACGCATACGAGTGCCACGCGGCGGTTTGCGACATAATCAACCGTTCTATTTCAGCAGAGCTGGAGCGGGAGGACGTAGACTATTCCAGCCTTGTTGATCTTGTGACGGACGAGAATGGAGCGGTATGCTCGGTTCAGAGCAATGTTCTCAACATAAACCGACTGAAAAACAACATCGCCGACCGCATTGAAAGAGAGCTTAGCCGGATAAGCGATATCGACATAATGATTCCGATAGGCACCCTGACCGGCATTGAGCTGCTTCATGGAAGAGGCTTCAAGATAGGAATGACTGTGAAGCCGGTGGGCTATGCCTGTACCTCGATCATAAGCGAATTCACAGAAGCGGGGATAAATCAGACGCTTCACCGGATAATTGTACAAATAGACGTTGTGACGGATGCAGTAATTCCGGGTTACTCCACCAGAGTTCCGGTAAAGACAGCGATAGTCGCAGCCGAAACAGTAATTGTTGGTAAAGTGCCTGACGCTTATACTCATGTGGTTTCATCAGATTCAGATCTTGTCGGACTGCTTCAGGACTATGGAGCGGTGGTCAGCGAGTAGGAGGAAAAAGTGGATTTCAAAGAAGCGGAAAAACGCGCTGCGGAGCTTCGCAGCGTGATAGAAAAGCATAATCATAACTACTATGATCTGGATTCGCCGACCATTGAGGACGACGAATACGACGCGCTCATGCGGGAGCTGCGCGGAATTGAGCAAAGCTTCCCGGAGCTTGCGTTTCCGGATTCCCCGACCCAGCGCGTAGGTGGAACGGTCAACAGCAGCTTTGAGAAAGTGACCCATACAGTCCAGATGGGTTCCTTGCAGGATATTTTCAGCGAGGAGGAGGTACGCAGCTTCCTTTCCGGAGTAATGGAACAGGGAGCTGACGAGTTCGTTGTTGAGCCGAAGATAGACGGACTTTCCGTGTCGCTGGAATATCGGAACGGCGTGTTTGTTAGAGGCTCAACCCGCGGCGACGGTTTTATCGGCGAGGACATCACCGCAAACCTGAAAACTATCCGCTCTATCCCGCTGAAGCTGACAGAACCGCTGGAATTTATCGAGGTTCGCGGCGAGGTGTATATGCCGAAAAAGAGCTTCGCAGCCCTCTGCGAGGAGCAGGAGCGAAACGGCGACCCCCTGCCGAAAAATCCCCGGAACGCCGCCGCAGGCTCGCTCCGGCAGAAGGACAGCTCTGTCACTGCGAAACGCAGACTGGATATTTTCTGCTTCAACGTTCAGCAGATCGAGGGCAAAGAGTTGACCGCGCATTCCCAGTCGCTGGAATATTTGCAGCAGCTCGGTTTCCGGGTAATACCGGATTTTAGAGTGTGTCATACCGCTGACGAGGTGGTGCAGAGAATTCGTGAGATCGGCGAAATGCGCCGGGAACTGCCCTTTGACATTGACGGAGCGGTAATCAAAGTCAACAGCTTCGCGCTGCGTAACGAGATCGGCGCAACCACCAAAGTCCCGAAGTGGGCAAGCGCGTTCAAGTATCCGCCTGAGGAAAAGGAAACCACGCTGAATGAGATCGAAATAAATGTCGGCAGGACTGGAGCGCTTACCCCTGTGGCGATTTTTGATCCGGTGCAGCTTGCCGGAACTACCGTTTCCCGCGCGATACTTCATAATCAGGACATAATCTCCGACAAGGATATCCGGGTGGGCGACAGGATTGTTGTGCGCAAGGCAGGGGATATAATCCCGGAGGTAGTACGCAGCGTTTCCCACCGGGACGGTTCAGAGCCGTACTATATTCCAAAGGTATGCCCTATCTGCGGCGCAGAAGCGCTCCGCGATGAGGACGAGGCTGTAATCCGTTGTCAGAATATCGACTGTCCTGCGCAGCTTGCCCGGTCAATAGAGCATTTCGCCTCCCGTAACGCAATGAATATCGAGGGACTTGGCGAAGCGATAGTGCAGCAGCTCCTCGACAACGGATTTGTTCACAATGTAGCGGATCTGTACGAGCTTGACGTTCAGACGGTAATGCAGATAACCGGCGGCGTCAAGTCCGCGGAAAATCTGATTAATTCCATTGAAAACTCAAAGAAAAACGGGCTGAACCGTCTGGTTTTCGCGCTGGGAATTCGCGGAATAGGTCAGAGAGCCGCAACGCTGCTCTGCGAGAAATTCGGCGATATGGAAAGCATTATGCAGGCGCTCCCGCTTGAGATATGTATGATAGACGGTTTCGGTCAGATAATGGCGGATTCGGTTTATAACGCAATGCGCGAACCGCACCGGATAAAGCTGATAGAGCGGCTTCGGGAGCATGGCGTGAATATGACCTACGACAGCGGAAAGGTTTCGGACGAGCTTGCCGGCAAGACCTTTGTGCTGACAGGAACGCTTCCCACGCTTACAAGGGAGAAGGCAAAGCAGATGATAGAGCAGCGGGGCGGCAAATGCTCAGGTTCGGTCAGCAAGAAAACGACCTATGTCCTCGCCGGAGAGGAAGCCGGAAGCAAGCTTACCAAGGCGCAGGAGCTGGGTGTAACTATCATCTCGGAGCAGGAGTTCCGGGAGATGATAGGGGAGAAAGGAGAAATAAAATGCTGATAACCGACAAAAACATCGACAGCGGCAGCCCCTTTGACTGGGGCAGAACATCGCAGGATTACGCGAAATATCGTGACATCTACCCTCCGCAGTTCTATGAGAAGATCATCAGCCGGGGTCTTTGCACAGCCGGACAGAGAGTCCTTGATCTAGGCACAGGAACAGGCGTACTGCCGCGCAATATGTACCGTTTTGGAGCGAAATGGACAGGAACTGATATCTCGGAAAATCAGATAGAACAGGCGAAGCTTCTTTCTCAGGGAATGGACATTGATTACTACGCAATGTCAGCGGAAGAACTGAAATTCCCGGACGGCTCGTTTGATGTGATAACCGCCTGCCAGTGCTTCTGGTATTTCGATCATGAAAAGATAACTCCGGAATTAACCCGTATCCTGAAACCCGGCGGACGAATTGCAGTGTTGTATATGGCGTGGCTGCCTTTTGAGGACAAGATCGCAGGCGCAAGCGAGCAACTGGTGCTGAAATACAGTCCCAAGTGGAGCGGAGCAGGGGAAACAGTTCACCCTATCTATATCTCGGATTGTTATAACGACTTTTTCGATATGGAGTACCACGAGGAATATTATCTTCCGGTGCATTTCACCAGAGAAAGCTGGAACGGCAGAATGAAAGCCTGCCGGGGTATAGGCGCGTCGCTGCCTCCGGAGAAAATCGCCGCATGGGAAAAGGAGCACTTGCAAATGCTCAGAGAGAACGCTCCAGATGAATTTGACATACGTCATTATGCAGCGATAGCGGTACTTAAAAAGAAATAGCAAAAGCCCGGAAGTAGATTCTTCCGGGCTTCGGTTTGTTAAATCATCAGCCGAAAATGCTGCATTTCTTTGAGGTCTTTTTCAAACCGTTTTCGCTCTCAACAACTGTCTTGCCCCAGTCGGAAAGGGAAGTGCCGTCCCATGTGTTAGAAAGGTCGAGGTATTCAACACCGCCGCCGTTTCCTTTCCAGCTCCATGCCAGCCAGCCTATTCCGTTTTCAGCACAGTATTCAAGAATGTATTCCTCGTCAACGTCGCCGTCGGTGTGGTTCCAGCCGAATTCTCCGACTATAATGCACAGTTCCTTGTCGGTGGCGCGCTTTATATTCCCAGCGATAGTCGCCTTATTCTTGCCCGCAGTGCCGTACATGTGAACGGAGAACATCGTATTGCTGTCTGGGTCGGCTGCAAGGACTTTCTCGCCGAAATCAGAAATGCTCTGTCCGTACTGACCCCAGCCGGCTGCGTCAACCATGATGGTGTTCTTTATTCCGGCAGCGCGCAGCTTAGGAATTACCGAGGTGTAGCCGTCGCACCATTTCTGACCGTCCCAATTTCCTACCCATTCGTTTGCAATATTAAGGATAACATAGTTTTCCTTGCCGATCAGCGCTTCCTTGACCTCGATCCAGTATTCTGCGGTAGTTTCCAGCAGGCTTATCTCGTCCTTGCCGGTGATGTCATGCACTTCAAGCACTGCAATCATTTCAAGCTCTTTGCACTTGTCGGTGATCTTGTTGAGGGAATCCACTGTGTCCTTAGTGTACTGCTGACCGCTGCCGCAGACTATTCTAACGGTGTTTGCGCCGGTTTTGGCGATTGCTTCAAGTGCAGTCTCGTCCTGAGAAGTAAACCATGAGTGCGGGTGATTTATTCCCCGCATGACGAATTCCTTGCCGTTTGCGTCCAGCAGCTTTGTTCCGCTGACGGTAAATCCGGAATCATTGCTCTCTTTGTCCTCCGGTTCGGAAGCTTCGGAGCTTTGCTCTGACTGGATCTGCTCGATTGCTTCGGGAATACTTTCGGGAACGTTATTCTCCTTTGTACACCCTGCTGATGTCAGGCATAATACAAGTGATATAAGTCCTGCTAAAACAGATTTCATTTTCTTGTCCTTCCTTCGATTTAATAACGGATTAAGTTAATATAATAATACCATGTTATCATTTTTTATTCAATAGTTTTTTTGAATTATATCAATTTAATATATTCCAGATCGTTATTACGCCGCATTATCTATTCATAAAGAACGATTTTGACATTTTCTTTGTGTGCTCTAAAATAATTTTATATGAAGAGGTATATTTATTTAACTATTTATAGGTATTTGCTATATATTTTCAAAATACATTGCAGCACATCAGCATTCCCACGGTTTTGGAGATAACAGCACTTGACTTATTAAATAAAGTGTGATAAAATAATAATTTGGAAGCTCCTGCAAAGGCAAGAGCGATATATACAGATTTCAGAAAGAAGGACTATTAAATGACAAAGATAGATGTTTTCTCCGGATTTCTCGGAGCAGGTAAGACTACGCTTATCAAAAAGCTGTTAAAGGAAGCTTATTCCGGCGAAAAGCTGGTTCTCATTGAGAACGAATTCGGTGAGATAGGCATTGACGGCGGCTTTATGAAGGACGCAGGAATTCAGGTAACTGAAATGAATCAGGGCTGCATCTGCTGCTCACTGGTAGGTGATTTCGGAAAGGCTCTGAAAAAGGTTCTGGACGAGTTTTCCCCGGACAGAATTCTTATTGAGCCGTCCGGCGTAGGAAAGCTCTCAGACGTTCTCAAAGCCGTAATGGACGTTGACAGCAGCGATATTGTGCTTAACACAGCTACCACAGTCGTTGACGCTTCCAAGATCAAGATGTATATGAAGAACTTCGGCGAGTTCTACAAAAATCAGGTGGAGAGCGCAAAGACTATCGTTCTCAGCCGTTCTCAGAAGCTCTCCGAGGACAAGCTTGCCGAGGCTGTCGCAATGATAAGACAGCTTAACGACCATGCGACGATCGTTACAACTCCGTGGGAGGACATCAACGGAAAGCAGATCCTTGAAGCAATGGAGATCAAGAACAGCTTTGCCGAGGATCTTCTCAAGGACGAGGATATCTGCCCTGTCTGCGGTCATTCTCATCACCACCACGATGATGACGAGCACGAACATCACCACCATGACGGAGAATGCTGCCACCATGACCACGATGATGACGAGCACGAGCATCACCACCATGATGGAGAATGCTGCCACCATGACCACGATGATGACGAACACGAGCATCACCACCATGACGGAGAATGCTGCCACCATGATCACGATGATGACGAGCATGAACATCACCACCACGACCATGATGATGAATGCGGCTGCGGACATCATCACCATCACCACCATGACGCGGACGAGGTATTCTCAAACTTCGGCATTGAAACCGCCAAGAAATTCACCAAGGAAGAGCTTGAAAATGCGCTTTCCAAGCTGTCCGGCGAGGAATACGGCACTGTTCTTCGTGCAAAGGGTATCGTTCCCGGCGCAGAGGGTGTTTGGTATCACTTTGACTTTGTTCCGGAGGAATACGAGGTTCGCACCGGCTCTGCTGACGTTACCGGCAGAATGTGCGTGATCGGCGCAAAGCTTGAAGAAGCAAAGATCAAAGAGTTGTTCGGAGTTTAATTTACTGTCAATATCCCGCAAAGTCCGGGGCAGACTTTACTGCTGAATGCAGAAACGCGCTCCGGGCGCGGAGTTCTATACTAACAAAAATGAAAGGAGTTCATTATGGAGCTTCCTGTTTATATGATAACCGGATTTCTGGAGAGCGGAAAGACCTCCTTTATCCTCGACACAATAAGCGACAAGCAGTTCACAAGGGGACAGCGGACGCTTATCATCTCCTGCGAGGAGGGCGAGGTGGAATACGCGCCGGATATCTTAAAGGCGGCAAAGGCGGACGTTGAGTTCATTGAGGACGAGGACGACTTCAATGTGGAGCACCTCACCGAGCTTGTGAAGAAATACAAACCTACTCAGATAATGCTTGAATACAACGGTATGTGGAGCCTGCGGACAATGGCTGAGAAAGCCCCGAAGGACTGGATATTCTACCAGATATTCATGTTCGTTGACCATTCCAAGTATCAGATCTATATGAACAATATGCGCCAGCTTCTGTCGGACAATTTCTCCATTGCGGATATAGTTGTGTTCAACCGCTGTGAAAAGAACGCAGTGGATAAAAAGACCCTCCGCCGCAGCATAAAGGCGCTCAATCCGAGAATCGACATGATGTTCGAGTACAATGACGGCACTATCGAGCAGGGATTTCAGGGCGAGGACGAAATGCCCTACGACCTGAATGCAGACCCGATCGACGTTGTTCATGACGATTTCGGACTGTGGTATATCGACGTGATGAGCAGCACCGAACGCTATCTCGGAAAGAATGTCAGGGTACGGGGTATGGTTTTCCGGGCTTCAAACGTTCCCAAGGGATATTTTGTTATCTCCCGCCGCGCCATGACCTGCTGCGCTGATGATATTCAGGTGGTGGGAATTCTTGTCAAGTCCCCGGAAGAGGGCAAGTTCAAAAACGGCGACTGGGTAGAGGTCACCGGAAAGATAATTGCCGAGAAGCAGTCTGCATACAAGGGCGAAGGCCCTGTGCTTGCAGCGGCTTCAATTCAGCCGACCGAAGCGGCGGCAAGCGAGCTGGTTTACTTCAGTTGATATGAGTGACAAGATATTTACAGTAAGGCTGTCTGAGGACGAAAACGCAGTAGAGATACTTGACCAGACTCTGTTGCCGAACCGTATACAGTACCTCAGACTTGAAACCGCCGAGCAGCTTTACGAAGCGATTTTTGAGCTGCGGGTGCGGGGCGCTCCTGCAATAGGCGTATGCGCCGGGTTCGGAATGTACGTCCTTGCGCGGAAGATAACAGGGGATTTCCTGCCGGAATTCCAGCGGCTGGGGGAGTATCTAATCTCCTCACGCCCTACCGCGGTCAATCTTAGCCATGCGGTGGAACGCATGATCTCCTGCGCGGAGAAGAATAGTTCTGACCGGGAGCAGCTTCTTTCCGCGCTGAAATCTGAGTGCGCCTCCATATGTGACGAGGACAAGGCAATGTGCCGCGCTATTTCGGAGTACGGTCTGACTCTCGTCAAGGACGGCGACGGTATCCTCACCCACTGCAACGCCGGGGCGCTGGCTGCGGTGGAATATGGCACCGGGCTTGGAACTCTTCTTCTCGGCAAGGAGCGCGGGTATAATTTCCATGTGTTCAGCGATGAAACCAGACCTCTTCTGCAAGGGGCGCGGCTGACGTCCTTTGAGCTAAACCACGCTGGAATTGACGTAACGCTTATCTGCGACAGCGCGGCTTCAATGCTTATGAAGCAGGGGAAGATACAAGCCTGTTTCGTTGGCTGTGACAGGGTAGCCGCAAATGGCGACACCGCAAATAAAATCGGCACTCGTTCAGTTGCGGTCAATGCAAAATACCACGGGATTCCGTTTTATGTGTTCTGCCCAAGTTCAACCATTGATTTTGGCTGTAAATCCGGGGAAGAAATAGTTATCGAAGAGCGCAGCGGCGAGGAGATAAAGTCGAAATTCTTTTCGCAGCCTGTTGCCGAGCCGGAGGTAAAATGCTTCAATCCCGCGTTTGACGTGACCGATGCGGAGCTTATCACGGCGATAATAACCGAGCGTGGAATTGCGCGGTATCCATACACTAAATCGCTGAAAGAACTTTTCGGCGGCTGATATTTCGGAGGAAAGATGAAATTACGCTTTTACAACGCAAAAATACTTACCATGCAGGACGATAAGGTGATTTCCGGGGAGCTTCACACTGATGATGACAGGATCTCATACATTGGCGCGGAAAAGCCGGAAAACGTTGGATTTGACCGGGAAATAGACCTTTCCGGAAAGCTGATAATTCCCGGCTTCAAGAATGCCCACACCCACTCCGCAATGACATTCCTGCGCAGCTTCGCGGACGATCTTCCGCTGAACGATTGGCTTTACAATGCGGTTTTCCCGCACGAGGCGAAGCTTACTGAGGAAGCGATCTATGTATTCACCCAGCTTGCGAATATGGAGTACCTCACAAGCGGCATCACCTCCAGCTTTGATATGTATTTCAAGCTGGACAGCTATGCAAAGGCGAATATCGACATGGGATACCGGACTGTGCTGTGCGGCTCAATTAATGATTTCGGCGGCACTGTCGAGGGGATTGACGAGGAGTACAATAAATTCAACAGCCTGAACTCGCTGATAAGCTATCAGCTTGGTTTCCACGCAGAGTACACCACAAAGCGGGAAACTCTGGAGGGAATGGCGAAGCTGTCCCAGAAGTACAAAGCCCCCATGTACACCCACAACAGCGAAACCCAAAATGAAGTCGAGGGCTGCAAGGAGCGTTACGGAATGACCCCGACTCAGTTTTTCGATAAGCTCGGAATGCTGGAATACGGCGGCGGTGGATTTCATTGCGTGTGGTTTGATGAACGGGATATGCAGATTGCAAAGGACAAGGAACTGTGGATAGTCACAAATCCGTCCTCAAATCTAAAGCTTGCCAGCGGAATTGCTCCGCTCTGCGAGATGAAGCGGCAGGGAATAGACCGCATGGCGATAGGAACTGACGGCGCGGCAAGCAATAACTGTCTGGATATGTTCCGGGAAATGTTCCTCGTGACTGCGCTCCAGAAGTACCGCGAGAATGACGCGGCGGCATTCCCGGCGTTTGATGTGCTGAAAATGGCATGCTCCGGCGGCGCGCTTGCCATGGGTCTTACTGACTGCGAAGTGCTTGCTCCGGGTAAGAAAGCTGACCTTGCTGTGATCGACCTTATGCAGCCGAATATGCAGCCGATACACAATATCCCCAAAAACCTTGTATACGCCGGAACTAAGCAGAACGTTGTAATGACGGTAATTGACGGAAAAATATTGTACGAAAACGGAAGCTTTACAACAGTTGATCCTCAGGAGATTTATTCCAGAGCCGAAAAGCTTGCGCGGGAGATTTGCGGATAATCAGGATTTTACAGCCCGACTTCACCGGGCTGTATTCTTTTTATTTTTTATATTGACTTTTCTGAACATATATGATATAATGAAAATAATAGTAATGGTTATTGTTTTATCTATGTATATGAAAGGTAAGGGGAGAATTGTGAATTTTTCACGACAGAGAGAGATAATATATAATCAGGTCATGAAATATCCGACCCACCCGACTGCGGAGGAAGTTTATCATTCCCTCAAGAACGATAATCCAAACCTGAGTCTTGGAACGGTTTACCGAAATCTAAATCAGCTAAGCGAGGCGGGAATGCTGCTGAAAATACCCATCGCAGACGGAAGCGACCGATTTGACGGCAGAACAGATCGGCATTATCACATGATCTGTGAGAAATGCCTGCGGGTATTTGATGTAGAGCTTGACTGCCTTGAGGGGATTCCGCAGACTGTTATGAGCGCTGAGGGGCATAGGATAACCCGCGTTACACTTAATTTAAAAGGCGTTTGCCGCGAATGCCTTTCGGGTGAATTGAATAATTCTGAGCAATAATTTCATATAGTTTGTGAAACAATTTCCTTTAATAAAAAAGCCGTCGGTGAAAATAATATAACTGCAAGGGCGAAGTAAAACGCTTCCGCTCCTGCATAGAAAGAACCGGAGCGGAAGCTGCGGACTTTCACAGATTATTTTCAATTAAAGGAGATTAATACTATGGCTTCTAAGCAGACCAAGAGCGCACTCAACAGCATCAAGATGCAGGCAGCCAGCGAGGTTGGCGTTCCGCTGAACAACGGCTACAACGGCGACCTTACCGCTAGACAGGCTGGTTCTATCGGCGGTCAGATGGTAAAGGACATGATCGCAAGCTACACCCAGAAGAACAGCGCTCAGTAACCTGATTTACTGAAAATAAAAGAAGTCCCCTCGCAGCAGCGGGGGGATTTCCGTATTGTTGTGATTTTCAGAATTACAGGATAATACATATAAGTCCGCCGCAGCCCTCGTTAATGATACGCTGGATCGTTTCCTGAAGCTTCATTCGCGCGTCTGCGGGCATTCTGTAAAGCTTGTTGTGAAGCCCTTCGTTCACCAGTTCATGCAGTGACTTTCCGAATATGTTGCTCTCCCAGATCTTCTTTGGATTTTCCTCGAAATCGGTCAGCAGGTAGGCGATAAGCTCCTCTGACTGCTTCTCGCTGCCGACAATCGGGTTTATTTCGGTGGTGATATCCGCTGACATCATGTGGATCGAAGGAGCGCTCGCCTTGAGCCGGACACCGTATTTGCCGCCCTGCTTGATGATCTTAGGCTCTTCAAGGGTCAGTTCGTCCATTGTCGGCATTACAATTCCATACCCGGTAGCTTCTACCTCCTCCAGCGCGCCGCGTACCCGTTCATACTTGCTCTTGATCTGGGCAAGCCCTATCATGCAGGGCATAAGGTCGCTCTCGTCATGAAGCTCCAGTCCGGTGGTTTCGCCCAGTATCTGATAGAACAGCTCGTTCCTGAGGGTAATGTCGATCACTCCGCAGCCTGTACCGAGGTCAACGTCCTCCGGAATTACCCTTGTGACATATTCGCAGCCGGAGATCTCCTCCGCGCAGGTTTTGATGTCGCTTATTCCGCTGACCTTTGAAGCCGCAGTTTTGAGGCAGTTGAAAAGCTCCTTTTTGAGCCAATGTTCCTTGCCGAGAGCCGTTACCCATTTCGGCATTCTCACCTTGATCTCGCTGACGGGGAACTGAAGCAGTACTTTGCCGAGAAGTTCCTTGATCTGATCCTCATTGATGTCAAGGCAGTTGACCGCCATGACCGGAGCGGAGTATTTCTGCTCCATGTCCGCAGCAAGCTTTCTGCTCTCCGGAGAATTCGGATTCTGGCAGTTGAGCAGTACAACAAAAGGCTTGTTGATCTCTGTAAGCTCTGTGATTATGCGTTCCTCCGCCGCCTGATATTCCTCTCTGGGAATGTCAGTGATACTTCCGTCTGTCGTCACAACAATGCCGATAGTAGAGTGCTCGGTGATGACTTTGCGTGTACCTACCTCAGCAGCCATGTTGAACGGAACTTCCTCGTCAAACCACGGCGTCATAACCATGCGCGGAGCCTCGTTTTCGATATATCCTATCGCGCTCGGAACTATGTAGCCTACGCAGTCAATCAGCCGCACGTTCATCTTCACGCCGTCGTCGAGGACAATGCTTACCGCCTTTTCCGGGACGAATTTCGGTTCGGTGGTCATGATCGTCTTTCCGGCGGAGGACTGGGGCAGCTCATCGTTGGCGCGTCCGCGCTGGAAATCGTCGGTTATGTTAGGGATAACCAGAGTATTCATAAGCCTTGTTATAAAGGTGGATTTTCCTGACCGCACAGGTCCTACGATACCGAGGTAGATATTGCCGTCTGTGCGTCTGGCAATATCTGAATAGATTGAATTATTCATGTTCACGCTCCTCACACAATGGGAATAATAACCATTCCGCTCAGCTCAGCGTCCCGGTTTTCTATGTCGTTTTCGTTCATTATTGCGTCAACGGTGGTATTATAGTGCTTGGCGATATCCCAGCAGTTCTCTCCGCCGTTCGTGTAGCAGATCCGCAGTGCAAATTCATCTGTTTTCTCCTTGGGCTTATCCTCATGGAGTGTTGCGCTGCTGATAGCATTTACCTGCTGATTGTCGGCAAGATTTCCTGTGAACTCCGCCTGAGCTGTAACGTCCAGCGAGCCGTCGGAGCGTATCGAAAATCCCGTGTCCGTAACTATCTCTCTGTGGGAAATCGAAGTATCAGGCAGAACTCCCGCCGCAGGGATAACCTGTTCGAACGCCTCCTGCTTTTCCGTAAAGAACGGAACTCCGCCGGAGCCTTTTCCTATCGCCTGAACGCAAAGCTGTCCGGTGACAAGAAGTCCGTTTTCACCGTCCGGGCGGCAGATAACATTGTAAAGCTCGCTGCGGCAGTCCCATACGGAGGCTATCTCTCCGCTGTCGCTGGATAATGAGGATTTCAGCGAAAGCTGACCGGAAACAGTGCGCTGATTTACCGGTATTTTCAGCGTGGAAGCTGTAAAGTCGCTCTCAAAATCCGTGGAGTAAACGTCGCAGGGGAGAGCGATAGTTGTTTCCTGAGATGCCGTGCAGCGGCATTCCAGAAGGATCTCGCAGGAAATAATTCCGCTGTCCGATTTCGGGATAAGCTCGCAGTTGCGTACAGTGAATTCCGGACGGCAGTTGTGCTGATCGGTAAGTCCCGGCATATCTATTATCTGGCTTACAGGAATGTCTGCGGTCATTTTCTCCAGCTCATCGCAGCCGCTGTGCTCCGCGCTGTGTACTCCATAAAGAGCGCTGACTGTAACTGTGCCTTTCACCACCGCCTTGTTTGCGATTATCCTAACGTCATCAATATGCGGCACTGCGTCGGCGCTTACTATGTACTCAATTCCGGAAGCGCCGGTTTCTATCTCCTCGCGGATAGATAGCTGCTTGTCGGTGTAGATAGGCTCGGTGCAGCAGGTTATGTTCCGGCTGAGTACCTGCATTCCCGCCGGGATTGCGGGCAGATTGAACTTTGATGGGCAGGTTACGCTGATTTTGCAGCTAACCGCTCCGCGCACATCGATCCTGCGGCTGCTTACCGCACGGCAGTTGCAGTAGTCTGTCCTCGGAATTACCGTGATCACAGGATTTCCACAGAGGTTCTCTGCCTTTCCTGCGATATCCACCGTCTTTGAGTAGGTGTAACGCTGCTCTACGCAGTGAAGCGCCGTGCTGTTTTCCTCAAGATAAAGCACCTTGATAAGAACAACTCCGTCCAGCAGGAGCTTATTGCCGGAAACCGCGGCGGAAATCACTCTTGGCGAAAGGCAGCACTTTAAGATCCTGAAAATCTCCGGATAGTAGTCCGGCAGAACATAATCAAGCTCCACTCCCTGTTCCGCCTGACCGTCGAACAGTGTTTCATTCATGAACACAGCGTCCGTCTGTCTGTTTAATTCTTCCATTGTATCCTCCTTCACGGGTGTGATATTGCTTTTCATCAGCAGTATATGCTTGTTCAAAGGCTCTTATGATAAGTTGTACAAAAAAATCAGGACTTGCCGCAAATTGCTTCAAAAAAGTATTTGATTTATATAGGAATTTGTGATATAATATATATTGGTATCATGTGTGAATAGAACAAGCTGGAAATTTTCTGCATAATTCCCGCTGCCACTGAAATAATATATACAAACATTATTTCAGGAGGAAGAATTTACATGAGCGACGAAAACAACAGAAACGAAGCGCCGTTTACCGAAGAACAGAACCAGCAGATGATCGACACCGGCATAGTTGCCACCGGAAACGCTCCGCATAATATCCACTGCCTGTCCATAATCGGGCAGATCGAGGGGCATTATATCCTCCCGCCGCAGAACAAAACGACCAAATACGAGCATATTATCCCCGCCCTTGTTGCAATAGAGCAGGACAGCACAGTCGAGGGGCTTATGGTGGTGCTTAATACAGTCGGCGGCGATGTGGAGGCAGGTCTTGCGATATCCGAGATAATCTCCGGAATGTCTAAGCCAACTGTTTCAATTGTTGTCGGCGGCGGACATTCCATCGGAGTACCTCTTGCGGTCAGCGCGGACGTCAGCTTTATAGTTCCTTCGGCGACAATGACGATACACCCTGTTCGTATGAACGGAATGGTGCTGGGAGTTCCTCAGACCATGTCGTATTTCGAGAAAATGCAGGAGCGGATAACCCGGTTTGTTACCTCCAACAGCCGAATGAGCGCGGAACGATTCCATGAGTTGATGATGGAAAAAGACGAGCTGGTCATGGATATCGGCACAGTCCTTGAGGGCGAAGCCGCGGTCAAGGAGGGGCTTATCGACAGGCTTGGCGGGATCTCTGACGCAGTAGAGTGCCTTTATTCCCTCATCGAAAAGAAGAAAGGAAAATCATCGAATCCCTCCGCTTCAAAGGGGCGCAAGACATCTGACAAATTCGATAAAACTGAAAAAACGGCAAAGTCAGATAAAACATCTTCAACCGGGAAAACCCATCAGACAAAAAAGAAACCAACTCTGGTTCAGCTTAAAGCAACCGAGGCAACAGACGGACAGAGCCGCAGAGATACTTTGAACTCAGCGGACTGGCACGGAGAGCATTGAACAGACCCGCCATTTGGCGGTTACATAACATAAGGGGAAAAATATGGACATAATCACAGTAATTATTCAGGCGGTAGTTCAGGGACTTACCGAGTTCCTGCCGGTATCAAGCTCCGGACATCTTTCGGTGCTTCAGCACATCACTAGTATTGACGGAGAGGCGGGGCTTATCCTGTCGATAGTGCTTCACCTCGGAACGCTGGCGGCGGTTTTCATTGCTTTCTGGAGCACGATCTGGGGCATGATAAAGGAGTTTTTCCTGACTATCCGGGATATCTTCACCGGGAAATTCTCATGGAAGAATATGAACGGAAACCGGCGCATGATGTTCATGGTTATCATCGCAACAGTTGTTCTTGTGCCGTTCTATCTTGTTGAGGGATTTTTCACCGGACGTCAGGGGGACGGCGATATCGTGTTCGAGGGAGTGGCGTTCCTGTTCACGGCGCTTCTGCTGTTCCTTTCCGACAAATTCGGTCATGGAACGAAAAAGGCGGAGGACATGACGGTAAAGGACGCAGTGGCTGTCGGTCTGTTTCAGGTAGTTGCTCTGTTTCCGGGAGTTTCCCGCAGCGGCTCTACCACTGCCGGAGGACTTCTCTGCGGTCTTGAAAAGCAGACAGCGGTGACTTTCGCGTTCATTCTTGGTATCCCGGCGATATTGGGCGGCAGCGTGCTTGAGCTTGGGGACGCACTTAAATCCGACATAGAGCTTGACTGGCTTATGCTTGGAATAGGCTTTTTGGTCGCGGCTGTTGTCGGAATTCTTTCGATAAAGCTTGTAAGCTGGCTGGTAAAAAAGGACAGGTACAAGATATTCGGGTTTTATACCGCTATTCTCGGCGTGATCTGCGTTGGGGCGGGACTTTGGGAGCATATTTCTGGCAACAGTCTTTCATCGTTCTTCGCAGGCTGAATAAAAAGATAAAGGAAGTTTTGGAAAATGGCTGAGAAAAAAACAACATCACAAAACCGCTCCGGCGGGTCAAATAGAACCGGAACAGCCAGAGAGGGCAGCACCGGACGTTCTAAGTCAAAAAAATCTCTGGACGCAGAGCTCCAGCGCCAGCGCGAGGAGGCCCTGAAGCGCAGTAACCGCCGCAGACATATCGCGACAGTTATAATGTTCGCAGTCGGCATTCTGCTGACTCTTGCGGCAATTATTCCGGCAGGGGAGAACGAGGGCTGGCGGGTTTTCTTTGATATAATGCACGGGCTTTTCGGGTATTCCGCATTCCTTGTTGGGCCGCTGATTATTTTCATTGCGATCAGGGTTTCGGCCGCAAAAGGCGGTTCCAAGCTTGGAACGATCATTGCGGAATCCGTGGCGGGAATACTTCTTCTCTGCGCCGCTGTGCAGATCTTTGCAGTCGGATCTACTCCCGGAGATGATTTTGGCGAGGTAATTGCAAACCTCTACATAGACGGCAAGGAGTTCCGCGGCGGCGGAGTTTTTGCCCTGTTAATCGGCGGACTTCTTCTGCTGTTAGGGCGGCTTGGCGCGTCAATTATTATTGTCCTTCTGATACTTGTATGCGCTCTGCTTATATCTGGAATAACCGTTGCGGACTTCACAAAGCGTGTTTCAAAGCCGATCAAAACCGCAAAGGACAAGACCGTGGAGCATCACCGCCGGGTCAAGGAGGAAAAACAGCTTGCCCAACAGTATGAGCTTGAGCAGGACGAGTTGGAGCGCATTCAGGCGGAAATTGACGCGGAGCAGTCGGACAAGCGAACCGTTGCCGAGCTGAAAAAAGCTGTATTCAGCGTAAAGGAGCCTGAGCAACCCTCTGTAAATGAGATCAATTCCGACCCTGTTCCGGATCAGCCGGAGGAAGCTATCCCCGCTGAACCGGAGGTACAGCCCGCTGACCCCGAAGAAGCACTCATTGAGGAACAGCACGAGGAAGATAAGGACTATATAGCCGAGATAAAGGACTATATAATGGAAAAGAACCGCGCTGTAATTGAGGAAGCAGAAAAGAGCGAAAAAGACCCGCTTGAGGACGAAAACGCAGAGCTTGTTCCCATAATAGACGCGATACACCGTTTTAAGGAGGATAATCCTCAGGTCACTCCGATAAAGAGTATAGAGGATCTTCCGGAGAATACAGTCACAAGTTCAGACGAGGGCGAGCTTCCGTTTGACCTTGATGATGTTATTGATGATCCGGAGGAGCCGGAACAGAAACCCGATGAACCGGTGAAAAAACCGGATATTACCGCGGTAGAAAAGCCGGTTCAGACTGCTCCGTCATCGAACTCAACTCTGCCTGCGCCGCAGATGCCGATAAGAAAGCCTGCGCCGGAGGAACTGAATTTCAGCGATGTATATACTCTGCCGCCGGTCACTCTGCTTAATCCGGTTCAGAAGAAGCTCAGTCAGGCGGACATCGACAGCGAGATCGACCGCAATTCAAAGAAACTGGTGGAGGCACTCCAGAGCTTCGGAGTTCAGACAAAGCTTGTCGGCGTAAGCCGCGGCCCGTCCGTTACCCGCTATGAGTTACAGCCCGCTCCGGGAGTAAAGATTTCGAAGATCACCGGACTTACCGATGATATCGCGCTCAATCTTGCTTCCGCAGGAGTGCGTATAGAAGCGCCTATACCAAACAAATCCGCAGTCGGAATCGAGGTTCCGAACAAGGCAAGGGACACTGTTTTCTTCCGGGAGCTGGTGGATACACCGGAATTCAAAAAGAGCTTCGACAAGAAGCTTGAAACCGTTCTCGGCAAGGATATCAGCGGCGCGATGGTCACCTGTAATATCGCGAAAATGCCGCACCTGCTCATTGCCGGAACAACAGGCTCCGGTAAGTCGGTGTGCGTAAATTCGATCATCATGAGCATTCTCATGAAGTCCACTCCTCAGGACGTGCGGCTTATCATGATCGACCCGAAAAAGGTTGAGTTCATGATGTACAATGGTATTCCGCATCTGCTCATTCCGGTAGTCACCGACCCGAAAAAGGCGGCGGGCGCGCTGGCGTGGGCGGTAAACGAAATGCTCAACCGTTACAGAATGTTCTCTGAGAATAACGTCCGTGATTTCTCAGGCTTCAACGAGCTTGCCGCAGACCCGGACAGCGGACTTCGCAAGATGTCGCACATAGTTATTTTCATCGACGAGTTAGCCGACCTGATGATGGCTTCACCCAAGGACGTGGAGGACAGCATAGTGCGACTTGCGCAGATGGCGAGAGCCGCCGGAATGCACCTTGTTATCGCAACTCAGCGTCCGACGGTAAATGTCGTTACCGGACTTATCAAGGCGAATATCCCAAGCCGTATCGCGTTAATGGTGGCTTCCCAGATGGACAGCCGCGTTATTCTGGATGCCGGAGGAGCGGAAAAGCTTCTGGGCAACGGCGATATGCTGTATATGCCGGTTGGACTTCCGAAGCCGGTCAGAGTTCAGGGCTGTTTTGTGTCGGATAAAGAGGTGGAGCGCACCGTTGACTTTATCAAGCAGACCTTCAAGGCTGAGTACGATGAGCTTATTATGGAAGAAATCGAGCGTCAGACCGAAATGGTCGAGGCGGCTCAAGAAAGCAAACAAGGCTCTTCTGAAAGCGGAGATATTGACACCAGCGACGAGCGCCTTGAGGAAGCGATAGATTTTGTTATAGAAGCGGGATCATGCAGTACATCTTCCCTCCAGCGCCGTTTGAAGCTTGGATACGGACGTGCTGCAAGACTTGTGGACATCATGGAGGAAATGGGAATTGTCGGCCCGCTTGAGGGCAGCAAGCCCCGTCAGGTACTCATGACAAAACAGGAGTGGGCTGAAAGAAAGCTCCAACAGAGATAATCAGAAGTAGAAACAGAAAGGAAACAAATATGCCATTTTTGCCGGTCAGCAGACAGGATATGGAGGAACGCGGAATAGAGCAGTTAGATTTCATCTGCTTCACCGGGGACGCGTATATAGACCACCCCACCTTTGGAATTGCGATAATCTCAAGAATGATCGAGGCCGCGGGATTTACCGTGGGCGTTATCGCCCAGCCGCTTACTGACGCGGATTACATGAAGCTTGGAAAGCCAAAGTACTGCTTCATGGTTTCCGGGGGAAACATCGACAGCATGGTGTCAAACTATACCGTTGCGCTGAAAAAGAGATTTGACGACGCTTACTCTCCCGGAGGAAAGGGCGGCAGACGCCCCGACCGTGCAGTCATCACATATTGCAGAAATCTGAAAAGACTGTTCCCTGATGTGGAAATATCCATAGGCGGTCTGGAAGCGTCACTGCGCCGTTTTGCGCACTATGACTACTGGAACGATTGCGTTATGCCGTCAATTCTGGTGGATAGCGGCGCGGACTATCTCATGTACGGCATGGGAGAGGTAACTCTGACCCAGATGTTAAACAACTTTAAAGCGGGTCTGCGCCTCAGTGATATGCACGACCTGAGGGGTATCTGCTACCTCACCGAGCCGGAAAATACCCCGATCGGTGCTGTTCAGTGCGACAGCTTTGAAATAGTTAGAGATAACAAAAAAGCCTACGCGAAATCCTGCCGCAAGCAGTACGACGAGCAGGACGAGGTATATGGCAGGACTATAATCCAGCGTCACGGCAACAAAATGCTGGTGCAGAACCCGCCACAGCGCAGCGTTACTCAGTCGGAGTTTGATTACACCTACGAGCTTCCGTATATGAGAATGTACCACCCGATGTATGAGAAAGAGGGCGGCGTTCCTGCAATTCAGGAGGTAGAGTTCTCCATAACCCACAACCGCGGCTGCTTCGGATTTTGTAACTTCTGCTCGATCGCGCTTCATCAGGGGCGCAGAATACAGACCCGCAGTGAGGATTCAGTGTACGAGGAAGCAGTGAAGCTTTCAGAAAATCCGCGTTTCAAGGGATATATCCACGATGTCGGAGGCCCCACCGCAAACTTCCGCCACCCCTCCTGTGACAAGCAGGAGCAGCACGGAATGTGCAAGGGCAGGAAATGCCTCGCGCCAACACCCTGCAAAAATCTGAAGGCAGACCACAGCGATTATATTCATCTGCTGCGCAGACTGCGCTCAATAAAAGGCGTGAAGAAGGTATTCATACGTTCCGGAATTCGCTTTGATTATATGCTTCAGGATAAGAGCAACGATTTCCTTGACGAGCTGGTGCAGTACCATGTAAGCGGTCAGCTCAAGGTCGCGCCGGAACACGCGAGCAATAAAGTGCTTGATCTTATGGGAAAGCCTCATATCGAGGTTTACGAGGAGTTTGAAAAGCGCTTTTACGCGGCAACGAAGAAATGCGGCAAGGAGCAGTATCTTGTGCCGTATCTCATGTCATCTCACCCCGGAAGCACGCTTAACGAAGCGGTTGAGCTGGCTTTATTCCTGAAAAAGCACAATATTCGTCCTGAACAGGTTCAGGATTTTTACCCCACACCGGGAACTATTTCCACGGCAATGTTCTATACAGGGCTTGACCCCTACACAATGGAACCGGTGTATGTTCCGAGAACTCCGGAGGAAAAGGCGATGCAGCGCGCTCTGCTCCAGTATTTCAAGCCGGAGAACCGCAAGATAGTAGAAAAGGCGCTGATCATGGCGAAGCGGCGTGATCTTATCGGTTATGGAAAGGAGTGCCTTATCCCCCCGTCAAATCCGGCAGAGCAGCGTTCAAATTCAGCACACAGGCAGAACTCCGACCGTGGCAGGGAAAGGAGGAACGTGAATGGCAAAAAAGCGGCAAAGCCGAAAAAAGCGGCGGGAAAGCCTCGTTTCTAAGATTCTGCTGGTAACATTTACGGTCATGTTTGTCCTTTCGTTGGGAATATATATGAACGAGAGGATATTCAAGCTTGAGTTCATTCCGACTTCTGCGGAGATCATTGCAGCTATTGAGGGCAATAAAGTCGTTACAACTGCTGACGGCGAGATATCCGTCCATTATATTGATGTAGGGCAGGGGGACTGCGCTCTGATAGTTGCCGGTGATAAAAGGGTTCTGATAGACTCCGGCGAGGCTATTTACGCAAGCCGGGTAATTAACTATATCAGCCGGCTTGGCTTCCGAAGAATAGATTATGTGATAGCTACTCACCCTCATGAGGATCACATCGGCGGAATGGCTGACATTCTTGAGGAATTTGCTGTGGACAATTTCATTATGCCTGAAATTCCCAACGAACTTCTCCCAATGAGCAAGGAGTTTGAAAAACTGCTGGACGTTATCGAGAAGAAAGGTATCTTAGCCGAATATTCCCGGATTGGCAGAAAATTTGTTCTTGGAAACGGCGCAGAGCTTGAAATATTGGCACCAGTGCACAACGATTATGCCTCACTAAATAATTTCTCGATAGTCTGCCGTCTTGTTCATGGTAACCGGTCTTTTCTGTTCACAGGAGATGTTGAGCGAGCCGCAGAAAGCGATATTGTAAACAGTGGTGAATATATCCGCAGTGACGTAATAAAGATCCCACACCACGGCGGAACTTCCTCAAGCACACCTGTGTTTATTGAAGCGGTCAGCCCGGAATATGCGGTGATTTCTGTGGGCAAGGGCAATTCCTACGGTCACCCGAAAACCGAAGTGCTGGAGAGGCTTTGGAATATCGGCTGCGAAGTAATTACCACAATGAACAGTGGAAACATAGTGTTCGTCAGTGACGGCGATACGTTCAAGATCTACACTGATCACGGCACGGGAGATTTTGCTATGGAGGAAGCTTCATGATCATAGTTGACAGGATAGAAGAGGATATCGCAGTAGTATATTTCGGCGATATCCGGCGGGATATCCCGGTAGCTCAGCTTCCAGACGGTGTTCATGAGGGGAGTATCCTTAAAGAAACCGCCAGCGGATACGAACTTGATCTTTACGCCGAAAAGGAACGCAGGAAAGCAATTGCCGAGCGGACAAAAAGTCTGCTCGGGAAAAAATAACAGACAGAGCCGTGCAATTCTGTGCGGCTCTTATGTTATTGTGATTTTTCACAAAATATCTCCTATGAAATCGTGTATTATAATTAAAACAACGTTTTTTTCTTAGATATCTTGTAGATTGTAAAAAAATGTAGTATAATAACAAAGTATGAAATGTGAGCTTTCAAAATCTAAAATAAAAGGAATGTGAATACATTGATAAGAAACGATTTAAGGAATATTGCGATAATTGCCCACGTTGACCACGGCAAAACAACGCTGGTTGACGAAATGCTCAAGCAGGGCGGAGCTTTCCGCGAAAATCAGGTTGTAAACGACCGCGTAATGGACAGCAACGCGCTTGAACGCGAGCGTGGAATTACTATCCTTGCAAAGAACACCTCCTGTATGTACAACGGCGTAAAGATCAACATTGTTGATACCCCCGGTCATGCGGATTTCTCCGGCGAGGTAGAGCGTATCCTCAAGATGGTAAACGGTGTTCTGCTGCTGGTTGACTCATTCGAGGGAACCATGCCCCAGACACGATTTGTTCTCCAGAAGGCTCTTGAGCTGGGACACAAGATCATTGTCGTTGTAAACAAGACCGACCGCCCTGACGCAAGAAACAAGGAAGTAGTTGACGAGGTTCTTGAGCTGCTTCTCGACCTTGACGCTTCGGAAGAGCAGATCGACAGCCCGGTTATTTTCTGCTCCGGCAGACTGGGACTTTCCTCCTACGACCCGGATCAGATGGGAACAGATTTCAAGCCGCTGTTTGACAAGATAATAGAGCACATTCCCGCTCCGGAGGGCGACGCTGACGGCGAGCTTCAGGTGCTTGTTTCCTCTATCGACTACAACGAGTATGTCGGCAGAATTGCGATCGGCAGGATCGAGCGCGGTGTTATGCGCCAGAATCAGGAGGTAATCGTCTGCGACCACCATAACAGAACCGCTCCGTTTAAGTCCAAGATCGTATCTCTGTATCAGTTTGAGGGTCTGAACAAGGTTCCCGTTGAGGAAGCAAAGGTAGGCGATATCGTTTGCTTCTCCGGTATCGAGGGAGTTACTATCGGACAGACTATCTGCTCCGTGAACTGCCCGGAGCCTCTTCCTTTCGTAAAGATCTCCGAGCCGACAGTGGAAATGACATTTTCGGTAAACACCAGCCCGTTTGCAGGCAAGGAGGGTAAGTTTGTAACCTCCCGCCAGATCCGCGAAAGACTTATGCGCGAAACCCTCAAGGACGTATCCCTGAGAGTGACCGACAGCGAAACCCTCGACGCATTCAACGTAGCCGGCAGAGGCGAAATGCACCTGTCAATTCTTATTGAAACAATGCGCCGTGAGGGATACGAGCTTTCAGTAAGCACTCCCCGCGTACTCACAAAGGAGATAGACGGCGTTCTCTGCGAGCCGGTAGAGCGTCTTGTAATTGACGTACCGGACTTCGCAGTAGGCTCTGTTATGGAGAAAATGGGTCAGCGCAAGGGCGAAATGACCTCAATGCACCCGATAGGCAACCGCACCCGTCTTGAATTTATCGTGCCGTCCAGAGGACTTTTCGGTTACAGAAGCGAATTCATGACCGACACAAAGGGCGAGGGCGTAATGAACTCCGTATTTGACAGCTACAAGCCGTATTACGGTGATATTCCGAGAAGAACGGTAGGTTCTCTGGTTGCATGGGAAACAGGCCCCTCTATTACCTACGGTCTGTTCAACGCGCAGGAGAGAGGCACTCTGTTCATCGGCGCAGGTGTTCCAGTATACGAGGGAATGATCGTCGGAGTATCTCCTAAGGCAGGGGATATTGTTATCAACGTCTGCAAGAAGAAGCACCTCACCAATACCCGTGCTTCCGGTTCGGACGATGCGCTTCACCTTATCCCGCCCAAGCAGATGACCCTTGAGGAATGCCTTGAATTCATTCAGGACGATGAGCTGGTTGAGGTAACTCCTAAGAGCATACGCATGAGAAAGGTTATCCTTGAGCGCGACCTTAGATTAAAGGCAGAAGCAAAGCAGAAGAAATAACAACCAAGCCGCACAGAATATTCCGTGCGGCTTTTTAATGAGGTGGATCATGTACAAGGCTATTTTGTGGGATATTGACGGCACTCTGCTGAATTTCCTCAAATCCGAGAATGCGGCGATAAAAGAATGCTTCCAGAAGTTCGGACTGCCGGAATGCACTGATGAGATGGTAAACGTTTATTCTGAAATAAACGAAAACTACTGGAAGCGGCTGGAACGCGGCGAGATAACGAAACCAGAGCTTTTTACAAGCCGTTTCAGGGATTTCTTTGACATATACGGCATTGAATGCAGTGCAGAGAAGTTCAACGCGCTATATCAGCAGACCCTCGGAAATCATGTGTTTTTCAATGATAATTCTCTGGAGCTTGTGAAGTTCCTCGCGGGAAAGGTTCACCAGTACGCAGTTACGAACGGTTCAGCAGTCGCTCAGGACAGAAAGCTGCATAAGTCAGGACTTGATAAAATACTTGACGGGATATTCATTTCTGAGAAAGTCGGAGCAGAGAAGCCCTCTCCGCTGTTTTTCGACAGAGTATTTGCGCAGATACCCGAAAGCAGGGAAGAGGTTATCATTGTCGGCGATTCCCTTACCAGTGACATTAGGGGCGCAAATAACGCAGGCATTGCCTGCTGTTGGTATGACCCGGCTTGCAGAAAACCGCCGGCAGATATTCGTATTGACTACACGATATCTGATCTGAACGAGATTACCTCAATAATATTATAAAATTACCCGGAGGATCACCCTCCGGGTAAAATATTACATCATCGGCGCAAACAGTCTGAGTATCGAACGTCCCAGACGCCGGAAAATGTTGATGTGCAGGCAGTCGGAATAGGTTATCTCCTGACATACCTTAAGAGTTTCCAGATAATCTTTTTTGATGTCCGGAATGCACTCACATTTGTACATCCACGCGGCGCATTCAAAGTGGAGATACAGGCTGCGGAAATCAAGGTTTATCGTGCCAACTACCGCCGCCTTATCGTCTGATACGAAATTCTTCGCGTGAATGAAGCCCGGAGTGTACTCATATATCTTCACACCGTACTTAACAAGCTTGCGGTAGTGCGCTCTAGTAACTGCGTGAACAAACCACTTGTCCGGGATATGCGGGGTTATTATCCGGACGTCCACTCCGCTCTTTGCGGCAAGCACCAGCGCAGTCTGCATTTCATTGTCGATTACAAGGTATGGAGTGGTTATATAAACATAGTCCTCAGCGCTGTTTATTATGTTGAGGTAGACATTTTCGCCAACCGGTTCATCATCAAGCGGACTGTCCGTGAAAGGTACTACCACGCCGCTGCCTTTGCAGTCGCTGATGTCCTGCGGTCTTGGCATATATTTGCTGTATTCGTCCGGCTTGTTCTGGTTAAGGTAGTTCCACATTGAAAGGAACATCATAGTAAAGCTCCATACGCCCTTGCCCTTGAGCATAACAGCGCTGTCCTTCCAGTGACCGTATTTCTCGTATTCATTGATGTATTCATCTGCAAGGTTTATTCCTCCGGTGAATGCAGTATGACCGTCAATGATCAGTATTTTACGGTGATCGCGGTTGTTCATTTTAGCCGACCAGACAGGGCGGAACGGATTGAACACCTTGCATTTTATTCCTTTTTTCTCTAGTTCCTCATTGTACTTGTACGGCAGAGTCAAAAGACATCCGATATCATCGTAAATCAGACGTACATCAACGCCCTGCTTCACCTTTCTCTCAAGTATCTCAAGGATAGTACCCCACATCTTTCCCTCGGCGATAATGAAGTACTCAAGAAAAATAAAGCGCTCTGCCTTTTCAAGCTCTTCGATCATCGCTGCGAACTTTGCTTCTCCGATAGGGAAGTAGGTGGTTTTTGTGTTCGCGTAAACCGGGTAGCCGCCGTAGCTGTATAGGTACTTAGCCTGTTTTTCTGCCGGGGGATTGTCCCGGTGAAGTCCTTTCAGTATGTCCTCGTTCTGCGGAAGCAATAACCTCGCTTCGTCATCGTACTGCATCATTCGCTTTCTGAGGCGGTCGCCGGAGTGGCTGTTTCCGAAGAAAATATAGAACATCACACCGAATATTGGGAAAGCAAGGATAGCGAATATCCACGCAATTTTGTAGCTTGGATTGATGTCTGTATTGTAGATATAAAGCGAAAGAATAACGCCGACAATAACAAAAACAATATAGGAATAAGTATAAAGCGTTCCAAAGGTAAGGAATATCATGACCAGATAGGATATCTGTATCAGAATTCCGATAATGCAGACAACCGTCCGGTTAAAAATCTTTTTTAATATCTTCGTAAGAAAATGCATAAATGCTTTCCATTTTTTCTTCATATTTTTTCATCACCCTTTATATTTTATAAAAAAAAGAAAAATTTGTCAAGTATATTATCTTATTTTATCCCTGAAAGACAAAATACGGCAGCAATTACTGCCGCCGTTTTTAGTATTTGAATTATACAGATCAGTTTCCACCGGAATCCGGAACAACATAATAAACACGCTCGTCAGGACGTGCAAAATCCAGCTTATCCCGCGCCATATCCTCAATATATTCGTCCATGTCCGCATCTTCTTCAAGATATCTGCGGATCTCATCGTTGGAGTCCTTCACAGCCTCAGTCTGGGCAACCAACTCGTTATACTGGCGCTCGTATTCGTTTATTTTAATGTTTGAGGATACGATAGAGAAAACCACAAACGCTGCCAGCAAAATACCCGCAGCAAAAGCAGCAAGTCTTATAAAGCCGTTGTGCCTTTTAGGTGTTGTTGCTTCTTCTGACTTTAGCCTGAATGACATTTCCTTTTTCACTTCTTCCATTATTGTTATTACGATATCTATTATTATACACCATCTGTGGCTTATTTTTCAAGTGTTTGCGCAGTTTTTTTATGACGTTCATTGAAATTTTGTTGATTTTCCCAAATACTATGGACAACTTATGTGCAATAAAGCCAAATGCAGAGCGAAAAACCTTTCCCAATGCCTTGAAAAAAGCGCTCAGCATTGCTCTGACCGCTCCAGCAATGGCATTTTCAAACCTGTTTATCAGCCGACCGACAGTCGTGAAATATGTAAATATTCCCGCCCCGAAGCCAAGAACTGTGTAGCCGCGGATATAATTTCCAAGAAGCAGTGAAATGCGGGTCACTGCCGCCGCCGCAAGCAGGAAAAACACGATATCGCACACAAATGTGACAACCTTAAAGGGAAGCAGAATTCTTATAATGCGAAGGGCTTCATAAACCAAAGCGAACACAAGCCCTGCCGCAAAAGCGGTCATAAAGCAGTCCGGAATTGAATACGTCATGGCATTCACCGGTTCAGCGGAACAGCCTGCCGAACATATTGTCGGTGCTGCTGAAATTGTTGTAGCACAGGCACTTGATCTTTCCGGTCATGGAAAAATCTCCTGTTTCTGCTTCAAGTACGCTGACGTGCAGATCCTGCCCCTTAATAACAAGCTCTCCCATTATTGTGTTGAGCACGATCTTTGTTTCGGTGAAGCTGTCTATGTCCTTTACACCGGATATGCGAAGTTCATGGCGGTTTTCCATAATGATATTATGCGATTGATTTGACGTTTTCTGCATAAAAATCCCTCCTCTGTCTTTGTAAATTATATTCGGACAGGGGAGGGGATATGCCATATTTACTGTACAACCTCGTAAAGCGCGGCAGCGTCTTCCTTTTTGGTAAACTCCTTAACGTCTAAAACCCGAACTTTAAGCGGTTTTGCACCAATATTGATCTCAATTATATCTCCATTTTTTACGTCGTAGGAGGCACGCGCGGTCCTTCCGTTGACTGTCACCTTTTCAGCGTCACAGGCTTCGTTTGCCACGGTTCTGCGTTTGATAAGCCTTGACACCTTTAAATATTTATCTAATCTCATATGATCCTCTTTTCAATAACAATAGCGGCAGGCAAATCAGCCCGCCGCTTGTTGTTTTAGATAAACAAACCTCTGCAATCAGCCTAAGCAGTGATTACTTGCTTACAGCGTCCTTAAGAGCTCTGCCTGCCTTGAATGCAGGAACCTTTGTTGCAGCGATAGCGATCTTCTCGTGTGTGCGGGGGTTGATGCCCTCTCTAGCAGCGCGCTCGCGTACCTCGAATGTACCGAAGCCAACAAGCTGAATGGAATCGCCCTTTGCAAGGGTATCGGTTACGGTTTCGATGAATGCTGCGAGAGCCTTCTCGGAATCCTTCTTTGTAAGACCGGACTTTTCAGCAATTGCTGTTACTAATTCTGCCTTTGTCATGTGTTAAAACCTCCAAAATTTTTATATAATCTAACGGTCACTGACCGTCGAATACCTTGTTTATAAGCTCGCGAAACTCCTCTTCAGAAAGCTCGTCCAGCTTTTTTCCTCGCTCCTGCGACATTTTTTCAAGGCGGCTAAATCCCATTATAAACTTATTTGTTGAGTATGTCAAGGCTTTTTCGCCGTCAACTTTCAAAATTCTGTCCAAATTACAAAAATCCAGCAGTAATTCACCTAATGTCTGTTGATTTTGCGAATTGACCTTGTCAAAACCGAACTTTTCCAGCCTGTCAAGCCCTGCGCGGATCCTTTCCACACATACGGCGGGATCATCAATAGGAAGCCCTGCTCTCGCCGCGCGCTTGCATACCTTTTCCCCTCTGAGTAGAGCAGGGAAGGTTTTCGGCACGCTTTCCAGAGTTTCGGTGAAATCCTCCTGATTCTTGGATTTGCGCTTGAGTGCGTCCCAGTTTTTCAGCACCTCATCGCTGTCGGAAACCTTGACCTCTCCAAATACATGGGGGTGGCGGTAAACCAGCTTCTGGCAGATATCATTGCACACATCGTCGAAATCGAACGTACCGTTTTCGCGCTCGATCTGCGCATGGAATACTATCTGGAGCAGCAGGTCGCCCAGTTCCTCGCGAAGCATTTCGGGGCTGTTCTTGTCGATGCCCTCACATACCTCATAGGTTTCCTCAATAAGGTCAGTGCGAATGCTTTCATGTGTCTGGACTTTATCCCACGGGCAGCCGTTCTCAGAACGAAGTATCTCCAGAATTTTCTTTAAATCGTCGATAGTATATCTGTCCTTGAAATCAAAATCCACCATGAAATTCACCAAGCCTTTTATTTATGCCGTTTGGGGGCGATACCTTTTATATATTACCCTATTTTTACGGATTTTTCAAGTGTTTTTCCGAATTTTTTTTAGCATATTTTATTAATCGGCGGTTTTTACGAAAATCAAACCCTATAATTAGTAAAATTCCATAAACAAAAGCGCCACAAATCACTGAAATTATAACGCATAACGGAGATGAGGACGAGTTGATGAGGAAATGATGTACAACATATGCGGTAATTCCGCAGGCTGTGGCGCTCAGAAGCGGAGCTTTTACGCACTTCATTATTCTTATCTCTGGTGAAAGGTGCTTTTTCAGCAGAGCCACTCCGAAAACCGCCATAAGCATATAACCTAGTGCAGTGGAAATTGCTGCGCCGGAAATGTTGAGCTGAGGAACAGACATCAGAACCGGATTCAGAATTGCCTTGAGCGCCACCGAGCAGGTCATGAGCAGCAGTGGGATATAAGCCTTTCCAATCGCCTGAAAAACCCCGAACAAAGCTGAGGCGATTATCATAAACAAGCCTCCTATGCAGAGTATCACGAAGCTATGCGAGCAGACGCTTACTTCCGCAGTCCGGCTGCTGTACAGCATCGAAAGGATAGGCTGCCCCAGCGCAGCAGCGCCTATACACGCGGGAAATCCGATAGAAGATGCGGCGCGGAATAGGGTGCAGCAGCCCTCCGCGGCGGCAGGAATATCTTTTCTCTCCCATGCGGCTGCAATCTCCGGAATTGCGGTTTTCTCGGTCATTCCGGCAAATGACGGGATCAGCATGAACATTGTCATGGCAATTCCGGTGTAGCTTCCATACATGAAGTTTGCAAGCCCGTCCAGACCTCCGCTTGCAGAAAGCACCTCCGAAAACTCCCTCAGGAAGAAATCGCTGTTTGCCATAGCAGAATTCTTCAGCGTTCTTGTAACTGTCAGCAGATCAACAAAGGAAACGCAGTTCATCACCAGCGCAGAGGCGGCGACCGGCAGTATCTCCTTGATAAGCTTTACGCCGATGACGCGTTTTCTGTCCGTCGGAATACTGTCGCTGAATTTCTTGTTCCTGCTGCTTTTCCTGTCAGAGATAAGAAGTGAAAGAAGCCCGCAGAACTCGCTTATCGACACGGCAAGCACAGCCCCCGCCGCCGCATAGGGCAGTGCACTGGAATAAGCTTCCTCATAGCTGGAAAAGCTGTGTCCAAAGATGTCAAGTCCGCTCTCAAACTGGTACTTCACCCAGAATATAATGCCATAAGCGAGAGCCAGACCGAAAACAGCCCTTGAAACAGCCTCCGCGACAGATGCAGCAGCCGATGGCACTACGTCAGACATTCCCTCGTGATACCCTCGTATAACAGAAGCTATACAGCATAGCATTACCGCCGGAGAGATTGCAATAACAGCAAGTGTGCTTTCCGGAGAGCAGGCAATGTGGTTAGCGAAAAAAGATGAAAACAGCGCTACCACAAGCGTACCGGCAAGTCCGATAACCGAGAATAACAGCATAGCTGTACGACGTGTCTTGAGGGCATTTCCGGGTCGTTTAGCGGCGATATTCTGCGCTGTCAGCCGCATCATTACAGTTGGAATTCCTGCGGCGGTCACTGCGAAAACCGGGGAATACAACCCGTAGGCTGTGGAAAAATAGCCCATTCCTGTGCCGCCGAGGACATTTGCGAGCGGTATTTTGAACACAGCTCCAACTATTTTGGTTATGGTCATTGAAGCAAACAGAATTGCGGTATTCCTGATATATTTATTGCTGTTCATATTTTATCCCTTTCTTTGCGCGTAATCAGACAGGCTCTGTTTCATTTTATTTGCGCAGCCGAGGGATTATTACAGACAATCGGGAATTGTAACCAAATTAAGGCGGATATCATACAATTAAACAGCGAAGATATCGCATACTGCGCTTACAAACGCAGCAATACCACGAAAGGGGGATATAACAATGATCAACGGAAACGAGCTGAACCTTGTGAAGAAGCCCGGTTACAGCTATGTACCTAATCAGCGTATGGAAAAGGTTTATTCGCCGAATAAGGCATTAAAGGCGGGAACGATCTTCCCTGAGCTTAACATCACGATAGACGAGTACGAGAGGGGGCTTTACAATGGCAAATAATATGTACCGCCGCCCTTCAATGCCGCAGCGTCCCGCGCGTCAGGCAATGCCGCCGCAGCAGAGCAACGGCACAAGCTGCGAGGAACTTCTCCGTGCAATTGCGGAAGCAAGCTTCTTTGCGCAGGATCTGAAACTGTATCTTGACACCCACCCGGACGACACCCGCGCGGTTGAAATGTTTGTCGAGGCTTGCAGACAATATCAGGCTTGCAAGGCTGCATTTGAGGACTGCTTCTATCCTCTGACATCGTGCAGCGCAGGGCAGGACGGAGTTTGGGACTGGCCGGAGGGCGTTTGGGCGCCGTTTATTGAGAAGAGGTGACACGCTATGTTTATTTATGAAAAAAGAACTCAGATACCGGTGTGCATTAAAAACCGCAATCCAAAGCTTGCGGGGATAATTCTTGCGCAGTACGGCGGCCCTGACGGTGAGCTGACCGCATCCCTGCGCTATCTTTCCCAGCGGTTTACAATGCCGGATAATATGGGTAAGGCGCTGCTCACCGACATCGGCACTGAGGAGCTTGCGCATCTTGAAATCATCGGAAGCATTGTAGGTCAGCTTACAGACGGCGAAGGCGCACGCAGCTTCGACAAATACGGCAAGGCGGATTACTATGTTGACCATGCAAATGGAGTATACGCGGCAAATGCGGCGGGAATTCCGTTTACAGCGTCATATTTTCAGGTCAAGGCAGATCCAATCGCCGATATAGTCGAGAATATGGCTGCGGAGCAGAAAGCCCGCGCTACTTACGACAATATTCTGCGGCTTTCAGATGATGCGGACGTAAATGAGGTTATAAGGTTCCTGCGGGAGAGGGAAGTCGTCCATTTCCAGCGCTTCGGCGAGCTGCTGAACCACTATCAGAGCATGATAAAGTGCTGAAAAATGCTGCCCCGAAAAGGCAGCATTGCAGACCGTCGAAAAAGTCCCTAAAGGGACTTTCTCGCCGAACATCCGCACTGCCCGCGTAAGGCATAAGGCGTAAGCCGTTGCCAGTACACTTGTGCGGATAGAAGTGTTTTTTGCCCCGGCAGAGCTGGGGCAAAAAACGGATTTCAAAAGCCCGCTTCGCGGGCAAAACTGAGTTTTTCGACAAGCTGAAATGCTGCCCCGAAAAGGGCAGCATTGCTTTATTATTCAGTTGTTTTAGCTCTGAACGCCTTGAAATTTTACATAACTGTGACATTGGTCTGCTCCAGTGTCTTGGAAGTCACGATCTGGTTCCTGCCGTTGTTCTTGCCATAATAGAGTAGTTCGTCCGCTGCATTGATGGTCTTTTCTGGATCGCTGCCGTCCGTGGAATCGGCTATTCCGAGTGTCATTGTCACCTCGATACTCCTGCCATCGTATTCCAGCTTCGCTGCTCTTACCTCAGAAAGCACCCCGGAAGCCAGTGGGTACGTTTCCTTTGCAGTAAGTCCGGGGAATATCATCAGGAACTCCTCGCCGCCCCAGCGTACAGCAAATCCCCCGTTTGAATAGGCGCACTGCTTCAGTATAGCCGATACTTTTTTCAGCACATGATCCCCGGCAGAATGTCCGTAGGTGTCGTTTATCTTCTTGAAGAAGTCGATATCTCCCATTACTACGGTGTAGCCGGTATGACTTCTGCACAGCTCGTCCAGCCTTTTGTGGCAGGTGCGCCTGTTCAGCAGCGTGGTGAGAGGATCGCGCTCTACCATGTCCCGGAGATTTTCCATGACCCGATTGGAATACTGCGCCAGTTCGCCTATTTCATCAGTTCGGTTTAGCGTTCTTCTGTCAAGTTGAATTGAAAAGTCACCCTGTGCAAGCCTGCCGAGATAGCACTTGATATTGTCGATGTCCGCCACCACCCTGCGTATGAACAGCATACACAGAAATGAGGAAGCCACTAGCGTCAGAATCGCCAGCACAAGGAATTTCACTACCGCCTGAACTGCGTTTTTTTCTGCGCTGTCCAGAGGCTTTCCTGCGAACAGCATTCCGATCACCCCATTGCTTTCCGACTCAATGGGGATATAATAGCCCTTGTAGTACTTCTCGTTTACCAGCACCTTTGAGCTTATGTAGTCTTTGCCGCCGTTCAGCACATTCTCTACAACGTCCGGCGCGGCTTTAGTTCCTATTGCGAAGGTTTCATCGGAATTACGCACACTGGTGAAAATGCGTGTATCTCCGTAGAACAAGGTAAAGTCCACATCGTCCTTGCAACTGATGCAGTTGGTTATCAGCGTAAAGTCAGAATATCCGAACTCACTGCCGCCTATCCGGCAGACCTCCCCGTCATAGCTCAGCTCGCCATTATAGAGCGTTCTGTAAAGATTATTCATAGTCTGCGCCGCCATGCTTATTTCGGTTTCTATACCTTTTTCTGTGGATTTGTAAATCGTCGAGGCTCCGGCGGTGATTATCACGCTTCCAACGATAAGACCAGTTACAGCTATCATTATTAGAATTTTATGAAGAATACTGTGTTGTTTTCTCAAATGCTTCACTCTCCCCTCGCCGGAATGACCCATTTTTTGCAAGGAAAATTTTATATTTTTATTATAGCATATCATGAGATAAATTTCAAGCATATAATGCAAAAAATTCGCTGGTGTATTGTAACACTGCAAGATAAGTTGTTGTTTATTTACAAAAGCACTTGACAATCCATGCCGTGTGATGTATAATATTACTAAAGGTCGGGCAGTTCGACCTATGACAATGTTTATTCATAAAGGAGTAGCCAACATGGATCGTTTAAAAGGAAAAGTTGCAATTATCACAGGCGGAAACTCAGGCGTCGGCGCTGCAACTGCAAAGCTGTTCGCTGCGGAGGGCGCTTCGGTAGTCATTACCGCAAGAAGAGAAGCTGCGCTTGAATCGGTGGCAAAGGAGATTACCGAAGCAGGTGGAACAGTTCTCGCAGTATCCACTGACATTTCCAAGCCCGGTGACGCAGACAAGCTTATGGCAATTACCGAAGAGAAATTCGGAAAGATCGATATTCTTGTAAATAACGCCGGCATTCTTGAAGAGGGTCTTAAGCCTATCGACCGCTATACCGACGAGGATCTTGACCGTATCGTTGAAACCAATGAAAAGGGAACAATGCGCTGTATGCGTGCTGCTGCGCAGAAGATGAAGAGCGGCGCGTCCATCGTGAACGTTGCAAGCGTGGCAGGCGTTAGAGGCTGCGGCGGAGCGGCATATGTTGCTTCAAAGGCTGCCGTTATTGGTGTTACAAAGCACACTGCGCTGCGCTTCCAGGCAGAGGGTATCCGCTGCAATGCTGTATGCCCCGGAACGATACTTACTCCTATGGTAGCTGGAATGAACCAGGGCAATATGGATATGGATATGTTCGGCGCAATGGCTGCTCACAGCAATATGAAGACCCAGCCCTGCAAGCCCGAAGATGTTGCCAACATACTGCTGTTCCTTGCAAGCGACGAGTCCAGAGCGATCACCGGTCAGATTCTTGTAACTGATTTCGGCAGCTTCTTAGGCTAATTTCGCTGTACATTAAAAATTTTAACCGCATCGATTTTTCGGTGCGGTTACAGCGTATCCCTAGGGAAACGTTATGTAAATCAAATTAGAAAGGACATTTTGAAATGAAGATCTATTCGGTTCTGGATAAAGAATTTGCACCCTATGGAAAGGTGCTGGAGGGCTACGATACCTCCGAGCTGATGAAAGCCCTTGACGAAACCACACCTCTGCCGGACGGCGTGGATTATGTAATGAGCGAGGCTTCGCTTGAGAGCGTGGGACTTTTCGGCCAGCTTCAGAACAACGCCTATGGAGGAATGCCGATACAGCTCGGCTGGTGCAACGGCCACAACACAAAGCTGAACTGTCTTGAATACCACCGCGACAGTGAGCTTAACATCGGTCTGTACGACTTTATTCTTCTCGTTGCAAAGGCAGACGATATAGTTGACGGAAAGCTGGACACTTCAAAGGTGAAGGCGTTCAAGGCGAGCGCAGGACAGGTCGTAGAGGTATACGCCACAACTCTTCACTATGCACCTTGCAGTGCGAAGAAGTCAGACGGTTTCAAGGTCGTTATCGCGCTCCCCAAGGGAACGAACGGCGCAATGCCGAATATCGCGGCGAAGAACACAGAGGACAAGTGGCTGAGAGCCTGCAACAAGTGGCTCCTTGCGCACAAGGACGCTGTTGAGGCAGGGCAGGGCGCTTATGTTGGACTGACCGGCGAGAACATTGATATTGCGGCGGATATAGACTGATTTACGGATCAACACATACAAAACGGCAGGAGAACAACGCTCCTGCCGTTTTTGCATAACATTGATCAGAGAATGTGACCCCGCGCCACTAGAGGGCTGCATTTGCTTTATAAATAGATTAGTCCGGATCCTCATTCCCGTTGAAGAAGCTCTCCATATACTGCCGAAAAGCGTCCGGACTGCGCTGGATACGCTTCTTGATAGCGTCAGCCTCGGTCTTGTCCTCGGCAGATATCGACAGGTAGTATTTCTGCCTGCCGGTTTTCTCGGATTTTATTGTAACTCCGATGGTGCAGGTGCCATTTTCATGCTCTGCATACCGAACCGATACGAGAGAATCTTTCTTTATCTCATCTCTGGTATAGACTTTTACGGCTTCCTCGAACATTTTTTCGCGAACGGACTGGGGAAGCTCATTCCCAAACTCCCGCGCAGCCGCGTCGCCGAGCGGAGTGTTGGAATAAACGATAGTTCCGTTTATCTCCTGCGAGGTGCAAAGTCTGCCGGTGATACCGTCCAGCGCCTCCATAAGGTCGAAATAGTTCACTGCCTGTTCCAGCGAAGTGATCTCGATTAGCTGCTCCTTAGTCAGAGGACAGCCAAGACTGTAAATCAGATGACAGACAAGAATACGTATCTTGTTCACGTCGTCAATTCTTATTCTGGGTAATTCTTTCATTGCTGCACCTGTGTTTTTCAAAGCTTGCCTTCGGCTGATAGCGCGGAAACAAGCGCGATATTCAGAGCCGCTTCCACGCATGGAACTGCTCTGGGAACAACGCACGGATCATGCCGCCCCTTTATAACAAGCTCCTGCTCGGTCATTTCCTTGAAATCCACGCTGTTCTGCGGGCGTGAGATCGAGGGAGTAGGCTTGAACGCCGCGCGGAAGATTATCGGCATTCCAGAACTTATTCCGCCGAGAATACCGCCATGATTGTTCGTAAGAGTTACAACCTTTCCGTCCTTTAACGCAAACTCGTCGTTATTTTCGCTGCCGAAAATCTCAGCGCAACCGAATCCGTTTCCGAATTCAATTCCTTTAACAGCAGGAATTGCGAAAACCAGCCTTGATATCACGTTTTCCAGACCGTCCAGCATCGGGGAGCCTACTCCGGCAGGGAATCCCACCGCCGCGCACTCGATAACACCGCCTACGCTGTCAAGGTTATTCCTTGCGGAAAGTATCTCAGCCCGCATTTTTTCCTCCGCTTCGTCAGAAAGCACCGGAAAGCTGCGTGATTTAACTGCTTCAAGCTGATCTGCTGTAACATTCATCGGGTCGAATGCTTCGTCGGAAATACCCTTTATTGAACGGATATGCGCTCCGGTCGTTATACCGCGGCGCTTCAATATCTGAGCGCAGACAGCTCCGGCGAAAGCCAGCGGCGCTGTAATTCTTCCGGAAAAGTGACCGCCGCCGCGGGGGTCGTTTGCGCCGTTATAGCGCAGAAATCCAGTGTAATCCGCGTGAGCCGGTCTTGCAATATGAGAGATATTACCGTAATCCTTTGAATGCTGATCTGTGTTGAAAATTACGGCGGCAAGAGGAGTACCTGTGGTCTTGCCCTCATAAAATCCTGACAGAATATCCGGGATATCCTTTTCGCTGCGCATGGTGCTTGTCCCGTCCTTTTTCGGAGCGCGGCGCGCCATGAATACGCCTATCTCGTCAAGGTCTATCGGCTCTCCGGCGGGGAGGTTGTCCATTACAACGCCTATGCCTTTGCCGTGGCTTTCTCCGAAAATCGAAATGGATATACCGCCGTTAAACAATGACGACATCGTACTCACCTCCAAGCGCCCTGAAATCCTCAAAGAATGTGGGATAGCTCTTTGCAACGCATTCCGCGCCGGTAATTGTCAGCGTATCTGTACAGCGCTGAGAAGCGATTGCAAGCGACATTGCTATCCTGTGGTCGTTGAAGCTTGAGCAAACGCCGCCGGACAGCTCCTTAACGCCTGTGATTTCCAGTTCGTCATTCACGACCCTTACATCTGCGCCCAGCGAATTCAGAACAGTGGAAATCGAAACAAGCCTGTCGCTTTCCTTGATCCGAAGCCGTCTGCACCCTCTGATGTGAGAATCTCCCTCGGCAAATGCGGCAAGAACCGTCAGTATAGGCACGAGGTCAGGAATATCCGAAGCGTCAATGTCAAATCCTGAGTAGCTGCCGTTTATCTTGATCGTATTGTCGATAATGTCAAATACCGCGCGGTCGCCCTGCACACTGTTACGGTTTATTCCTGCGATCTCAATTGCGCTTCCAAGCTCGTTTGCAACTGCGAAGAATGCCGCCTGAGAGCAGTCGCCCTCAACCGTGAATTTTGTCGGAATGTATTTCTGTATTCCTTTTATGCTGTAATTTCCATTAAACTCAAGCGTTTCAATGCCGAAAGCCCGCATACAGTGGACTGTTATATCCGCGTAAGGCTTGGACTGGAGCGGGGAAGTGAGCATAATGGTGCTGCTTCCGTCAAGAAGCGGCATTGCGAACATAAGTCCGGTGATGAACTGTGACGAAATATCCCCGGTCACCGGATAAACCCCTGCGGAAAGCTTTCCTTTAATATGATAAGGGAAGATATCCGAAACAAATTCTACTCCGTGCTTGGGAAATTCCTCAAGATATGGCGTGATCGGGCGTGTTGGAAGTTTTCCGCTGCCTGTGAATACCGCCTCCACTCCCAGCGCAGCAGCGACCGGGATAAGGAAACGCAGAGTGGAGCCGGATTCCCGGCAGTTGATTTCTGCATATTCGGGCGCTTTTTCGATACCCTTGACAAAGGTAATTCCGTTTTCTGTGCGAATTTCTGCTCCCAGCGCAACCAGCGCTTCTGTGGTCGCGTCAATATCCTCGCACTGGAGAACTCCGACGATCTCGCTTTCTCCCTTTGAAAGAGCGGCGCAAATCAGCGCACGGTGGGAAATGCTCTTTGACGGCGGAATGACCACCCTGCCGGAAAGCGGCTTTGGCGTAATTACTATGTTCATATATATCTCCTTAGCTGTTCAGGAATTCCTTATATTCTTCTATCGACATGGGATAACCGCCGCTTTTTCCGATCTCCGGGCAGAGAACTATGTTAATTCCAGCGGAATCACGCTTCTTGTCGCCCAGAGAATACTTGAACAGAACGTCCAGCGGAGCCTCGGTAGTAAGCGGCAGGCGGCACTTTTTCAGCAGCGCGTCCAGCTTTTCTGACATTCCTGCCTCGCACATTCCTTTTCTTTCGGCAATGTGTGTAAAGGTGCTCATTCCAATGGCAACCGCGTAACCGTGGGAAATTCCGGTGTAGTTGTAGTATTTCTCAATTGCATGACCGAGGGTATGTCCGAAATTAAGTACCATGCGTTCTCCGGTATCTCTCTCGTCATTCTCGACTACCTGAGCCTTGATAGAAACGCAGCGTGTGATTATGTCCTCAAGGTTTTCCCTGATATCATTTTCAGAGAGCAGGTCGAAAAGCTCTCTGGACTTTATCATGCCGTATTTTATTACCTCCGCCATTCCGTCCGCGAAAAATTCCGGAGTGAGCGTGGAAAGCGTATCGGTATCGCATAAAACAAGCTGCGGCTGATAGAACGCGCCAACGAGATTTTTTCCTCCTGCGATGTCAACCGCCGTCTTTCCGCCGACTGAGCTGTCTGTCTGCGCAAGCACGGTTGTAGGAACCTGAACAAAGCCAATTCCCCGCATATAGCTTGCCGCCGCAAATCCGGTCAAGTCGCCGGTAACTCCGCCACCGAGTGCGATGAGCGCGTCAGAACGCGTGAAGCTGTTGTCTGCAAGAAAATCGTACAGCGCTAACAGGGTCTTGTGGCACTTCTGCGCCTCCCCGTGAGGGAACACGAATTTCTCAGCGGAGAAACCGCTTTTCTCAAGCGAAGCAATCAGCCGTTCGGAATACAATCCGTCAACGTTGTCATCAGTCACAACGCACACATGACGGGACTTTATAGCTTCCGATATGTATTCTCCGGCTTTATCCAGAAGTCCGCTGCCGACCAGAATATCGTAGCTTCGGCTGGCATTTACATGAACTTTATTCATAGGAATTATCCTTTCTTTGTATAAATATACCCATTTATTATAGCGCATTTTTGAGAAAAAGTCAACCGGGGTCATCTGATTACATATTCTTCCATAAAAGACGAGTAGGAAATTTTGTGTAAAAGCCCTTTACACAGATAAAAAAAAGTGCTATAATAAAAGATAAAGCAATGTATACTGCAAATTGTGTGTACAGCTAATCAAAACTCAGGAGGAACACAAGACTATGGGTATGACGATGACACAGAAGATCCTTGCAAAGCACGCAGGTCTTGACAGTGTTGTTGAGGGACAGCTCATAAGGGCTAAGCTTGATATGGTTCTCGGAAACGATATCACCAGCCCGGTGGCGATCAACGAATTTCAGAAGAACGGCTTTGACAGCGTTTTTGACCGCACAAAGATTTCCCTTGTAATGGATCACTTCACCCCGAACAAGGACATCAAGGCGGCAAAGCAGTGCCAGCAGTGCCGTAATTTCGCAGATAAGTATGATATAGTAAACTACTACGACGTTGGAACGGTGGGCATAGAGCACGCGCTCCTTCCGGAAAAGGGTCTTGTTGTTCCGTCTGACTGCGTTATCGGCGCGGACAGCCACACCTGCACCTACGGTGCGCTCGGAGCATTCTCTACTGGAGTAGGATCCACCGATATGGCTGCCGGAATGGCTACCGGAGAAGCGTGGTTCAAGGTACCCTCCGCTATCAAGTTCAATCTCACCGGAAAGCTTGGCAAGTGGGTTTCCGGCAAGGACGTTATCCTGCACATCATCGGCATGATCGGCGTTGACGGCGCACTCTACCAGTCAATGGAGTTCACCGGCGAGGGACTTAAGAGCCTTTCCATGGACGACAGGCTCTGCATGGCTAACATGGCTATCGAAGCCGGCGCAAAGAACGGCATTTTCGAGGTTGACGAGGTTACTCTTGATTATGTAAAGGGCAGGACTGACCGCAAATTCGAGGTCATGAAAGCCGATCCCGACGCGCATTACAACCGCGTTATAGACATTGATCTTTCCACGATACGTCCCACAGTAGCATTCCCGCATCTGCCGGAGAACACCAAGACCATCGACGAGGTCGGCAAGATCAAGATTGATCAGGTAGTCATCGGCTCCTGCACTAATGGACGTTATTCCGACCTTGAAACCGCAGCCAAGGTTGTAAAGGGCAAGAAAGTTGCAAAGGGCGTCCGCGCTATCGTTATCCCCGCAACTCAGCAGATCTATCTCGACGCACTGAGAAACGGACTGCTTGAAATATTCGTTGAAGCCGGAATGGTCGTTTCCGCACCTACCTGCGGTCCATGCCTCGGCGGTCACATGGGAATTCTCGCTCCCGGAGAGCGGGCGGTTTCCACAACCAACCGCAATTTTGTCGGAAGAATGGGCGACACCACCTCCGAGATCTATCTTGCAAGCCCGGCGATCGCTGCTGCAAGCGCGCTGACAGGCTATATCTCGGACGTTCAGGACTAAGGAGGATACACAATGAAAGCACACGGCATCGTACATAAGTACGGAGATAACGTAGATACAGACGTAATAATCCCCGCAAGATACCTCAACACTGCGGATCACAAGGAGCTTGCTTCCCACTGCATGGAGGATATCGACAAGGATTTCGTGAACAAGGTAAAGCCCGGAGATATCATGGTTGCAAACATGAATTTTGGCTGCGGAAGCTCCCGCGAGCACGCTCCTATCGCAATCAAGGAGAGCGGAATTGCCTGCGTTATAGCTTCGACCTTTGCGAGGATCTTCTACCGCAACGCAATCAATATCGGACTTCCTATTCTGGAATGTGACGCGGCTGCAAAGGATATTGACGCCGGTAACGAGGTCGATATCGACTTCGACACAGGCATAATCACGAATGTGACAAAGGGAAAGACCTATCAGGCGCAGCCTTTCCCGGATTTCATCAAGGACATCATCAACAAGGGCGGACTGTTAAAGTCGCTCAAGGGCTGATCGTAACCGAGGGGGCGGTTCTGTGATAATCAATATTCAGAACGTTCAGCGAACCTCGCAGCTATCACCGGCGATTCTGGCAGAAATCGCCGCTGCCGGCGGATATACGTCACATCTGGATACATACTATTTCCAAGACTGCATGAAACAGGCGCTCGCCACCGCTGTTGTCACCGTTGACAAAGAGGCAAAGGGGGTCTGCGTGTGCAAAAGCTCCATGATACCGGACGGCTGCGAGATAGAGGTGATCTGTATTGACAAGGATCTCCGACGGATAGGTCTTGGCAGAAAGCTGCTGTCGCATTCTCTCAGGAATATGCGCTCCCTGAAAATAAAAACTGCTTTTCTATGGGTGAACGAAAACAACTCCGAGGCAATGAGCTTTTTCTCAGACTTCGGGTTCCAGCCGGACGGAAAGCAGCGTGCTTCTCATAACGGAAAACCGGGCGAGGAGCTGCGCATGAAAATCGACATTTATTAAGAGAGGTTATTCTTATAATGGAAAAGAATATCGCAGTCATCAAGGGCGACGGAATCGGCCCGGAAATTGTCACCGAGGCAATGAAAGTGCTGGATAAGGTCGCCGCAAAGTACGGTCACAAATTCAACTATGAGCAGCTTCTGATGGGCGGCTGTTCCATTGATGCAAACGGAGTTCCGCTCACCGATGAAACCATCGAGCGCTGCAAGGCTTCCGATGCGGTTCTCATGGGTTCTATCGGCGGAGATACTACAAAATCCCCGTGGTACAAGCTTCCTGCAAACCTCAGACCGGAGGCTGGTCTGCTGAAGATCCGCAAGTCGCTTGGTTTGTTCGCAAACCTGCGTCCCTGCCTGCTGTTCAGCGAGCTTTCCAGCGCGTGTCCGCTGAAAAAGGAAATCAGCGACAAGGGCTTTGACATGCTGATCATGCGTGAGCTTACCGGCGGTCTGTACTTCGGCGTGCGTCATACCGAGGAGGTAAACGGCGTCATGACCGCAGTAGATACTCTGAAATACGATGAAAAGGAGATCCGCCGCATTGCTGTCAAGGCATTTGACGTTGCCATGAAGCGCCGCAAAAAGGTAACCAGCGTTGATAAGGCTAACGTTCTCGACAGCTCCAGACTGTGGAGAAAGGTAGTTGAGGAGGTCGCAAAGGACTATCCTGAGGTAACTCTGGAGCATATGCTGGTGGATAACTCCGCAATGCAGCTTGTAAAGGATCCCGCGCAGTTTGACGTAATGGTGACTGAAAATATGTTCGGTGATATCCTGTCGGACGAGGCTTCAATGATCACCGGTTCTATCGGTATGCTGCCTTCCGCGAGCATGAACGAAACAAAGTTCGGTCTGTATGAACCCTCCGGCGGCTCTGCGCCTGATATTGCAGGTCAGAACAAGGCTAACCCGATTGCAACGATCCTCTCTGCGGCAATGATGCTGCGCTATTCCTTTGACATGAACGACGAGGCTGACGCTGTTGAGAACGCAGTCCGTCAGACGATTAAGGTCGGTTTCAGAACAGGGGATATCATGTCCGAGGGCATGACACTGCTTTCCTGCTCTGAAATGGGAAGCAAGATCGCGGAATACATCTGATAAATACCTGAAAGCCGTGCGCAATACACGGCTTAAGGCTTTTTCACTAAAAAAAATCCACAACGCGGTCGTTTCATGGCTATAACATTGAAATGACGAAAAGTGGTTGCAATTGTATAAAATTCAGGTTATAATTAAATCAAGGATTTTGAAAGGAGCAATTAAAATGTACAACGATATTGTAGATACTATCGGTTTTCTGAATAAGTACGACAGTGAAGTTGCTGACGCAATGGGGCTTGAACTCAAGCGCCAGAAGCGCAATCTGGAGCTTATCGCCAGCGAGAACATCGTTTCTCCGGCGGTAATGGCTGCAATGGGCAGCGTTCTCACCAACAAATACGCCGAGGGTTATCCCGGAAAGCGTTACTACGGCGGCTGCGAGGACGTGGATATTGTTGAGAACATCGCGATAGAGCGTGCAAAGAAGCTGTTCGGCGCAAAGTTCGCAAACGTTCAGGCACATTCCGGCGCACAGGCTAATACCGCCGTATACGTTGCTTTGCTTCAGCCCGGCGACACAGTTATGGGTATGTCGCTGGCGCACGGTGGACACCTCACGCATGGTTCTCCGGTAAACATCTCCGGAAAGTATTTTAACTTCGTTTCCTACGGAACTAACGATGACGGATTTATTGACTACGAGGATCTTTACAAGCAGGCAAACAAGTGCAAGCCCAAGCTTATCGTTGCAGGTGCTTCTGCTTATCCCAGAGCGATCGACTTTGTGAAGCTCTCTGAAATCGCAAGAGCAGTCGGAGCGTATCTCATGGTAGATATGGCTCATATTGCAGGTCTTGTTGCGGCAGGTCAGCACATGAGCCCCGTTCCCTATGCGGATATCGTAACTACGACCACGCACAAGACTCTTCGCGGCCCTCGCGGCGGTCTTATCCTCACAAACAATGAATATCTTGCAAAGAAGATAAACTCCGCTATTTTCCCCGGCACACAGGGTGGCCCGCTCATGCACGTCATCGCGGCAAAGGCAGTCTGCTTCGGCGAAGCTCTCAAGCCTGAATTCAAGGCTTACGGCGAGCAGATCGTGAAGAATGCAAAGGTTCTTGCTGACACACTGCTTGAAAAGGGATTCCAGCTTGTTTCCGGCGGCACTGACAATCATCTGATGCTTGTTGATCTCCGCCCGTTCAATATCACCGGCAAGGAGCTTGAAACCAACCTTGACGAGTGCTATATCACAGTAAACAAGAACGCTATCCCGAACGACCCGCAGAAGCCTGCATTCACTTCCGGAGTAAGAATAGGAACACCCGCAGTCACCACAAGAGGTCTTAAAGAAGACGATATGCGCGTTATCGGCGAGTGCATCTACCTTACCGCCAAGGATTTCGAGAGCAACAAGGAAAAAGTGCGCACAATGGTAAACGAGATCTGCGCAAAGTATCCGCTTTACGAGTAATAAACATTTATCTCCCTTGTCCGCAGGGCAGGGGAGATAAAATGCTGTCTTTTGAAAAAATATTCAGAAAAAGATGAGGGAAGAAGAAACAATGACAACTGTAAAGAATACCGAGGTTTTATACCAGAATTATCAGGCGGTGGCTCCTCTGGGTCTTATCTGCATGAACGGAACTCAGGAGCTTGGCGCAAAAATCAACAGCTACCTTGAAAGATGGGCTGACCGTAACGGAATGCCGCACGATGATTATATGATCGAGTGCCAGTGTCCGCGCTTCCAGTCCGGCGACGCAAAGGGACTTATCAAAAGCACTGTAAGAGGCAAGGATCTGTTTATTCTGGTTGACGTAGGAAATTATAGCTGCAAATATCAGCTTTTTGATCAGGAAAACTGTATGTCCCCGGACGACCATTATATGGATCTGATGCGTATTATTCAGGCGGCAAGCGGCAAGCCCCACCGTATCAATGTTATCATGCCGCTTCTCTACGGCGGCCGCCAGCACAGAAGAAGCTACCGCGAATCCCTCGACTGCGCAGTTGCATTGCAGGAGCTTCAGAGGATGGGCGTTTCAAATCTGGTAACAGTTGACGCGCATGATCCCAGAGTATGCAACGCTGTTCCGCTTATGGGATTTGACAACGTTATGCCGTCTTATCAGGTACTCAAGGCTATGTTCAAGGATTTCCCAGACCTCATCATAGACAAGGATCACTTCATGGTCGTAAGCCCGGACGAGGGCGCGCTCCAGCGTAATATGTTCTATGCTTCCGTAATGGAGGTAGATATGGGGATGTTCTACAAGCGCCGCGATTATTCCACCATAATTGACGGACGCAACCCGATCGTTGCGCATGAATATCTTGGCGCTTCGGTTGAGGGCAAGGACGTTTTCGTTGCGGACGACATCATTTCCTCCGGCGAGTCTATGCTGGATATCGCAAAGGAGCTGAAAGACCGCAAGGCGAAGAGAATGTTCGCCTATGCGACTTATCCTATATTCACAAAGGGTCTTAAGAAGTTCGACGAGGCTTACGAAAAGGGACTTATCCACGGCGTGTTCGGCACTAACCTCACCTACCGCACACCTGAGCTGATATCCCGTCCGTGGTTCAAGGAGGTTGACGTTTCAAAGTACCTTGCTTACTTCATTGCTTCGATCAATCACGACACCTCTATCAGCAATGTAATCGACCCCCACGAGAAGATCAAGGCGCTTCTCAGAGAACACAGAGGACTGTAATATGCCTTTAGCTGACAAAATACGCCCCGCTGCACTATCAGATGTGGTGGGGCAGTCACATCTGATAGGAAAAAACCGCCCGCTCTCAAAAATAATCGAGAGCGGACGCATTCCGAACATGATTTTCTACGGCCCGTCCGGTGTGGGTAAGACCACAGTTGCACGGATCATTGCAAATTCAGCAAATATGCGGCTTCACAAGCTGAACGGAACTTCAGCCTCAACCGGTGACATCAAAAGCATAGTTTCCGAGGTTGACACCTTTTTGGGTACTAACGGGATACTGCTGTACCTTGATGAGATACAGTACCTCAACAAAAAGCAGCAGCAGAGCCTGCTGGAATATATTGAGGACGGAAGTATAACGCTGATAGCCTCCACAACGGAAAATCCGTATTTCTATGTTTACAACGCAATTCTGTCCCGAAGCACAGTATTTGAGTTCAAGCCGGTTCAGCCCGCAGAGCTTGAAAAAGCAGTTCGCCGCGGCTTTGCCTGCATGACGGAGGAAACCGGGGTAGAATATATCCTTGACGATGAGGCAGTGAAGTATATCTGCCACGGCTGCGGGGGAGATGTACGAAAGTCGCTGAACACAGTGGAGTTATGCGCGCTGACCTGCAATGACGGCAGAATTACTCCGGAGCTTGCGAAGGAACTCACCCAGCGCAGCAATATGCGCTACGACAGGGACGGCGACCAGCATTACGACCTGCTTTCCGCACTCCAGAAATCTATCCGCGGTTCAGACGAGAACGCTGCGCTTCATTATGCGGCAAGACTTATGGAAGCCGGGGACATTATATCGCTTTCCCGGCGGCTTTTGGTTATTGCCAGCGAGGACATTGGTCTTGCTTATCCGCAGGCGGTTCCGATCGTCAAAGCGTGCGTTGACAGTGCAATGCAGCTAGGTCTGCCGGAGGCGAGAATACCTCTAGGAGAAGCGGTAATTCTTCTTGCGACATCTCCGAAGTCCAACAGCGCATATAAGGCGATAAATGCCGCGATAGCCGATGTGCAGAACGGGGAAGTATACGATTTCCCGCGTCAGCTTCAGAATGTACACTGCGACGGAGAGGGCGCAGCGGTAAAGGGTCAGAATTACCTGTATCCGCATGATTACCCGGATCACTGGGTAAAGCAGCAGTATCTTCCGGACGCAATAAAGAACAAGGTCTACTATGAATACGGCGAAAACAAGCTGGAACGCTCCGCAAAGGAATACTGGAGCAAGATCAAAAAATAGTCTGAATTACCTTGCTTGAATTTTCACCGGAATAAAGCCAGCGGTCGATATGACCGGAGGTCATGAAATATTTTAGCTCATTATCACAGTAAGCATTCTCCGAACTGCTCACGATGATGAGCTTTATTTTCATCTTTTCGGGAATGATAGCCTTTATGTAAACGCTAGCGCAGCTATTTACCGTCACGTTGCTCCGGAATTCCGCCAGACCGGCAAGGTTCGGCGCAAGCTCCACAAATATGCCGTATTCCTCAATTGAACGGACAATTCCGGTGACGGTTTCGCCGACCTCGTACATCGCAGCGTTTTCTTCCCATGTGCCGAGAAGCTCCTTGTGAGTTAGACAGATCCTGCCGTTTTCAAGGGATTTCACCACGGCGTAAATGTTCTGTCCAACATGGAAACGATCGCTGGGGTGGGTTATTCGCGACACAGATATCATGTCAATAGGAATAAGCGAGGGAATACCGCAGCCGATATCCACGAAACAGCCGAACGGCTCTAAATGAGTCACTTTCGCAGGAATAATATCTCCGGGAGTCAGTCCGCTCAGATACTCTTTCATGCACTTTTCCTGCGCCGCCTTGCGGGAAAGCACTGCATACAGCTCTCCGTCCTCCTTTCGCCGGAAGTCAGTCACAACGAACGAAACAGGCTTATTCACACGGGATATCAGCGCAATGTCCTTTGTCGTTCCCTCGGTTATTCCGATAGCGCCTTCCTCGCGAGGAATTATTCCTCTCATGCAGCCCAGATCTATTACCAGATTATGCCGGCTGTCGCAGACAATGCAGGGAGCTTCAAGAATCTTCCCGGTTGCCATGCATTCGTTCAGTGAAAAATAGGACATCAGGCTGCTGCGGTTTTCCGCAGTGTTGATCAAAAAGCCCTCAGGCAGATACTCTGTCATTTTTTACCTCCAGAATAATTTTTTCTGTACATAATATGAGGGCAGGTCTGTAATTATACATACAAAAAATCACCGGGAATTTTCATTTTCCCGGTGAAATATTATGTGATTATGCAAATCAAGCGTCAGGCGCCATCAGGCGAACCATTACAGCTTTCTGCGCATGGAGTCTGTTTTCAGCCTCGTCAAAAATCTCGTTTGCGTGCTGCTCGAATACCTTTGCGGTGATCTCTTCCTCGCGGTGAGCGGGCAGGCAGTGCATAACCATTGCGTCGGACTTTGCGGAAGCCATGACCGCGTCGTTTATCTGGTAGCCCTTGAATGCGATCTTTCTCTTCTCAGCTTCGCCCTCCTGACCCATGGAAGCCCATACGTCAGTATAAAGCACATCAGCGTCTGCCGCAGCTTCAACAGGATCGTTCACGATCTGGAACTTGCCGGGATACTGCTTTGCGAATTCAAGAATTGTTTCGTCAGGGTAGTAACCAACAGGGCAGGCGAGGGAAACGCTCATGCCTACCTTGAGGGCGCCGACGGTCAGGGAGTTCGCCATATTGTTGCCGTCACCGATGTAGCAGAACTTCAGTCCGTCAAGCTTGTTCTTGTACTCACGAACGGTCTGGAGATCAGCCAGAACCTGACAAGGGTGGCAGTAGTCGGTAAGTCCGTTGATTATCGGAATAGTTCCGAATGCCGCCAGATCCTCAACCTCCTGCTGAGCAAAGGTTCTGATCATAATGCCGTTGATGTACCGGGACAGAACTCTTGCGGTATCCTGAACAGGCTCGCCGCGTCCGATCTGAAGCTCCTTAGAGGACAGGAACAGCGCCTGACCTCCAAGCTGATACATACCGGTTTCAAAGGAAACACGGGTTCTTGTGGAGGACTTCTGGAATATCATTCCAAGGGTCATGCCTTTCAGAATATTGTGGGGAATTCCGTGCTTCTGCTCGTATTTGAGCTGGTCGGCAAGGTTAAGAATGTCGATTATTTCCTCGGTGGAAAGGTCGAGGAGCTTTAATAAATGCTTCATAGTTTTTCCTTTCGTCAGATGTTATTGTCGTTCAGTGATAGGTTGTAGTAATTGAGATCTTCGCGCTTCTCCCAGTGTTCTGCATTCCAGAAGCCGTTTCCGGTCTGATTGCTGGAGTAGCAGACGAGGGCGCATTTGTTTATTCCCTCGGCACTCAGGGCATTGCAGGCAAGCTTCACCAGCTCTGAGCCGATACCCCTGCCGCGAAAATCCGGGTGGACGCAGGTGTGATAGATAAATCCGCGCCGCCCGTCATGACCGCAGAGAATACAGCCGACGATCTTTCGGTTTTCCTCGGCGGCAAAGCAGGTTGCTGGATTTCTTCGCAGGAACATATCAATTCCGCTGCGGCTGTCGTCTAGACTGCGAAGCCCCATTCCCTCAATACTGCTCCACAGGGAGAAAATCTCGTCATAGTCGTCGAGAGTCAGCAGTCTGTATTCCATTAGAATTCCTTTCTTGAATTGTTCAGGAGTTCAGCAGACCGAGGAGTATTTCAAGACCCTTGTCGATCTCCTCATAGGTAATAGTGAGGGGAGGGAGCAGACGAACCTTAGTTTTGGCGGTGAGCAGCAGCAGTCCCTTGTCAAGCGCAGCCTTTACGATATCTCCGGCTTTCTTGTTCTTGAGCTCAATGCCAATCATCAGACCCATTCCGGAAACGGAAGCCACCTCCGGTGAAGTAAGCAGTTTCTCACGAATATACTGCCCCTTTTCCGCAACCTCATCAAGGAAGCCCGCACTGTTCACTTTCCGGAGTACTGCAAGACCGCCGGCGCAGGAAATGGGATTTCCACCAAAGGTAGAGCCGTGGGTTCCGGGTGTGAGAACCTTTGCGCACTTCTCACCGGAAAGGCATACTCCGATAGGAACGCCGCCCGCAAGCCCCTTGGCAAGCGTAGTCAGATCCGCTTTATGTCCGAAATTGTCCCCGGCGAGGAATTTACCTGTCCTGCCGACGCCTGTCTGAACCTCGTCCGCAATAGTCAGCACGTCCTTTTCGGCGCACAGTCTGAATATCTCGTCCACGAAATCCTGCTGGAGCGGCATTACTCCGCCCTCGCCCTGAATGTACTCAAACATTACAGCGCATACAGTGTCGTCAAGCTTCGCCCGAAGATCCTCAATGTTGTTCGCTTCAACGTTGATAAATCCCTCCACGAACGGGAAGAAATAGTTGTGGAACACGTCCTGCCCGGTAGCGGAGAGTGTGCAGAGAGTTCTGCCGTGGAAGCTGTTCACGAGAGTGATTATGTTGTGTCTGCCCTTGCCGTATTTGTCAAAGCTGTACTTTCTCGCGATTTTTATCGCGCATTCATTAGCCTCCGCGCCGGAGTTTCCGAAAAACATATCGGTATAACCGGCGGTTTCGCAGAGAGCTTTTGCAAAGTCAGCCTGAACCTTTGTGTAGTAATAATTTGAGGTATGCTGGATCTTGTGCGCCTGCTCGCAGACCGCCTCAACCCAGTCCTCGTTGCAGTAGCCGAGGGAGTTAGTGCCAATTCCGCTTCCGAAATCTATGTACTGCTTTCCGTCCTCGTCAACCGCCTGTCTGCCCTCGCCCTTGTCAAGTACAAGGTCATATCTGCCGTAGCTGGGCATTACATATTTGTTGAACTGTTCAATAGTGCTCATTGTTACCTCTTACGCAATAATCATGGTACCCGCGCCGGTATCTGTCAGCAGCTCAATAAGAATTGAGTGGGGGATACGTCCGTCAATGATGTTGGTTTTCTTTACTCCACGGCGGACAGCCTCAACGCAGCAGTCTATCTTCGGTATCATGCCGCCGGTGATTATGCCCTGCTTTTTGAGGTAGGGTACTTCGCTTACGCCAACGGTGCGGATAAGTGTGTTTTCATCGTCCTTGTCCTCAAGAAGTCCCTTGATATCCGTCAGGAGAATGAGGTTAGCGGCTTTCATTTCCGCGGCAATTCTCGCGGCTGCGGTGTCCGCATTTATGTTGTAGACTTCGCCGTTCTTTCCTGTGGCAACGGTAGAGATTACCGGGATATAGCCGTTGTTCAGAGCGGTGTTGATCACTTCCGGATTTACGTCTGTTATCTCGCCCACGAAACCAAGATCCGGGTTGAGCTGCTCCGCCTGAATGAGCTTTCCGTCAAGACCGCAAAGACCTATCGCCTTGCCGCCAGCCTGCTGGAGAAGCTGAACAAGATCCTTGTTTACCTTGCCAGCAAGAACCATCTGAACAATGTCGATCGTTTCCTCGTCGGTATAGCGCAGACCATTCACAAACTCGCTGGGTTTGTTGATCTTTTTGAGCATTGCATTGATCTCAGGGCCGCCGCCGTGTACCAGAACCACCTTTATCCCGACAAGGGACAGCAGTACGATATCCTGCATGACTGCCTGCTTCAATGTTTCGTTTGTCATGGCATTTCCGCCGTACTTCACAACAACGACCTTATCGTTGTATTCCTGAAGATAGGGGAGAGCCTCGACCATGACGTTGGCTCTTATGTCGTAATCTATCTGCATTGTCAGCACCTCGTATTATGTCCGGTATTCCGCATTGATCTTAACATACTCGAATGTAAGATCGCAGCCCCAAGCGATTGCCTCGCCCTCGCCGCAGTGCAGATCAACCAGTATCTTGATCTCCTCCTCGGAGAGTATCTCCTTTGCGGCATCTTCGGAGAAACTTATTCCCGCGCCGTTTGTGCATACTGTGAGCTTGCCCTTTTCGCTGGCAAGCTCTACCGATACACCAGCTATATCGAAATCAGCATTTGCATAGCCTATTGCGCAGAGAATTCTTCCCCAGTTCGCGTCAGAAGCGAACATTGCCGCCTTAACAAGGCTGGAGGAAATTACGGACTTTGCCACGATCTTCGCGGTATTCTCGTCCGGAGCGCCCTTTACGATGCACTCAAGCAGCTTTGTCGCGCCTTCGCCGTCCCGTGCAGTTTCTCTAGCAAGGTTCATCATTACCGCATACAGCGCATTCTCGAATTTTTCGTAATTCGTATCCTCGCAGGTGATCTCCGGGTTCTTGGCAAGACCGCTGCTCATCAGAATAAGCGTATCGTTCGTGGAGGTGTCCCCGTCAACGCTTACCATGCTGTATGTCAGCGCATTCACCTTGCGCAGCGCCTTTTCAAGCAGCTCTCCGCAGATCGCAACGTCAGTTGTGATAAATCCGAGCATTGTCGCCATATTTGGGGCGATCATGCCGCTGCCCTTAGAAATTCCGCCCACATGACACTTTCTACCGTCAATTTCAAACTCAACAGCAAGTTCTTTCTTGCGGGTGTCTGTGGTCATTATAGCTTCGCAGGCTTCGCTGCTCTTTTTCGGAGAAAGCTCCTTTGCGAGAGTAGGTATACGCGTCTTGATCGGCTTTATGGAAAGCGGCTGACCGATAACTCCGGTAGAGCCGACAAGCACGTCCTCAGCGTCTATATCCAGAGCCTCGGCGGTAAGCTCGCACATCTGCTCGGCGATCTCAATGCCGTTTTCGTTGCAGGTGTTAGCGTTGCCGGAGTTTACGATAATAGCCTGAGCGTAGCCGTCTTTCAGGTGCTTCTGCGTAACGTAGATCGGCGCGCCCTTTACCTTGTTTGTGGTGTAGAGAGCAGCGGTTCTGCAACGTTCAGCGCAGTATATCATGGCAAGGTCGCGCTTTGTGGTGTTTCCCGCCTTGATCCCGGCGATAACTCCCGCCGCGGCAAATCCCTCGGCAGCGCACACGCCGCCGTCTACAAATTCATATCCTTCAAATTTAACCATTTCAGTAACCTTACAGCAGACCGGTTGTTTCGTCAATGCCCATCATTATGTTAAGGCACTGAACCGCCGCGCCGCTTGCTCCCTTTCCTAAGTTGTCAAGTCTTGAGCAGAGAATGAGCCGTTCATCGTTTCCGTTCACGAAAAGCTGCATCATATTCGTACCGCTTAAATTATTTGCGCCGATAAATCCGTCCTGCGGCTCGCCCTCCGGCATTACCTTAACGAAATTTGCGCCGTCATAGTATTCAGCAAGCGCTTTTCTAATATCATCGGCAGTGTATTTCTTAGCCAGCAGTCTAGTGTGCAGGGGCAGGGAAACCACCATGCCGCTGAAATAGTCGCACACCAGCGGATTGAAAGCAGGCGCATAGTCAAGACCGCATATCTTCTGCATCTCAGGCAGGTGCTTGTGCTGCTGGGTCAGCGCGTACTGTCTGGGGCTGTCGAAATCCGCAGGGCGGTCAGCACTCTCATACACTGCGATTGCTTTCTTTCCTGCGCCGCTGTAACCGGAAACCGCGTGAACGCTTACCGGATAGTCGCTCGGCATTATCCCAAGCTTAACCAGCGGGTAAACCATTGAAGCAAATCCGCTCGCGTAGCAGCCGGGGACTGCGGTTCGGTCAGAGCCTGCAATTTTCTCCCGGAAATCCTTGCCAAGCTCTGGGAAGCCGTATGCCCATGCAGGGTCGGTGCGGTGAGCGGTGGAAGCATCAATGATACGGGTCTTGCTGCCCTCTGCGAGAGCAACTGCCTCTCTTGCGGCTGCGTCCGGCAGGCAGAGGAAAGTGAAATCCGCGCTGTGAATGAGCTTTTTCCGCTCGTCAGCGTCCTTGCGCTTGTCCTCGTCAATGCGAAGCAGCTCTATATCGGTGCGGTTCTTGAAGCGCTCCAGAATTTTAAGTCCGGTAGTGCCCTCCTGACCGTCTATGTAAACCTTAACCATTGCCAAGCTCCTCCAGTTTCTTTCTTGTAAGCTCTATCTGCGCCTTTACGCTTTCCGGAGCGGGGCCGCCGAAAGAACGGCGCTCTCTTACGCAGGTGTCAAGACTTATCGCCTCGTAAACGTCGTTGTCAAACAGCTCGCTCTGCTTCTGATAATCCGAAATCGGCAGTTCCTCCAGCGTTGTGTTCAGTTCAATGCAGTGTGCCACCAGACCGCCGGTTATCTTGTACGCAGTTCTGAACGGCATACCTTTTTTTACGAGATAATCTGCGCAGTCAGTTGCGTTGATAAATCCCTTAGCCGCAGCCTTTCTCATGTTGTCCTTGTAGAGTGTCATGGTTTCAAGCATGGGAATGAAGGTAGTCAGGCACAGCTTGAGGTTATCCACAGCGTCAAATATCGCTTCCTTGTCCTCCTGCATATCCTTGTTATAGGCGAGGGGAAGACCTTTCATCATTGTGAGCAGAGTTACGTTGTCGCCGATAACTCTAGCGGTCTTGCCGCGGATAAGCTCGGTAACGTCCGGGTTTTTCTTCTGCGGCATAATGCTCGAACCGGTTGAGAAGCGGTCAGAAAGCTCAATGAATTTGAACTCCCAGCTGCACCACATGATTATCTCCTCAGAGAACCTCGACAGGTGCATCATGCAGATAGAGATCGCGCTTGCAAGCTCAATGCAGAAATCCCGGTCGGAAACTCCGTCCAGAGAATTCACCATAGGCGCGTCCATTCCGAGAAGCCCTGCTGTACGGAAGCGGTCAATGTCATAGGTAGTTCCGGCAAGAGCACAGCTTCCAAGCGGGGAAACGTTCATTCTTCGGAGCGTATCGTCAAAGCGCTCGATATCCCTCAGAAGCATCTGCGCGTAAGCCATCATGTGATGACCGAAGGTGATCGGCTGAGCGCGCTGTAAATGCGTGTAGCCGGGCATGATTGTATCGGTGTTTTCCTCAGCGATATTGCAGAGTACGTTGACCAGAGAAACCACAAGCTCACGCAGTCCCTTGATTTCGTCCCGCAGATACAGACGGATATCCAGCGCGACCTGATCATTTCGCGAACGAGAGGTGTGAAGCCGCTTTCCTACGTCGCCAAGGCGCTTTGTAAGCTCCGCCTCGATAAACATATGAATATCCTCCGCAGTCATGTCAAACTGCAGCTTTCCGCTCTCGATATCCGAAAGTATTTCTTTAAGTCCGCCGATTATCTCAAGGCTGTCGCTCATGCTTATTATGCCCTGTTCTCCGAGCATGGTCGCGTGAGCAATGCTGCCCTCGATATCCTGCCTGTACATTCTTCCGTCAAACGCGATAGAAGAATTGAACGCGTTCACTCTGCTGTCTACTCCCTGAGAGGAACGTCCAGCCCACATCATTTCTGCCATAAAACTACCTCTTTAGTATAAATGATAGGAGAGCGGAAAGGAGTTTCTTCCCGCCCTCTGAAAATGCAAAACTATATTACTTGTTCTTTGCTCTGTCTGCGTCAAGAAGAGCCTTAACCTTGATCGGCAGACCGAACAGGTTGATAAATCCTGCGGAATCCTTCTGGTTGTAAACATCGTCCTCGCCGAAGGAAGCAAAGTCCTCGCTGTACAGAGTGTACGGAGAGGTTACGCCGGCGTTGATGATGTTGCCCTTGTAGAGCTTCAGCTTTACGTCGCCGGTAACTGTTTCCTGAGTCTTGTCAACGAATGCGTCCATAGCCTCGCGCAGGGGAGTGTACCACTGACCGTTGTATACGATGTCTGCGTACTTCTGAGCAAGACCAGCCTTGTAGTGCTGAGTTTCCTTGTCAAGGCAGATTGTTTCCAGAACCTCATGAGCGTGATAGAGGATAGTTCCGCCGGGGGTCTCATAAACGCCGCGGGACTTCATGCCGACAAGTCTGTTCTCTACAACGTCAAACAGACCGATGCCGTTCTCTCCGCCGAGCTTGTTCAGGGTCTTGATAAGCTTTACGCCGTCCATTGTTTCACCGTTGAGGGCGGTGGGGATACCCTTTTCAAAGTGAATGGTAACATATGTAGGCTTGTCAGGAGCCTGCTCAGGGGATACACCCAGCTCAAGGAAGCCGGGCTTGTTGTACTGCGGCTCATTTGCCGGATCCTCAAGGTCAAGACCCTCGTGGGACAGATGCCACAGGTTCATATCCTTGGAATAGTTGGTTTCACGGGTGATTTTGATCGGAACATTGTGAGCCTCAGCGTAGTCGATTTCCTGATCTCTGGACTTGATGTCCCAGATACGCCACGGAGCGATGATCTCCAGCTCAGGTGCAAGCGCCTTGATAGTCAGCTCAAAACGCACCTGATCGTTGCCCTTGCCGGTGCAGCCGTGGCAGATAGCGTCAGCGCCCTCTTTCTTTGCGATCTCAACAAGACGCTTTGCAATAGGAGGACGTGCGAAGGAAGTACCGAGCAGATAGCCCTCGTACTTTGCGCCTGCCTTGAGAGTCGGGAAGATAAAGTCGTTTACGAATTCGTCCTGAATATCCTCAATGTACAGCTTGGAAGCGCCGGTCTTCTTTGCTCTCTCCTCAAGACCAACGATCTCGGAGTCCTGACCTACGTTTCCTGCAACGCAGATAACTTCGCAGCCGGGATAATTTTCATGCAGCCACGGAATGATAATAGAGGTGTCAAGTCCGCCGGAATATGCAAGAATGATCTTTTTGATTTCTTTTGCCATGATTTTAAGTTCTCCTTTATGGAATTTTTAAGGAAAAGCCGAAATAAATCACTCCATATTTTAACTAAATATGTATGGGCATTTTTAGGTCAGCATTCCTTGTAATTTTTACATACTTAATTATACACCTTTTCTGCGTTTTGTCAAGGGGAAAAATACTATGCAGTGAATAATATACAGAAAATTTGCAAAATATGAATATTATTTTCAGCGTTAATTGTCAAACATCGCGTTACCGTGTGCAATATCGCAGCATAAATATTCTAATTAGTGTATATTATACATTTGCAAACGTAAATTTTGATCATATCATATTTTCTGAAACCTCTTGACAAAACTGTTGTTCATGTTTATAATATAATCATGAACATATCAAAGGCAGAGTTCTGCTCAGAAATACATACGGGAGGAACACTCTATGAAAATGAATGAAAAAATCGAGATAATGCTCGGCAGAAAAAGGATCCGCAAGACTGATTTTGCGGAAAGCGTAGGAGTGACCTACCGCGCTTTTGCGAATTACATGAACGGAAGCCGCAGACCCCGTGCAGATACGCTCAACAAAATCGCAGAGCAGCTTCAGCTTACCCCCGAATTCCTCAAGGACGACAGTCAGGAGCTGGAACTTACGATAGAGGAGCGTTTTATAAAGAGAGTATGCGCGAGCGACGCGGACAAGGCGCAGGCTGCGCAGTTCCTTGCACAGTCAAGAGGGCTTTTTGCGGGTAATTCTCTCAACGATGAGGACAAAGAAGCGCTTCTTAAATGCCTGATGGAGATCTATGAGGACTCCCGTAAAAACAGCGAAAACTAATCATGGAGCAGATTATTGAGCTTGCGGAAGATGTAATGCAGAAATACGGCGGCAGGGACATCTTTGAAACCGCCGAGAATTCCGGCGCAAACCTTTGGTTCAGAGATCTTGGCTCTCTGAAGGGCTTCTATCTATATGAGAATTCCAAGCGTTACATTATAATAAACAGATCCCTCCGGAAAGTAGTACAGAGGACGGTATGTGCGCATGAGCTGGGGCATGATATGCTTCATCGGGAGCTTTCCGCGGGAGGAATACGCGAACACTCGCTTTTCTTAGCCAATAATAAGACCGAACGGGAAGCGAATCTCTTTGCGGCAGAAGTCCTGATATCCGATGATGAAGCGCTGTCCGCACTGGAATATGCCCACACGGTCGAGGAAGCGGCGTATGAGCTTGGCGCGCTCCCGGAAATTGTTGCGTATAAGCTGGAGCTGCTTAATTTCAAGGGTTACAGCTTCAATCTATCCGGAGTATCAAGCGATTTTTTGAAATGATCCTGAAAGGAATGACTAGATTTTGGAAATAAAAAACACCCTCAGAATGCTTACCGAATTGACCGGAGTTTCCGGCTGTGAGCATGGTGCGGCTTTGGCTGCGCTTGAGTTGCTGAAAGAATACGCTCCCGATGCGGAGATCGACGCTTCCGGGAATGTCACTGCGATGATAAAGGCAGATGATCCTGAAGCAAAGACCCTCATGCTGGACGCGCATATTGACCAGATAGGCATGACAGTGACCTATATTGACGGCGATGGATTTATAAAGGTCGGCTGCTGCGGCGGTCTGGATATGAGGATTTTACTGGCGCAAAGCGTGACGATCCACGGTTCGCGTGATGTCTTGGGTGTAATTCCTACGCTCCCGCCCCATGTTTCCTCAGACCATAGCAAGGTTCCTGAGATCGGAGAGATTTCAATAGATGTCGGTATGACAAAGGATCAGGCTGAGCAGGTCATTTCACTAGGCGACCGCGTTACAGTCAATTCACAGTTTCGCGAACTGAGTGAGGGAGTTGTTTCTGCGCCCTCTGTGGACGACAGAAGCGGAGTCTGCGCGATCCTGTCTGCTCTTGATATGCTGAAAAATCGGCGGTTGAAGTATAATCTTGCAATATGCTTTTCCGCGCAGGAGGAAACCGGAGAGCGCGGTGTAAAATGCGCTTCATTCAGACTTATGCCGGACGAAGCGATCGCGGTAGATGTTTCATTCGGACGTACCCCTGACAGCTCTGCCCACGAAACCGCAGAGCTTGGCAGCGGTGTAATGATCGGAGCGTCAGCGGTTCTTGACAGGGGAATGACCGCTTCTTTGAAGAAAACCGCAGAAAGCTGCGGAATTCCTCATACTATCGAAGTAATGCCTTCCTCCACCGGTACAAATGCCGACTCAATCGCGGTGAGCCGCGGCGGCGTGAAATGCTGTACTCTTTCCATTCCGATAAGGTATATGCACACCCCGATTGAAACTGTGAAGCTTTCAGATATAGAGAATATCGCAAGGCTGATCTGCGAATATGCGGCAGGAGGTGTCAACAATGACTGACAGACTTTTGGAAATATGCGCGATAGACGGAACCTCCGGCGATGAGAGTGCGGTGCGTGACTACATCATGTCCCGCATCAAGGCAGACAAGATCTTCACCGACAATCTCGGCAGCCTTATAGTATTCAAAAAGGGCAGAAAAACTCCGAAAAACAAGATAATGTTTGCCGCGCACATGGACGAGGTCGGCTTCATGGTCACTGATATAACTGCGGACGGATTTCTGCGGTTCGGAGCAGTCGGAGGTGTAGACCCACGGGTAGTTTTAGGACGCTCGCTTCGGTTTAAGAACGGAACCTGCGGAGTTGTCGGCACAAAGGCTGTACACCAGCAGTCTGCCGATGAACGGAAAAAAGCTCCGGATTTCAGCGATATGTTAATAGATATCGGCGTTTCAAGCAGGGAAGAAGCAGAGAAACTTGTCAGCCGCGGCGACTGCGCGGTTTTCGATTCAGACAGCTTTAAATTCGGCGACGGATTTATAAAAAGCAAGGCAATAGACGACCGGGCAGGCTGTCTTATATTAATGGACATGATAAACGGAACGCCGGAATATGACGCATGGTATGCTTTCACGGTGCAGGAGGAGGTAGGCACAAGGGGCGCGCAGGCGGCTGCGTTTACAGTTGACCCGGATATTGCAGTTGTGCTTGAATCAACAACCGCCTGCGATATTGCGGACACCTCCGGAGAAAAACGGGTATGCGAGCTGGGTAAAGGCTGTGTTGTTTCGTTTATGGACAGACTGACGATATATGACCGTGAGTTGTACAAGCTTGCGAGAGAAACAGGTGACAGGCTTGGTATTCCCACCCAGACCAAAACGCTGATTGCAGGTGGAAACGACAGCGGAGCTATCCACGTCAGCCGCGGCGGAGTAAGGACTTGCGCTCTTTCCGTTCCTTGCAGGTACCTCCATTCTCCCTCCTGCGTTATAAAGGAAAGCGACTTTGAAGCAACAGCAAAGCTTGCAAATGCAGTGCTAAGCGAATTTGCCGAGCTATGATCGAGAGGATCTATTCCGAAAATCAGCTAATATCGCTTCCTGAGCATGGTGTTGAAGCTCAAAAGATCCGCGCATTGTTCATGGCTTATGGCGGAGGATATGACTTTTGCAGGTTTTTCCGGCAGACCGGTTCTGCCGGAGAAACCGCGTATTTCGCAGCAATGGACGGTTCTTTTGTAATTTCAGATAACGGACAGGCTGACTACGCTGAAATCGCTCAGTTCCTTAACATTCACGGGTTTACCGACCTATTCTGTTCAGAACAAGCCGGAATTCAACTTGAAAGGCAGATCACAGCGCGTTTTGTGCGGGTAAATCTTATGGAGTATGCCAGCACGGAAAAAGAATACGCATTACATCAGAATGCGCTTTGCGAATATGAGCTCTCTCCCTCTGATGTCTGGAAAATAATCGGAACTCGCTTTGAAATTCAGTTTGAGCCGTGGTACTTGGATATGTCGCACCGCGTAAGACATGGAATTTCAAGGTGCTTTTCAGACGGAAAAGCCGCTCTTGTAATGCAGCATAACATCAATGATGAAGCGCTTCTGTCGCAGGTTTGCGTATTGAAAGAATACGAGGGGCAGGGATACGCTTCTCGGCTTCTGAGGACAGTAAGTTCTGCCTCTCCCGGCAAGGTACAGATAATCTGCGAGGATAGCCTTGCGGAATTTTATAGGAAGTGTGGGTTTTCTGCTGTGGCGAAGAATATAATTGGATACAGAAATTAATTTTGACAATGATAGGAAAAGTCTAATTTTTGACACCCATGTTGACACCCATATTTGCAATTTTTTCGATATTATACGCTTAATATATGTCGAGGAACCATGTATAAAAAATCCCCGCCGTGCGTACTGTTATGCGTCACGGCGGGAGAACTGACTGTCTATTGTACTTTAACGCGGGAGTAAACCTGAAAAATAAAAGAGCCTCAACGCGCGAAAATGCGTGTCGAGGCTCTCGACTGGTCGGAGTGACAGGATTCGAACCTGCGGCCTCAACATCCCAAATGTCGCGCGCTACCAACTGCGCTACACCCCGGTAACCTTTAATATTTTACCACAAACCAATTGATTTGTCAAGCACAAAAATATATAAATATCTCTTGACAATTTACAGATTTTGAGTTAAAATAAATACAAACATCTTTTTCCTTTAACTATGAACTGAGAGGAGTTTATTTATGGGATTAATCAAAGCAGCGATCAATGCAGTTTCCGGTAATCTTGCCGACCAGTACAAGGAGTACATATATTGCGAGTCACTTTCTAACGATATTCTTGCGGCAAAGGGTCACAAGCGTGTAGGCTCCCGTGGAACAAACAAGGGCGACGACAATGTGATAACCGACGGTTCCGCTATCGCAGTCAACGAGGGTCAGTGTGCGCTTATCGTTGTTGACGGCAAGGTTTCTGAGGTTGCAGCAGAGGCAGGCGTGTTTGAATTCAAGTCTGCAATTTCTCCCTCGGTATTCTCCGGTAATCTCGGCGACAGCATAATGAACACTATCAAGGATATCGGCACCAGAATCACCTACGGCGGTCAGGCAGGACACGATCAGCGTGTTTATTATATCAATATTAAAGAGATCATGGGCAACCGTTACGGTACAGTGAACCCCATTCCTTTCCGCGTTGTGGATAATAATATCGGACTTGATGTTGATGTGTCACTTCGCTGCAACGGCGAGTATTCCTATCGCATAACTAACCCCGTTCTGTTCTATACTAATGTATGCGGTAACTTCGGCGAAACCTATAACCGTTCCAACCTTGACAGTATGCTCAAGACAGAAATAATCACTGCTCTCCAGCCCGCGCTCGGAAAGATCTCCGAAAAGGGCGTAAGACCCAGTATGCTCCCCAGCCATGCAGTTGAGATATCCGATGCGCTCAACGAAGTCCTCTCCAAGAAGTGGGGAGAAATGCGCGGCATGGTTGTAGCTTCGTTCGGAATGAATCCTCCCACACTTCCTAAGGAAGATCAGGAGATGATCACCAACCTCCAGCGCACAGCCGTAATGCGCAATCCCAATATGGCTGCCGCAACCCTCGTTGACGCACAGGCAAACGCAATGAAAACCGCAGCAGGCAACAGCGGTGGCGCAATGATGGGATTCATGGGTATGAATATGGCTCAGCAGCAGGGCGGATTTAACGCTCAGTCGCTCTATCAGATGGGCGCACAGCAGCCTGCACCCGCTCCGGCAGCTCCAGCACAGCCCGCTCAGCAGGCACAGGCGGCAGGAAGCTGGACTTGCGAATGCGGCACAAGCAACACCAGTAAATTCTGCGCAAACTGCGGAAAGCCCAAGCCTCAGCAGGCAGAGGGCTGGACTTGCTCCTGCGGCGCAGTAAATAAAGGCAAGTTCTGTCAGGAATGCGGAAAGCCGCGTCCCGCCGGCGCTCCGATTTATCGCTGCGATAAATGCGGCTGGCAGCCGGAAGATCCTGCGCATCCGCCGAAGTTCTGCCCGGAGTGCGGCGATCCTTTTGACGCTAATGATTTAGCATAAAAGCACGCAGAAAACAGTTTGATCTACATTTCAAACCCCTCCACTCGCAGGTCATCTGCGGGTGGATTTTGTGCGTTAAAAAACCCCGAAAGGCGGCATAGTATATGTCAGTATTAGATATCTTCAAAAAGCTTGAAACCGAGCGAAAGCCAGAACCGCAGGGCGCTGTGGAATATATAATCTGCGGACTCGGCAATCCCGGAACACAGTACGAGGGAACCCGCCATAATATAGGCTTCATGACGATAGACACTCTCTGCGATAAATATAAGCTTGACTGCAAAAAGCTGAAATTCAAGTCCCTCACCTGTGACGCGATGATCTCCGGAAAACGCTGCCTGATAATGAAGCCCACCACCTTTATGAACAACAGCGGTGAGGCAGTTACCGAGGCAATGAGCTTCTATAAAATACCACCGGAGCGCACTATAATTATTTTTGACGATATCTCCCTTGAACCCGGAAAGCTTCGTATACGCCGAAAGGGCAGCGATGGAGGTCACAACGGAATAAAGAGCATAATCTACCTTTCTGGCTCAGATATGTTCCCGCGCATCAAAATGGGGGTTGGAGCAAAGCCACACCCGGATTACAGCCTTGCGGACTGGGTGCTGGGTCATTTCAAAAAGGAACAGGCGGAGGTGCTGGAAACCGCAATGGATAACGCAGTGACCTCGATAGAGCTTATGGTTGACGGAAAGATCAACGAAGCGATGAACAAGTTTAATTCCTGAGGAACAAACGATGGACTTCTTTACTAATGCGGCTGGGCTTATCCCGGAATACAAAAAGCTTTCCCGCTATCTTGACGAGCATAACCCCCTGCCTGCCCTTGTGACAGGCGTTTCGCATATACACAAGGCACATTTTATCGGCGCACTTCTCCAAAAGCAGGAACTGCTGCCGGTGCTGGTCGTTGCCGAAAGCGAAGCGGAATCTCAGAGGTTATGCAACGATATAAATTCAATGTATGGGCAGGGAACAGCTATACTTTATCCCGCAAAGGAACTTCTTCTCGGCGACTATGAAGCAGCTTCCCATGAATACGAGCACAAACGTATCTTCGCGCTGTCTGCTATGCTTTCCGGAGGCTGTCGGGCTGTTATTTGCTCATCTGAGGCGGCAGCGCAGCTTACTATCCCTCCGGAGGAACTGAAACAGCGGACTATAACCCTTACGCAGGACATGGACGTTGCCCAGGAGGAGCTTATAAAAAGGCTCATCGCCGCAGGTTATTCCCGCTGCGACATGATCGAGGGCGCAGGACAGTTTTCGGTTCGCGGCGGAATTGTGGATATATTCCCGCCAAGCAGCGCCGCTCCTTGCCGAATAGAGCTGTGGGGCGACACTATTGACAGTATATCTTATTTTGACCTTGAGAGCCAGCGCCGTACTGAGCCGTTGGACGAAATCAGCATTTCCCCGGCAGGAGAAGTGCTTTTTGACTCGGAGGAAGTGCTTTGCGAGCGCATAGAGGATTTATCCAAGAAGCTCCGTGGCAAAAACGCCGACGGGGTTCGTGAAAAACTGAATGCGGATATCGCAAAGATCCGCGGCGGAATAAGCCTGAGCAGCATTGACAGATACTTCCCGCTGTGCTATCCGCAGGAAGCGACTGTGTTTGATTACGCAAATGCGGTGTTTGTCTGCGAGAATGTTTCCGTCAGGGAAAGCTACCGTGGAGCTGCGCTCCAGCATACTGAAGATCTGAAGATACTAACCGAGGAAAAGAAGCTCTGCAAGGGACTTGACCGCTATATGCTCACTAAAAACGAGCTATATTCAGAGCTTGAGAACCGCGCCGTGGTATATTTCGACACATTTATCCGGGGAGGCGACCTGAAACTGGGGCTTATGCTGGACGTTCAGACGGCTATCCAGACTTCGCCGTGGAGCGGTGAATTATCCGTGCTTAAATCGGAGCTGGACAATTACCTCGGTATGGGATTTTCCTGCCTGATATTTTCGGGAACGGAAAAAGGCGCTCACACCCTTGCCGGAGATTTACAGGACGACGGCTACAAAGCGGATTTTTCCTCAAATCCGGGAAAACCAATGACCGGCAGGATCATTGTAACTCCTGGAACACTCAGCGCAGGAATTGAATACGCATCAAGCAGGCTTGCGGTATTCACTCACACGGCTGTCCATGCCGAAAGAAAGCGTCCGCCAAAGAAGAAAAAGGGCGAGGAAATACGCTCCCTCGCGGATATTTCAGTCGGAGATCTGGTGGTACATTATTCTCACGGAATCGGCATTTTCGATGGAGTTCACAAGCTGGAAACCGACGGCGTGGCAAAGGATTATATCAAGATACGCTATGCCGGCGCGGACGTGCTGCATATTCCGGTAACGCAGCTTGACCTTGTTTCCCGATACATCGGAACCGGAGACAGCAGCACTGTAAAGCTTAATAAGCTGAACTCCGACCAGTGGCAGAAATCAAAGGCAAAGGCAAAAGCTGCCGCAAAGGAAATGGCTTCCGAGCTTATAGAGCTTTATTCCCGCCGAATGAGGAGCAAAGGCTTCGAGTTCCCGCCGGACGATCAGCTTCAGGAGGACTTTGAGGCTCATTTCAACTATATAGAAACAAACTCACAGCTTCGCTGCATTGACGAGATAAAAGCGGACATGATGAAGCCTGTGCCTATGGAGCGTCTGCTGTGCGGAGATGTCGGCTTCGGAAAGACAGAGGTTGCCCTGCGCGCTGCGTTCAAGTGCGCCGAAAACGGCAAGCAGTGCGCAATTCTTGTGCCGACAACTGTACTTGCATGGCAGCATTTCCAGACCTGCTGCAACCGAATGGAGGGCTTCCCGATAAACGTCGCGCTGCTGTCGCGGCACAAAACTCCGGCAGAGCAGCGGGAGATCCTTCGCAGGCTCAAGAACGGAAGCGTTGACATTCTGATAGGCACGCACCGTATCATTCAAAACGACATAAAATTCAAGGATCTCGGACTTGTAATAATCGACGAGGAGCAGCGCTTCGGAGTTGCCCACAAGGAGAAATTCAAGGAAATGTTCTCCGGGGTAGATATACTGACCCTCTCCGCAACGCCTATCCCGCGTACACTCAATATGGCAATGAGCGGTATCCGCGACATGAGCGTTATTGACGAACCGCCACAGGACAGACAGCCTATCACCACCTATGTAATGGAGCATGACTGGGGTGTTATCGTTCAGGCGATACAAAAAGAACTGCGCCGCAGCGGTCAGGTGTACTATATCCACAACCGTATCGAGTCGATATATAACTGTGCTGAAAAGATACGTTCCCTTATTCCGGAGGCGCGCATCGGAGTTGCTCACGGAAAGATGAACGAGGAGCAGATACTTGAGGTGTGGCGTCAGCTTCTGGACGGCGACCTTGATGTACTTGTATGCACAACGATCATCGAAACCGGCGTGGACGTTCCGAATGTAAATACGCTGATCATCGAAAATTCCGACTACATGGGACTTGCGCAGCTTCACCAGCTTCGCGGACGCGTCGGACGTACAAACAAGCGGGCATACGCTTACTTTACATTCCAGCGCGGCAAGGTATTGTCGGAAATATCCCAGAAACGTCTTGACGCTATCCGGGAGTTCACGCAGTTCGGCAGCGGATTCCGGATCGCATTGCGGGATCTTGAGATACGCGGCGCGGGAAGCATTCTTGGCGCAAGTCAGTCCGGACACCTCGCGAATGTAGGATATGATATGTATTTGCAGCTTCTTGACGAAGCAGTACGGGAGGAGCGCGGAGAAAAAGACGTCCATAAGGAGGAATGCCTTGTGGATATCAGGATCGACGCGTATATCCCGGAGGATTATATCTCAAATCAGGCGCAGCGGGTGGATTGCTACCGAAAGATCGCGAGAATACAGACAGAGGAGGACAGCATTGATGTCACCGATGAACTGATTGACCGCTACGGCGACCCGCCGAAGTCTGTTCTCGGACTTATTGAAGTTGCAAGGCTCCGCAATATGGCAAGCGCTTCAAACATCGTGGAGATAAGTCAGGTGAAAAACGAAATGATATTCTACCTGTCAAAGTTCGACATGAAGAAAATCGCGGCTCTGTCTGATGTTTACGGAAATCGCCTGCGGCTGGAACCTACCGGCAGGGAGCATATCCGCGTTACTCTTGATAAGAGCGAAAAGCCGCTGGACGTGATGAGAACAGTGATAACCACAATGGATAAGGCATAAAAAAATCCCCGGATCGTTGTAACTCTGGGGATCAGCTTGTCGAAAAACCTAGTTTTGCCCGCGAAGCGGGCATTTTAAATCCGTTTTTTGCCACGGGTCTCCCGGGGCAAAAAACAATTCTATCCGCGCAAGTGTGCGGTTTGGCGGCATAGCCGCCAAACCGTGCGCGCAGTGCGGATGTACTCTGTCGGAAAAGTCTTTAGACTTTTTCGACAGACTGATCCCCGGAGCGTTGTAACTCCGGGGATATAATGATCATATTTACTTCTGACCGGGAAATACCGTGCTGTCAATGGTTTCGGTTATCTGTGGAATGTTCTTAACAAGGAAGTCCACCATTATGCTGGCAACCTTTGCAGCCGCCTCAATAGAAACCTCCTTGCCGGATTTGTTCCATTCCTGAAACAGATTAAGAAATCCGCCATTGATGAACGATGAAAGCAGCATAGCGTATTTTTCGTTTGTATTAATGCTGAATCTTCCGAGAATTTTATCCGTGGAGGCTTTGAGAACGTTTTTCATTCTGGAAACCAGCACACCTCTGAAATCGCTTTTCATCAGATGAAAATAAAACCCGTATTCCTCGGTGATAAGGCGGTTCAGCTCAATGAACAGGGTATAGGTGCTGTCAACAAGGCTTGCGGTATCAAAATGCGCAATTACCTCGCTCAGAGATTCGACAATTTCCGATTCGGTTTCGTCAAGAATATCTGTGATATTGCTGTAATGCGTGTAGAATGTGCGGCGATTAACGTTTGCAAGGGTCGTAAGCTCGCTGATGGTAATGGAGGCTATATCCTTGTTTTCCATTATCTTGAACAAGGCAGTCCGGATAGCTTTCTTAGTGCGGATTACTCGTTTGTCTGTGTTGTTTCTTGTTGTCACTGCCATAATAGTTTGTTCCCTTCTGCGCAAGGCGTTATTTTCTCATATGTGTATATTATAACTTCTTTCGCCATATTTGTCAACAGAATATGAGGATTTGTCTATTAATTATCTATACAAATATTAAATAGCTGAAACGCTTTTTTGATATATCTGTAAAATAAGAAAAACTAAGGCAGAAAAAATCATGTATAGATTTTTCTTAAACTAATTAACAGAAAACCCCTTGACAAATTGGGCAATTTATATTAAAATCTTAATTGTATAAACGTTTTCATTGACGTTTTGAACTACAATTCATAAAGGAGAACAGAAATATGGCTTACATTTTAGGCGTTGATATTGGTACATCAGGCACAAAGACAGTGCTTTTCTCGGAGGACGGAAATCCAGTTGCCTCCGCTACATATGAGTATCCGCTGTACACCCCGCAGAACGGCTATGCGGAGCAGGATCCGCTGGACTGGTGGAACGCTTCGGTAAACGGAATTAAAGACGTTATCGCCGAAAGCAAGGTAAGCCCCGATGACATCAAGGGCATAGGTCTTTCCGGTCAGATGCACGGTCTGGTCATGCTTGACGCAGACAATCAGCCTATCCGTAAGTCCATAATCTGGTGCGACCAGCGTACCGCAAAGGAAGTCGTTGAGATCACCGACAAGGTGGGAGCAGACAGAATGATCGAGATCACCGCAAATCCGGCGATCACCGGTTTCACTGCTGCAAAGATCATGTGGGTAAAGAACAACGAACCGCAGAACTACGAGCGCTGCCGCCATATTCTCCTGCCTAAGGACTACATTCGCTTCATGCTCACCGGCGAATATGCGACCGAGGTTTCCGACGCAAGCGGAATGCAGCTTCTTGATATCCCCAACCGCTGCTGGTCTGACGAGGTTCTTGGAAAGCTCGGCATAGACAAGGCGCTTCTCGGTAAAGTGTATGAGTCCCTGGAGATCACCGGTACTGTAACATCAAAGGCTGCTGCGCTTACCGGATTAAAGGCAGGCACTCCGGTTGTCGGCGGTGCCGGCGATAATGCGGCTGCGGCTGTCGGAACCGGTGTTGTTGAGGACGGAAAGGCGTTCACCACGATTGGTTCCTCCGGAGTTGTGTTTGCGCACACATCTGATATCTCCATTGACAAAAAGGGAAGAGTACACACCTTCTGCTGCGCAGTTCCCGGCTGCTGGCACGTTATGGGCGTTACCCAGTCCGCTGGTCTTTCCCTCAAGTGGTTCAGGGACAACTTCGCTTGGGCGGAGATGGAAACTGCGCTTTCCATGGGCGTTGATCCCTATTACCTCATGGACAAGGAGGCAGGCAGCGTTCCGATCGGAGCAAACCGTCTGATTTATATGCCTTATCTCAATGGCGAAAGAACTCCTCACCTTGACCCGGCGGCAAGAGGCGTTTTCTTCGGACTGTCCACCATGCACAAGAAAAAGGATATGCTCCGCGCTGTAATGGAGGGCGTTTCCTACTCCCTGCGTGACTGCGTTGAGGTAATGCGGGAAATGAACATTAACGTAAGCGACATGATGGCTTGCGGAGGCGGCGGAACTTCTCCGCTGTGGCGGCAGATGCTTGCCGATCTCTACGGCTGCCCGGTAAAGACTACACTCAACAAGGAAGGCCCCGCGCTGGGCGTAGCGCTTCTCGCGGCTGTCGGCGCCGGAATTTACAGCAGCGTTCCCGAAGCCTGCCGCGCAGTAATCAAGCCTGAGAAAATTCAGGAGCCTGTGCCTGAGAACACCGCTGAGTACGACAAGGTATACGCTATGTACCGCAAGCTGTACCCAGCTATGAAGCAGTGCTTTGCAGAGCTGTCGCAGCTTTGATCCTTTAATCGCCCGAATATCCCCCATGATATTATCCACTGTCATGGGGGAGTTTCTTTAGATCAATCGGTACTCTGCCGAGGAAATTTTCATTTATTCATCTTGAACTTTTCACCAAGAGAAGCTATACTGAAAACAGTTTATTTATAGGAGGAAATACAATGTACACACCCAATCCCCACCGTTACGAAAAAATGGTATACAACCGCTGCGGAAACAGCGGACTGAAGCTCCCGGCAATATCGCTGGGTATCTGGCAGAATTTCGGATATGAAAGCAATTTTGCCAACATGGAGGAGATGGTTCACACCGCCTTTGACCTAGGAATTACCCACATAGACGCGGCAAACAACTACGGCAATCCCTACAATGGCTCGGCAGAGGAAAACCTCGGCAAAATACTCGACCGGGGAATGCGTCAGTACCGCGATGAGCTTATAATCTCCACTAAAGCTGGCTACGAAATGTGGGACGGCCCATACGGGGACAGGAACGGCTCCCGTAAGTACCTGACAGCTTCCCTTGACCAGTCGCTAAAGCGCATGAAGCTGGATTATGTTGACATTTATTATCACCATATATTCGACCCTAACACTCCGCTGGAGGAAACCGCCTTAGCCCTTGACAACGCAGTAAAGCAGGGCAAGGCGCTATATGTCGGAATTTCAAACTACAACAAGGAGCAGACCGCCGAGATAATGAAGATCTTCAAGGAACTGCGAACTCCGTTTATTGTCAACCAGCCGAGCTATTCAATGCTCAACCGCTGGATTGAGAGGGACGGTCTGCGGGATTTCGCAAAGGCGCAGGGAATAGGGCTTTCTGTATTCTCTCCGCTGTATCAGGGAATGCTCACCGACCGCTACCTGAAGGGCAAGCCGGAGGATTTCACCGTGGATAAGCACCGTCCGTGGCTGAAAAGCGAGCTTAACGAAAAGAGATTTGCGCAGCTTCGAAAGCTGAATGAGATAGCGCAGTCCCGTGGACAGAAGCTGTCACAAATGGCGCTGTCATGGGTGCTCCGTGAGGGTAAGGTCACCACTGTTCTTATCGGAGCCTCACGTCCGGAGCAGATAAAGGAAAATGTGGAAGCGGTTTACAAGATGGATTTCACTCCAGAAGAGCTTGCTGAGATTGAAACTGTCCTTTCGGAATATTCTGAATAAAAATTACAGGCAATAAAAAAACTACTTGCAAATTATCCTGTATTGTGATATAATATATAGGATAATAAAAAGAGAAGCTCTGCTTTTTCGGCATTATGCTGCGTTACGCGGGTCTGTTCCCGTTAAACCGACAGTCCAGCCGCAAATTCAGTGTTTTCTCCCATGCAAAGAGGAAACAAGACAAAGGTCAAGGGCGGCGTTATGCTTCCCCCGCCGGAGTCAGGGGATAATCCGATTTGCATAAAACTGAAAGGAAGTTGATTATGGCTAAGATTGCGGTTCTGGGCTACGGTGTTGTCGGCTCAGGTACGGTTGAGGTTTTCTATAAAAACAAGGAAAGCCTTGAGAAAAAGGCTGGACAGGATCTGGACATCAAGTATATTCTTGATGTACGGGATTTTGACGACAGCCCCTACAAGGATAAATTCACAAAGGATTTCAACGTGATCCTGAACGACCCGGAGGTTACTGTCGTAGCCGAGGTAATCGGCGGTCTGAAGCCGTCCTACGATTTTGTAAAATCCTCCCTTATGGCAGGGAAGAGCGTTGTTACCTCAAATAAGGAGCTGGTTGCCGCAAAGGGCGCGGAGCTTCTCGCTATCGCTAAGGAAAAGAATGTAAACTTCTTCTTCGAAGCAAGCGTTGGCGGCGGAATTCCGATCATTAAGCCGCTCCATGCCTGCCTTTCCGCTAACGAGATAGACGAGATCGCAGGTATCCTTAACGGCACGACAAACTTCATTCTCACTAAGATGATCCGTGACGGCATGGATTTTGAAAAGGCTCTCAAAATTGCTCAGGAGCTTGGCTATGCCGAGAGAAATCCCTCCGCTGACGTTGACGGCCATGACGCCTGCCGCAAGATCTGCATTTTAGCCTCCCTCGCATTCGGAAAGCACGTTTATCCTGAGAGCGTACACACCGAGGGCATCACAAAGATCACCCTTGAGGACGTTGAATACTGCGATAGCTCAGACTGCAAGATAAAGCTGATCGGCTGCGCAAAGCGCGAGGATCAGGGCAAGATCTCCATAGGCGTATTCCCGGCGGTAATTCGGGACGAAAGCCAGCTTGCCGGCGTAAATGACGTGTTCAATGCTATCCTCGTTCGCGGCGACGCTACCGGCGACGTTGTTTTCTACGGAAAGGGAGCCGGAAAGCTGCCTACCGCCAGCGCGGTAGTTTCGGATATCGTGTCCGCAGTTAAGCACGCAAATACAAGTAAATCCCTCACATGGGCTGACAGCGCGCAGGACTTCATAAAGGATTTCGGCGAGTTCAGATGTGCAAGCTATATCAGACTTACCGCAAAGAATGTCGAGGTCACAAAGGCTGTCATCAAGGCTCTGTTCGGCGAGGTTACATACCTTTCCAGAAAGAACCAGCCTGAAAATGAGCTGGCATTCATCACCGGTGTAATGTCCGAGAACGAAACCGTCAAGGCTGCTGAAAAGGTATCTGACGGCGCAGAAATTCTTGGCAGGATCCGCGTTCTGGATTATTGATCAGAGGCGGCTTGTTACCGCAGAACAATATTTCCGGAGGATACCGGATTTTAGTTAGTATTTGGAGGATATAATATGGACGCAGAAGCTCCTAAGTATAAGCGCGTCCTGCTGAAACTCAGCGGTGAAGCGCTTTCCGGAGATAAAGGCAGCGGTTTGGACATACCGACTATTGAGAATATCTGCCGCAGCATAAAGAAGTGTGCTGACGCAGGCGCTCAGGTAGGTATAGTAGTAGGCGGAGGTAATTTCTGGAGAGGAAGAAGCTCCGAGGGCATGGACAGAGCAAGAGCTGATCATATCGGTATGCTTGCAACGGCGATGAATGCGCTTGCAGTAGCAGATGTTCTGGAAAAGCTCGGCTGCACGGTAAGAGTACAAACCGCAATCACGATGCAGCAGGTCGCTGAACCGTTTATTCTCGGTAAGGCAATACGTCATCTTGAAAAGGGCAGAGTAGTGATTTTCGGCTGCGGAACCGGCAATCCGTTCTTCTCTACCGACAGCGCGGCGTCACTCCGCGCAGCAGAGCTTGGGGCGGATATTCTGCTCAAAGCAACTATGGTTGACGGAATATACGACAAGGATCCAAAGAAGTTCCCTGACGCGGTTAAATACGATGTGATCACTCATCACGACATACTAGTAAAGAAGCTTCAGGTCATGGACAGCGCCGCTGCTGCGATCTGCACCGAAAACAATATTCCCATTATCGTATTCGATCTTAGCCGCCCCGACAATATCTATGACGCAGTTATGGGCAAAACGGTCGGAACGCTTGTAACAAAGCATAAGCCCCAGTAATATCACAAGAGAGGTGTCACCATGAAAGAAATACTTGACAAAACCAAAGAAAAAATGGGAAAGTGCGTCAGCGCGCTTGAAAGCGAGTTGGCAACTATCCGCGCGGGCCGCGCAAACCCCAGTGTTCTCGATAAGATCACTGTTGACTATTACGGCGCACCCACACCTGTTAATCAGATGGCTTCCATTTCTGTTTCAGAGGCGAGAATTCTTGTGGTACAGCCGTTCGACGCTTCCACACTGAAATCCATTGAAAAGGCAATTCAGGCAAGCGACCTCGGAATTAACCCCACAAATGACGGCAGAGTACTGCGTATTGCATTCCCGCAGCTTACTGAGGATCGCAGAAAAGAGCTTTGCAAGCAGGTAAGCAAGATCTGCGAGGAGAGCAAGGTCTCTGTCCGCAATGTACGCCGTGACGCTCTTGACAAGCTCAAGGCAAAGAAGAAGAACAGCGAGATAACCGAGGACGACCTCAAGGAAGCAGAAAAGAATGTCCAGAAGCTCACCGATAAGTACGTTGAAGAAATCGACAAGGTAGGCGCAGACAAGGACAAGGAGATCATGTCTATCTGATGTCTGAATTATCAGTTCCTCAGCACGTTGGGATAATCATGGACGGAAACGGCAGATGGGCTAAAAAGCGCGGTCTGCCGAGGAATTTCGGACACAAGCAGGGCGCGGCTGTATTCAAAAAAACCATAAACTGGGCAAGAGAGCTTGGTATAAAATGCGTGACCTTTTATGCGTTTTCTACTGAAAACTGGAAGCGCCCGGCGGACGAAGTAGATGGAATAATGAACCTGCTTCGGCAGTATATTAAGGATATAAGAGCCGCTGCAAAAGAGAATATCCGCTTCATCTTTCTCGGAGATATAACAGGACTTCCTGCGGACATCACCGAGGATCTTCTCGATATTCAAAACTCCACCGTGAACAATACCGAGTTCATCGCAGGAGTTGCGCTGAACTACGGCGGCAGGGACGAAATAACCCGTGCCGCGCGGATCATTGCGGCGCAGGCTGCTTCAGGGGAGTTGTCCCCGGAAGATATTACAGAGGCTTTGTTGGAAAAGCTGCTGTATACCGCGGAAATGCCTGCTCTTGATTTAATAATCCGTCCCAGCGGAGAGCAGCGCCTGTCTAATTTTCTAATATGGCAGGCAGCATACGCCGAGTTCGTTTTTATGGACGTTCTGTGGCCGGATTTTACAAAAAAAGATCTTGAATACGCTATTCGTGTTTACTCAGACCGGGAACGCCGCTTTGGCGGAGTTTAGTGCAGCGTTTTGTTCGTTGTCCGGGATCTACCGAGGTATTCAGAGGAAAGGTTTTGCTTATGGCTGTAAGGCTGATTTCCGCTGCTGTCGGAATTGTTATCGGAGTTTCAATATTGATCTTTGATAATGTGTATGTTTACTGCGCGGCAATTTCTTTCCTGTCTGCTGTCGCAGTGTGGGAGCTTACAAGAGCTATCAAGTGCGACAAGTTCCCGCTGCTTCGCTGGGCATCTGTGATTTTCGGCGCTGTATTTCCGATAATAATTTGTATCAAACCGCTGAAATTCCTGTCTGTTCCGATGTCTATGCTGTTCGTTATTCTTATGGCACTCATCATGCTGAAAAGCCATAAGAAAGTCAAATTTGAGCAGGTGCTCGCCTGCGGCTGTGCCGGAGGACTACTGCCGGTTTCACTTAGCTGCATTGTACTTCTCAGATACTCTCCATGCGGAGAGCCGCTGGGAGTTTTCACGGTGCTCTACCTTTTGTTTTGTGCTTGGTTTGGCGATTCCGGCGCGTATTTTGTCGGGACTTTCCTCGGAAAGCACAAGCTTTGCCCGCTTATCAGCCCTAAGAAAACCGTTGAGGGACTTATCGGCGGAATTGTCACAGTTGGCATTGTATCAGCTCTGACTATTCTGATTTTCAATTCCTTTGTGTTTACGGAAAATCAGCTTAATTACCTTGTACTTGTTCCGCTTTCCATGGTTGCTTCCCTTGTAGGAGTTGTGGGCGACCTTTCCGCCTCGGTAATAAAGCGTGAGTACGATGTCAAGGATTTCGGCAACATTATGCCGGGACACGGCGGCGTCATTGACAGATTTGACAGTGTTATTTTCGTTGCGCCGTTCCTGTATATTGCAATGACCTATCTGGGTAACTTTATTTATGCCTGAACAATGACTGCCCATTCACATACTGTGAATGGGTGGTTTTTTAGAAATAATCTAAGGCTAGGGAGCATATCATAAAAGAATTATGAAGAAAGTAGTAATCTTAGGATCCACCGGTTCTATCGGAACTCAGACATTAGATGTCTGCCGAATGCATAAAATAGCGGTAAGGGCTTTGTCCGCAAATAAAAACACAGCGCTTCTGGAACAGCAGGCAAGGGAGTTCAGATCGGAATATGTCTGCGTTTACAGCGATAGCGCGTATACTGACCTGAAACAGCGCCTTTCGGATACGGATATAAAGGTGCTTTGCGGGATCGACGGACTTTGCGAGCTTGCGCGGCTGGAGTGCGACATTGTGGTCAATTCCGTTGTCGGTATGGTGGGACTTCTTCCTACTTTAGCCGCGGCGGAAGCAGGAAACGATATAGCCCTTGCAAACAAGGAAACTCTAGTTGCAGGCGGAACTTTAGTCACCGACTGCGTGAAACAAAACGGGGTTCAGCTTCTGCCGATAGACAGCGAACATTCTGCGATATTCCAGTGCCTTATGGGAGCGGGGGACAACCTTCCGGAAAAGATACTGCTTACCGCTTCCGGAGGCCCTTTCTATGGCTGGAGTAAAGAGCAGCTTCGTGAGGTCACAGTCGAACAGGCTCTGAAGCACCCCAACTGGAGCATGGGCGCAAAAATCACAATTGACAGCGCAACCCTGATGAATAAGGGACTTGAGCTGATCGAAGCTGTGCGGCTCTTTAATGTCAAACCGGAGCAGGTGGAGATCGTAGTACACCGTCAGAGCATAATTCATTCTGCGGTGGAGTTCTGCGACGGCGCAGTAATCGCACAGCTTGGCACTGCGGACATGAGAATTCCGATCCAGCTTGCGCTAACCTATCCGGAACGACTGCCATCGCCGGCGAAGAAGCTTTCTCTTTCCGATGTCGGAAGTCTAACATTCGGAAAAGCGGACGAGCAGACATTTTCCTGTCTTTCTGCGGCAAAAAAAGCGATCTCAATGGACGGAAACGCTCCCTGCGCAGTTAATTCTGCCAACGAAGCGGCAGTGGCGCTTTTCCTGAAAAAGAAAATCGGATTTCTTGATATCGGCGAAGCAGTAAACGGCGCTCTTGACACGGTAAACTATATTGCCAATCCAACGCTTCAGGAGATACTTGATACAAAAACCGCCGCAGAAGAATATGTCGCGGCTAGGTACGGCAGGGCTTGATTTTTTGGAGGTACTATGCAGATTGTTATTGCAATTCTCGCGTTCTGCGTTATAATCATCATTCATGAGATGGGGCATTTCTTTGCCGCAAAGCTGTGCGGAATTCAGGTAAACGAGTTCGCGCTGGGCATGGGGCCTGTTATCCTGCGAAAGCAAGGCAAGGAAACCAGCTATGTTATCCGGCTGTTACCTATCGGAGGAGCAGTTTCAATGGAGGGGGAGAGCGAAGACAGCGACAATCCCCGCGCTTTCAACCGCAAGCCGGTATGGCAGAGAATGATCGTAATTATCGCCGGTCCGGTGATGAACCTCATTCTTGGATTTTTCGCGGCAATGATTTATATTTGCACTATATCTGCGGTGGGAACTACAACTGTCAGCAGTTTCCCGGAAGGTTCTCTGTGCAGCAATCAGCTTATGACCGGAGATGAGGTCGTTTCTGTGGAAAACACTCCGGTCTGGACGACCTATGACATTCAGTACAAGCTCACCAACAATGACCACCGTACCAATTCCGACGGAAACCTGCTGCTGGATTTCAAGGTAAAACGCGACGGAAAGACGATAGAACTGAAAGACCTTGAATTTACCATTCAACAGAATGAGGACGGTTCAAGCGATATTATCTACGGCTTTTATGTGTTCCCGCTGGAACGGAATTTCGGAACGGTTCTGGAATACAGCGCAAGAGAATCCGCGTCGATAAGCCGCATGATAATTTTCACTATTGCAGACCTGTTTAAAGGCAAGTACGGACTGAAAGACCTGTCCGGGCCTGTGGGAACAGTCACGGTGGTATCGCAGAGCGTAAACTACGGACTTCCTTCGTTCATGTATCTGTTTGCGTTCATCACGATAAATGTCGGAGTTTTCAACCTGCTGCCAATCCCGGCGCTGGACGGCTGCCGTTTTCTGTTTCTGATAATAGAAGCTATCCGCCGCAAGCCCCTCAAGCCTGAGGTCGAGGGAATAATCCACCTTGTTGGCTTCGGGCTGTTAATGGTGCTTATGCTTGTGGTAACATTCGGAGATATTTCAAAACTGATCAGCGGAGGTTTTCAGTGAGTAAGAAAAAGGTCAAGGTCGGTGATTTAGTTCTCGGCGGTGATAAAATATACATTCAGTCCATGCTGAACGTCCCTGCGGAAAAGATCAGAGAAAGCGTGGAGCAGGCTGTTGCTCTCGAAAAAGCCGGCTGTGAAATTATCCGCGCGGCGATCCCGACAATAGAGGACGTTCGGCTTATTCCGGCAATCAAAGAAGCCGTAAGTATTCCTCTGGTTGCCGACATTCACTTTGATTACAGAATAGCTGTCGCGGCTGTTGAAGCCGGAGTTGACAAGGTGCGCATTAATCCCGGAAACATCGGTGGAACAGACCGTGTAAAGGCAGTCGCGGACGCGTGCAGAACTCATGGAGTTCCTATAAGGATAGGAGTGAACTCTGGTTCGCTGGAGCGGAGCCTGCTTGAAAAGTACGGCAGCCCCACACCGGAGGCGCTGGTAGAAAGCGCACTTTCCCATGTAAAGCTGCTGAATGACTGCGATTTCGATGATATAGTCATCAGCATAAAATCCTCGGACGTAAAGCTGATGATCGCCGCGTACAGATTACTGGCTCAGCAGGTGGACTATCCGCTTCATCTGGGAGTAACCGAAGCGGGAACAGAGCGTATGGGTCTTGTAAAATCCGCTGTTGGCATAGGCTCGCTGCTGTGCGACGGGATCGGCGACACTATCCGCGTTTCCCTGACCGCAGACCCGGTAAAGGAGATATACGCGGCAAAGGATATCCTCCGTGCCTGCGGAATTGGCGGCGGAGTTCAGATAGTATCCTGTCCCACCTGCGGCAGAACTAAGATTGACCTTATCACGCTTGCAGAAAAGGTAGAGAATCTTTGCTCAGGCATTGACAAGCCGATAAAAATCGCGGTAATGGGCTGCGCCGTAAACGGTCCGGGAGAAGCCAGAGAAGCCGACATAGGAATTGCCGGCGGAAACGGTGAAGGAATTATCTTCCGCAAAGGAACGATATTAAGAAAAGTCCCGGAGGACAAACTCCTTGAAGAACTGAAAAAAGAGATAGACCTGCTGTAAAATGGAAAGAGGAAGGAAGTAGTAAATGTCTGCAACATCTGTAACGCTCAGCAAGCTTTTTGACGGACTTGACCTGCCGCAGACCGCTGCGAATGGAACAGTACTTAAAATAGTTTATACCGATCAGAAGAATGAAATTCTGATCAATCTTGGTCTGGAGGAGCTTTGCTCCGCCGCGGAGATACTTACCGCTGAAAAGCAGATCTCCTCCTCTGTCGGGGGAGCGACTGTAAGGATCTACCCCAGCTATCATGAGTCTTTGTACACTCCGGACTATATCAGTGAGGTACTTGCGATACTCAAGGACAGAAACGGCGCTGTGAACGGCTATCTCGACAATGCAGAGATCAACGATGACGGTGAGACCTGCGAAATCTCCTTGAAATCTGGCGGCAGAGATATGCTGCTTCAAATGGAAATAAACAAGAAGATTGAGAGCCTTGTACGCGGTTTCTTCAAAAAACAAATTCACGTTGAATTCACCGGAGTTTCCGAGGTCAACATGGAGGAATACCTGAAAGCGGAGCAGAGCGCGCCGCTCCCGGTGATAAAGCTTGCACCTCCCGCGCCTGCGCCCTCCGAGAACAGATATCAGGGCGGTAACGGCGGAAAGGGCGGCGGCAGACGTGGTCCAGCTGTTCTTAAGGAAGCCAAGGAAATTAAGCTGCCCTTTGAGTCGGATAAAATCGAAAGCACTGCGTCCCTTTTCTATGGCAAGGGAATAAGCGAAGCTCCGCTGATGATGAGCGAAACCTTCGGCGAGGGCGATGAGGTCACGCTCTGGGGCGAGGTTTTCAAGACGGACGAAAAGACCTCCCGGGACGGCAATACATTCATTTTCACTGCGTATTTCTCGGACAAGACTTCCTCTGAGATACTTAAAATAATTACCCAGACAGAAAATAGCGACATAATCAAGAGTAACATAAAGCCCGGCAAGGCGATTATCCTCACCGGCAAATTTGAAACAGACTCTTTCACCCATGTGCTTCAGATTCGCCCATATTCTATCGCTTCCGTCAAGACGAAGAAACGGCTGGACAAGTCCGAGGAAAAGCGCGTGGAGCTTCATCTTCATACTACTATGTCAGATATGGACGCCGTGACCCCGCCGGCGGAGCTTGTAAAGCAGGCTTACGCGTGGGGACATAAGGCAATCGCGATCACCGACCACGGCAACGTTCAGGCTTATCCTGAAGCGATGAACACCGTTGAGAAAATACGCAAGGACGGCGGCGAGTTCAAGATAATCTACGGCATGGAAGCGTATTTCGTGAACGACTCCGGCGCACTGGTTTCCGGCTGCAACGACTGCTCTATAAACGGCGACGTTATCGTATTCGATATAGAAACCACCGGACTTAGCCGCGATTCAGACCGGATTACTGAAATCGGCGCAGTGAAGCTGCGCAATCTGGAGGTAGTAGATCGTTTCCAGACCTTTGTAAATCCCGAAATGCAGATACCCGCGAACATCACCGATCTCACCGGAATTACCGACGCAATGGTGGAGGACGCACCTCTGGAAAAGGAAGCAGTAGAGGATTTCATAAAGTTCGCCGGAAAGGGTGTTCTTGTCGCGCACAATGCGGATTTCGATACCTCGTTTATAGCAAAGGTATGCGAGCGGCATGACATCAAGTACGATATCCGCTACGCCGACACTCTTAAACTTGCGAGAGCCGCGCTCCCGCATCTCAAGAACCACAAGCTGGATACCGTTGCAAAGGAATACAAGCTTGGCGACTTCAATCACCACCGCGCGATAGATGATGCGGAAATGCTTTCGAAGATATTCATTTCACTGGTGACGGTTTCCTGCAAGGGACATTCCCCGGAGAAATTCGGCGATTTCAACAGCATTCTCGGCGATGTTGACGTAAAGAAGCAGCCCACCTACCACATGATAATCCTTGCTAAAAATCAGGTAGGACTAAAGAACCTGTACAAGCTGGTTTCCTACTCCAACCTTAATTACTTCTATCGCAAGCCGAGAGTTCCGCTTTCGGAATTACAGAAGCACCGGGAGGGGCTTATTGTCGGCAGCGCCTGCGAAGCGGGAGAGCTGTTCCGGGCGATACTTGACGGAAAGCCGCAGGAGCAGATCGAAAAGATCGCTTCTATTTACGATTATCTTGAGATACAGCCCATTGCAAACAATGAATTCCTTGTCCGGGAGGGAAGAGTACCCGATGACGAGGGACTGCGGCATCTCAATATGCGTATTGTGAAGCTCGGTGAAAAGCTGAACAAGCCGGTTGTTGCCACCTGCGACGTTCATTTCATGAATGAAGAGGACGGTATTTTCCGTAAGATCTTACAGGCGGGTCAGGGCTTCAAGGACGCTGACAATCAGGCTCCGCTGTATCTGCGTACCACAGATGAAATGCTGAAGGAATTCAGATATCTCGGCGAGGAAAAGGCGAAAGAGGTCGTTATCACAAATCCGAACGCCATTGCAGATATGGTGGAGGATATACGTCCTATCCCGAAAGGAACTTACACTCCGTCCATTGAGGGCGCGGAGGAGGAATTGCAGAACCTCTGCTGGACAAGGGCAATGAACTGGTACGGCTATGAGGACAAGATCCCGGAGATAGTTTCTGCGCGGCTCCAGAAAGAGCTTGACGCTATCATCAAATACGGCTTCTCGGTGCTGTACATGATCGCCCAGAAGCTGGTAAAATTCTCCGAGGACAATGGCTATCTGGTAGGCTCCCGTGGTTCAGTAGGTTCGTCCTTCGTTGCGATAATGTCCGGTATCTCCGAGGTAAATCCTCTTGCGCCGCATTACCGCTGTCCCAAATGCCGCTGGAATGAATTCGTGACGGACGGCTCAGTTGGTTCTGGCTTTGACCTGCCGCCGAAAAAGTGTCCGCACTGCGATATTGACATGATCCGGGACGGTCACGATATCCCGTTTGAAACGTTCCTCGGCTTCAAGGGCGACAAAGCCCCTGATATCGACCTTAACTTCTCCGGCGAGGTTCAGGGCAAGGTACACCGCTACACAGAAGAATTGTTCGGTAAGGATCACGTGTTCAAGGCGGGTACTATCTCCGCGGTTCAGGACAAGACCGCATACGGCTTTGTAAAGAAGTACTGCGAGGAACGCGGTATCGAATTCAACAACGCGGAAATGGAGCGTCTTGCCATCGGCTGCACCGGCGTAAAGAGGACTACCTCACAGCACCCCGGCGGAATGGTCGTTGTGCCGAATAATTACGAGGTGTACGACTTCACTCCGGTTCAGCACCCGGCAGACAAAACAGACAGCGACATGATAACGACCCACTTCGACTTCCATGCGCTGCATGACACGATACTGAAGCTTGACGAGCTGGGACACGATGTGCCGACACTGTACAAGCACCTTGAGGACATGACCGGCATGAAAATAGCCGATGTTCCAACCACCGACCGTGATATTTACGACCTGTTCATTTCCACCGAACCTCTGGGGGTAACTCCCGAGGAAATCGGCGTAAAGTGCGGCACATTAGGTATTCCGGAGTTCGGCACAGGCTTTGCGATGCAGATGCTTCAGGACGCTCAGCCGAGGAACTTCTCCGACCTGCTCCAGATATCCGGTCTGTCGCACGGTACAGACGTATGGCTAGGCAATGCGCAGGATCTTATCAAGAACGGCACCTGCACAATTTCCGAGGTTATCGGAACGCGTGACAACATCATGGTTTATCTCATGCACAAGGGCGTTGAGCCGGGTCTTGCGTTCAAGATAATGGAGATAACCCGAAAGGGCAACGCTTTGAAGCTGTTTGATGATACTATTTATCAGGCATTCAAGGACAATAATGTTCCGGACTGGTATGTTGAAAGCTGTAAGAAGATAAAATATATGTTCCCGAAGGCTCACGCGGCGGCTTATGTAACGGCGGCGGTAAAACTCTGCTGGTTCAAGATAAACAAGCCCTGCGAGTTCTACGCAGCAACCCTCACAAAGCACACTGAAAACATTGAGGTAGATGTGGTTCTTCGTGGAAAGGACGCGGTAAAGGCGCGTATCAAGGAGCTTCAGGCTATCTCCAATCCCGGAATAAAGGAGAAGGGTACGCTTGACGCACTTATGCTCATCAACGAAATGATGTCCCGTGGAATAGGTGTTCTCCCGGTGGACGCAAAGAAATCCGGAGCAGCGACCTACACTATCGAGGACGGAAAGCTGCGTCTGCCGTACCTTGCAATTGCCGGCTGCGGATCTAACGCTGCGTTCAAGCTGAAAGAAGTCATTGACGCGGGCAGCTATATGTGTATTGACGATATCCAGCAGCAGAGCGGTCTTAACAGCACCGTTATGGACAAAATGCGTGAAATGGGCGTTTTCGGAGATATCCCGGTTTCGGCGCAGATGTCGCTGTTTGATATGTGATTTTCTGCATGGTTTGGCGTGATTGTATTAACTATTTGCGCCAAGCCAGTGCCGCATTGTTGAAAGAAGCTGTGCATACTGCCAAAAAAATTCCCGCTTCTTGACAATATGGCTCGGTTGTGGTATTATAATTATGTAACATGGTAGTGTAGTAGCACATTACTACACTAAAGCGGAGGGAAAAGGATTTTGAAGAGATACGATTTACTTACCCCGGAGGGGACGCGAGACCTGCTGTTTGACGAGTGCTTTGCAAAGCGCAGCATTCAGGAGCGGCTTAGAAAGATATTCACGGCATACGGCTACTCCGAGGTATTGACCCCCGGTCTGGAGTTCTATGATGTATTTAATGGAAAGGTACGTTATTTCCCGCAGGAAACTATGTACAAGCTGGTTGACGGAAAGAACCGGCTTATGGTACTCCGCCCGGATAATACAATGCCGATAGCAAGACTTGCAGCGACCCGGCTTCGCGCCGAAAGCCTGCCGCTGAAGCTGTACTATAACCAGAGCATTTTCATGGTAAATCCGAAAAACAGCGGACGTGACGATGAATTTACTCAGAGCGGTATTGAGATACTTGGCGGAGAAAAGACTGCGGCTGATTACGAGGCTCTTTCCCTTGCGGCGCAGGCTCTTTTCACCTGTGATGAGGATTTCCGTCTGGAAATAGGCGAAAGCGGAATATTCCGCACGGTGGTTGACGATCTCAACCTCCCAGAGGAACAGGCAGAACTCATACATTCTCTGATCGAGAGCAAGAATTATCCGGCATTAAACGAAGTCCTGTCCGGCATTGACGGCGCGGCTGCGGAAGCCTGCAAAGCGCTTCCGTCCCTGTTCGGAGAGTCTGAGGTATTTACCGAAGCCGAAAAGTATATGTATAACGATCAGCTCAAAGAAAAACTCAGCTATCTGCACGGAATTTACGAAGCGCTCTGTTCCATGGGATATTCAGGTAAGATCAAGGTTGATCTGGGTCTTGCTCATAAGAAAAACTATTACACTGGAATTCTGTTCCGCGGCTATGTTGAGGGTTATGGACAGCCGGTGCTTTCCGGCGGACGCTATGACACCCTGCTTGGTGATTTCGGAAGGAATGCGGCGGCAGTAGGTTTCGCAGTAAACGTTGAAGCGGCGGCAAAGGTATTCCTCAGAAGCGTTGACGCGCCGCTCACAAAGCCTGCTGACGTACTTGTTTACAGCGAGAGCGGGTGCGAGATCTCCGGGCTGAACCATTGCAAGGAGCTTATCGACGCGGGCTTTACCGTGTTCAATTCCCTGTGCAGCTCCGCCGAGGAAGCGGAAGCCTACGCAAAAGCGCATGGAATACACCGTGTAGACATTGTAGGGATAAACTCCGATGTTACAGTTAAGGAGGTCTGAGCATGATAAACAAGACGATCAGAATTGCTCTCACCAAGGGCAGACTTGAAAATAAAACCGTTGACCTTCTGGACAAGATAGGCTATGATGTATCGGAGCTTCGTGACAAGGGCAGGCGGCTCATTCTCTCCATTCCCGGAGAAAATATCGAGGTAGTTCTCGCAAAAGCAGCGGACGTTATTACATACGTTGAGCATGGTGTCTGCGATATCGGCGTTGTCGGAAAGGACACTATCATGGAGCACGGCGGCAAGTTCTTTGAAATAAGCGACCTCGGCTTCGGCAGATGCAAGTTCGCCCTCGCCGGAAAGAAAGGCGGCAATTTCTATGAGGGCTACGGAGTTAAAACCGTTGCGACAAAGTACCCAACAGTCACCCGTAATTTCTTTGAAAGCAAGGGCATGGACGTGGATATCGTAAAGATAGAGGGTTCTGTGGAGCTTGCTCCGCTGGTGGGACTTGCAGACGGAATAGTTGATATCGTTGAAACCGGAACAACTCTTAAGGAAAACGGTCTTGAGGTGTGGGAGGACGTTGCGCCTATCTCCGCAAGACTTATTGTAAACACAGTCAGCATGAAGCTCAAACAGGAGCGGATAGCTGAGATAGTAAAGCAGATAGAGGAGAATTTGTGATGATAAGGATAATCAAGGCTGACGGAGCTGAAAAGGAGTTCCTCGCAGAGGTAGAAAAACGTGCCGGACAGGTAAATGCCGACGTTGAAAAGACCGTCCGTGCAATTCTTGCGGAGGTAAAGGAAAACGGCGACAGCGCAGTAAAAAGCTATACCGCGAAATTCGACTGCCCCAACGCGCAGTATTACAGAGTTCCGGACGAAGCAATTCAGGACGCACTGACCGAGGCAAACGAGAATAATCCCGACTTTGTAAACGCGATGCTTAACGCAGTGGAGAACATCACCGCATTCCACGCAAGACAGAAGCGCGAGGGCTTCTGCGTGACCGAGGAAAACGGCGTTATCATGGGTCAGAGGGTGAGAGGTCTTGACCGTGTGGGACTGTATGTTCCCGGCGGCACGGCTGCATATCCGTCCTCTGTGCTGATGAACGCAATTCCCGCGAAAATCGCCGGAGTTAAGGAGATCATCATGGTAACTCCGCCGCTCAAGGACGGAACTGCGAACAAGGATATCCTTGTTGCTGCGGCACTCTGCGGCGTGGACAGGATCTATCTCGCCGGCGGAGCGCAGGCTGTCGCGGCTCTTGCCTACGGCACGGAGGAAATTCCGAGAGTGTCAAAGATAGTAGGCCCCGGCAATATCTTCGTTGCCACCGCAAAGAAGCTGCTTTACGGCACTGTTGACATTGACATGATAGCAGGGCCTAGCGAGATACTTGTACTCGCTGATGAAACCGCGAACCCGAAGTACCTCGCCGCCGACCTGATGTCGCAGGCGGAGCACGACAAGCTGGCAAGCGCGGTAATGATAACCACCAGCATGGATATCGCAGTAAAGACGCAGGCAGAAATCGAACGGCAGAGCGCGTATCTCTCCCGCAAGGAGATAATCGACTGCTCCCTCGACAATTACGGCGCGATAATCGTCTGCGATGACATGGACTACGCCGTGGAGCTTGCAAACAAGATAGCTCCGGAGCACCTCGAAGTGGTTGCGGCAAATCCCATGGAATACATAGGCAAGCTGGACAACGTTGGTTCGCTGTTCCTCGGTCAGTACTCTCCGGAGCCGCTGGGCGACTATTACGCAGGCCCTAACCACGTATTGCCTACGAGCGGCACTGCAAGGTTCTTCTCGCCGCTGGGAGTTGACAGCTTTGTGAAGCGTTCAAGCTACATCTGTTACACCAAGGACGCTCTTCTGGACGCTGCGGACGATATTATCCTTATCGCGGAGAGGGAAAGACTTACTGCTCACGCTAATTCAATCAAAGTCCGCAAGGAGGACGAATGACCGTCCTTATCACAGGAGGGACTGTATTTGCCAGTCGGTTCTGCGCGGAGTATTTCGCCAAAAAGGGGCATGAAGTCTATGTCATCAATCGTAACACAAGACCCCAGCCCGTTGGAGTAAATCTCATCGAATGCGACAGGCATAACCTCGGTGATCGGCTGAAGGGCTTGCATTTCGACCTTGTTCTAGACGTGACCGCCTATATCGAGCAGGACGTTTCCAGCCTTGTTTCTGCTCTAGGCAGCTTTGATAAGTACATTTTCATCAGTTCCAGCGCGGTCTACCCGGAAACAAACCCGCAGCCGTTCAGTGAAACGCAGGAATGCGGCGCGAACAGCATCTGGGGCGTTTACGGAACGAATAAAATCGCTGCGGAACAGTTCCTGTTGAACAGCGTGGAGAACCTGCATATTCTCCGACCGCCGTATCTGTACGGTCAGATGAATAATCTCTACCGGGAAGCGTTCGTATTTGAGTGTGCAGAAAATGACCTGCCTTTCTATATTCCGGGCAATGGCGAAATGCCACTCCAGTTCTTTCACATTGAGGACTTGTGCAGATTTATTGAAATACTCGCCGAAAAAGACCCTCCGCAGAGGATTTTCAACGTGGGTAACAGAAATACCGTCAGCATAATCGAATGGGTAACAATGTGCTATAACGTACTGGGAAAACAACCGGAGCTGCGATTTGTTACAGGTCATGAGCAGCGCAGTTATTTCAGCTTCTATGATTATAGCTATTCGCTGGAGGTTTCGGCACAGGAAAAACTCATGCCGGATACAAAGCCGCTTTCTGAAGGGCTTCGCGAGTCATACGAATGGTACAGAATAAACCGTGAGCAGATCCGCAGAAAAGATTTTCTGACCTACATCAGAGAAAATATTGAGGGAGAATAACACTATGAGAACCGCTGAAATCACCAGAAAAACCAAGGAAACCGACATCGCCGCAAAGCTCAACCTCGATCAGAGCGGCACAGTTGAAATCTCCACCGGGATAGGCTTTCTCGACCATATGCTGACCGCGCTTGCGGTTCACGGCGGGTTCAGTCTTGTCTTGAATGCAAAGGGAGATCTTAATGTGGACGGTCACCACACCGCCGAGGACGTGGGAATTGTTCTGGGAATGGCTTTTAGGGAAGCCCTCGGCGATAAGTCCGGGATTATGCGCTATGGAAGCGCGTTTATTCCCATGGACGAGGCACTCGGATTCTGCGCGCTTGATATTAGCGCAAGACCGTTTCTGGTGTTCAACGCTCAGTTCACCAATGAAAGGGTAGGGGAGTTCGACACCTGTCTTACAGAGGAGTTTATGCGTGCTTTTGCGTTTAATGCGGGGATTACCCTGCACCTGCGCTGCGAGTACGGCAGCAACGACCACCACAAGATTGAAGCGCTGTTCAAGGCGCTTGCCTATGCGCTGAAAGCCGCTGTCAAGCGTAATTCAGACGGAAACGTGGTTTCAACAAAGGGAATGCTGTAAATTACAGCAGAATGTGAGAGAGGCTGTATGAACCGAAAATACTTTGAGCAGCTTCATAAGCTCTTAGCGCTTGAATTCAACTGCTCTACGGAAGATTTTCTGAGAACAGAGAATATTCTAACAGAATCTGCGCTTCACGAGGGCAGACGTGCCTATTCACCGGAAAAATACTTTTTCCATATGGTAACGACCGGAGGAAATGCAGTGATTACAGCGGATAAATGCCTGCATTCTTTCCTGCTGGAATTTATGAAAGGAAGAACAGGGCATTTTCTCTTTGAGATACCAAATCTCCTCCCGCTTGAAGCAGAGCTGAACAAATTCGGCTATACCCTGACCCAGACGTACCAGATGTTTCTCCCGTGTTTTGATACACCGCCTGTGAAACATTATCCTGTAAGGTGGTTCTTTGATAAGGAAATTCATCAGTTCTATGGTGACGAGCGTTTCCCAAATGCTATCTGTTCTGAATTCAAGCCGGAACGACCGGACAGGATAGTTGTGTGCGCCTATGACGGTGAAGATATAATGGGCATGGCTGGAAGCTCCGAGGACGCGCCGGGCTGGCAGCAGATAGGTATTGACGTTATGCCGGAATACCGTTCAAAGGGCGTCGGCACCTATCTTGTTACCCTTATAAAGCAGGAGATACTGAAGCGCGGACATATCCCTTTTTACGGAACAAGCGTTTCAAATTATCACTCGTGGAATATTGCACTAAACTGCGGTTTTCGTCCTGCATGGGTGGAGATCGGCGCAGAGAAAAGGAGCGTATAATGAACGCAGAAAGCAGCATCTAATGGGAAATTACACACAGGGCTACAACCTTATAGCTGTTTTCTCTCCGGACGGAGATAAAGTCCTCATGTGCCGACGTATAAAAGACCCATACAAGGGGCTGATGAACTTCGTCGGCGGCAAGATAGAACCGGGCGAGGACGGAGAAACAGCAGCTTATCGGGAGCTTTTTGAGGAAACGGGAATAACACGCAGGGATATAAAGTTAATTCACCTAATGGATTTCAGCTATCCGCTCGACCCTTGTTATGTTGAGGTGTACGCGGGACAGCTCATAAATGACGCAGACCCTCACGGAGAGGAAAATCCGCTGTTCTGGAGCGGTTTGGACTGCGATTTCTTCGACATGAAGCAATACGCAGGGGAGGGAAATATAGGTCATATCATGGAGCATATCAAGCTGAATTCCGATAAAATCTTCCTGAACAGGAAAGGAACAACACTATGACTGCAATAATCGACTACGGCGCTGGAAATCTGTTCAGCGTGAAGAATGCGCTGGACTTTCTCGGCATAGAAAACAAAATCACCAACAACCCTGACGACCTGCGGAGCGCTGACAGGCTCATACTTCCCGGAGTAGGCGCATTTCCGGACGCAATGCGAATGCTGAATGAATCCGGTCTTGTGGAGGTCATCAAAGAGGAAGTGCAGAAAAAGCCTCTGCTCGGTATTTGCCTTGGAATGCAAATGCTGTTTGAAAAGGGATATGAGTTCGGCGAAACCGACGGTCTTGGGCTTATTACCGGCAGTGTAAAGCTCATGCACCCTCAGGGCGACCTTCCTGTGCCGCACATCGGCTGGAACTCCCTTGAATTCAACGAGCCTTGCAGGCTTCTTGACAAGTGTGAAAACGGTGAGTATGTCTACTTTGTACACAGCTTCGCCGCAGAATGCGACAGCAGGAACGTTGCGGCTTACTGCGACTATGGCATGAAAATTCCCGCACTGGTGTTCGAGGGCAATGTCTACGGCGCACAGTTCCACCCGGAAAAGAGCGGCGACACGGGATTAAATATTCTTCGGTGCTTTGCGGCGCTTTGAGTGTTATCAATTCTTTTCTGAATTATATATTAATGCTCAGGTGTGTACAACCGAGGAATATGCCGCGTAAAAGTTTTGTTTTACGCAATAGTTTTTTTTCTAACAAAGCCTGAAATCAAAATAACAAAACGAATACAAATCAAGTAAGGAGAAAAGCGGAATGGTTATTCTACCCGCAATAGATATCAAGGACGGAAACTGCGTCCGCCTGTTCAAAGGCGACTACGGCACTGTGCAGAAGGTAGCCGACAGCTACATGGACACCGCCCGCGGCTTTGAAGCCTCCGGCGCAGAGTGGATCCACATGGTTGACTTAGACGGCGCAAAGGACGCGACACAGCAGAACAAGGACATTTTCATAGACGTGGCGAAGCACACAAACCTCAAGGTTGAAGTTGGCGGAGGAATACGCAGTCTTGATACAGTGGAGATGTACCTTAACGCAGGCATCTCCAGAGTTATCATCGGCTCCGCCGCAGTCAAAGACCCGGATTTCGTGAAGCGTGCCGCAAAGGAATTCAAGGGCAGAATTGCGGTAGGTATCGACGCAAAGAACGGCTTTGTTGCCACCGAGGGCTGGCTTGAAACCAGCGGGGTGAACTACATAGACCTCGGAGTTGAAATGTGCAGAGCGGGAGTGCAATACTTCATTTTCACAGATATAGATAAGGACGGAACGCTCAGCCGTCCGAACCATTACAAAACAAAAAAGCTTCAGGAAACGCTTGCTCCCCTCGGAGGAAACGTCATTGCAAGCGGCGGGATAAAGACTATAAACAACATCAGAACTTTGAAGAAAAACGGGATTTACGGCGCAATATGCGGTAAATCCATCTATTCCGGCAGCCTTGATCTGGCTCAGGCTGTCCGCGTTGCAGAATAAGGAGGCTTCTATGCTTGCAAAGAGAATTATCCCGTGTCTTGACGTGAGAAACGGCAAGGTGGTAAAGGGCGTTAATTTCGAGGGAGTAAAGGACGTAGGCGACCCGGTGGAACTTGCTATCGAATACAACCGTCAGGGCGCAGACGAGATCGTTTTTTACGATATCACAGCTTCCTATGAGGGCAGGGGAGTAATGCTGGACGTGGTAAAGCGCACCGCACAGCAGGTGTTCGTTCCCCTTTGTGTCGGCGGAGGTATTGGCTCGGTTCAGGACTTCCGGGACACGCTGAGAGCCGGCGCTGACAAGGTTTCCGTAAACTCTCAGGCGGTAAAGAACCCGAAGCTCATAAGCGATGCAGCGGAGATATTCGGCAGTCAGTGCGTTGTTGTGGGAATTGACGCAAAGCGAAATGACAAAGGCGGTTACAGCGTATTTATCAACGGCGGCAGAGTTGATATGAACCTTGATCTCGGCGACTGGGTAAAGGAGATAGAGGAGCGCGGCGCAGGAGAAATCTGCCTGAACTCTATCGACACTGACGGTGTGCGCGGTGGATTTGATATTGATATGCTAAATTTCGTGTGCAGCCGTGTGAAGATTCCGGTCATTGCCAGCGGCGGCTGCGGCGCGATAAATCACTTCTCCGAGGTTTTCGAGAAAACAAACAGCTCTGCGGCTCTGGCAGCTTCACTGTTCCACTTCAAGGAGCTTACAGTTGACGAAGTAAAGGCTCATTTAAGGGAACATAACATACCCGTCAGAACTTTCGGGAGGAAATAATGGGATTATTCTCAAAGAAACCAAGTGAAAATGCGCAGAAGATAATTGATTTTCTCGGCTGCCCCTGCGAGTATTTCCCAGCCGGGAAATCGCCGGAGTTTATCCGTTCCGCTTATGAGGAGGCATATGCCAAGCGTGTGATCGGAGCCTATACTCCGTTGCTCATAGTTGTAGACGATGTTCTCATTGATACTCTGGAAATCCAGCGTGACGAAATGCGCGACGGGGAAACGCCAGAGATGTTCCGGCAAAGGCTTCTTTCCGAGGCAATTCCCGACGCGGGTAAGTGGTTCACTGAGCAGCTTACGGAAATGCGGGAGATGAGCGGGGAATACTGGCAGCAGATCACTCAGGAGAGCGGCGAAAGCGGCTCTGGTATGAACAAGCTTTCAGGATTTGTAGATTTCTCCACTAAAAAATCAATGGAGCTGATCCTTGCAAAGATACCCACTGAAAAACCGTGGGAGGTTTTCGCATGGATTCCCTTCGGTGGGTGGAACGAATGCCCGGATTCTTCTGTAATGATCACGGTAGGGAAATACTGGTATGAGAAATTTCACTCGATCCCAGCAGTTATCACCCATGATGTTCTGGAATTTGTGGCTGCTCCTGTAAAAGATAAGGGAGCAGCGGTAGGACTTGCCCTTGAGCAGTATGCTTTCTGCTCGGATATTGTTGATCAGGGAGTTCAGACCATTGAGGTTCTTGCCGACACACTTTCAAAGTCTTCTGTATGGTATTTCTGGTGGGATTGACACTTGCATTTTTCCGTATAATGTGATATACTATATTTTGATATCAGTTATGCAATGGAAATGAACGGTCATTTCCATGGAAATAAATGGGAGAACATATGGAAATAAACTATATCAGCGATTGCAGTGAAGAACAGGTAAATAACGTTGTCAGGGTAGACCACGTTACTGTTGTTGTATTCCGCAATGGAAAATATGTATTCGTAAAACGGAGAAACAGCGCCAAACTGGAGCTTCCGACAATGGAAAAAAAGAACGATGAGAAGCCAAGAGATACAGTCCGCCGCCTGCTTTCTGAGAAACTCGGAGTGATAACGGCTAAGATAGAATTTATCACAGCTTACTCCCAGACAGAGGAGATGGATATAAAATACGGTCTGCTCTATTGCGCATACATTAACGAGCTAGGCCCGTTCCCTCATTCGGAGCTTTCTTCGGTCTATTTCCTTGATACTCCGCCGGAGGACAAGGAAAAGTGGAGTTATCCGGAAATGCACATGGAGCTGCTTGAAAAAGCAAAGACATCTCAGGATCTATAATCAGGAGAAACAAATGGACGTAAAAAAATACTTCAAGAAGTCCGGATTGATTCCGGCGATAATCACCGACGCGGAAAACGGCGATGTGCTTATGCTCGCTTATATGAACGAGGAGAGCCTGCAAAAAACTCTGGAAACCGGATACACATGGTTCTGGAGCCGTTCACGGCAGGAGCTGTGGAATAAAGGCGCGACCTCCGGGCATTTTCAGAAGGTCGTTGAAATATACAGCGACTGCGATGATGACACGCTGTTGATAAAGGTTATCCAGACTGGAGCTGCCTGCCATACAGGAAACCGCACCTGTTTCTTCAACAGAATCAAGTAATGGAGCAGATAACGCTGCTTTACGGCACTGGAAATCCTGCAAAGCTGGAGTCCGTGCGTCGTGCGGTCGAGCCGCTTGGCATCAGGATTTTAGGTCTTTGTGATATGCCGGTCAAACCTCCGAGTGTGGACGAGTGCGGAAACAACCCGCTTGATAACGCGCGGATAAAGGCAAAAGCTTATCATGAATTCTATGGTATGCCGGTTTTTTCCTGCGACAGCGGTCTTTACTTTGACAATGTTCCTGATGAGATACAACCGGGAGTGAATGTCCGCCGTGTAAACGGCAAAACACTTACCGATGATGAAATGACTGAGTATTACAGCGGTCTTGTGAAGAAATTCGGCAGGCTGACTGCAAGATACAAAAACGCGGTGTGCCTCATATTGTCAGACGGAACAGTATTTGAAAGCATGGACGATGATATTTCCGGCAATCCTTTTCTGCTGACAGACATACCACACCCGAAGAAAGTTGAAGGTTATCCTCTGGACAGAATTTCCCTCCACATTGGAACAGGGAAGTACTATTATGAGCTTTCCCCGGAGGATTACAGTGCGGAGGAAAGTTCTGTTGACGGCTGGCATGATTTCTTCAAAAAAGCATTAACTATATAAGGAGATACAAGCAATGATGGACGCATTCAAGGATATGTACAATGTAGTGGTTGACAGACGGGCAAACCCGCAGGAGGGTTCATATACCTGCTACCTGTTCGACAAGGGCATTGACAAGATATTGAAAAAGTGCGGCGAGGAATGCACCGAAATGGTGATCGCTGCAAAGAACAACGACAAGGAAGAGCTTGCAAACGAGATCAACGATCTTCTCTATCACATGATCGTAATGATGGCTGAGCGGGGAGTTACCGTTGAGGACATTGAGGAAATCATGATCGAACGCAGCAAAAAGATCGGAAATCTCAAGCAGTTCCATGTCAGCGACCACAACACATAATTATGGAAATAAGAAAACTCATAGACGATTTCGGCGATGATATTTACGCGCTGGCGCTGATCTCCACAAAGGATTTCAAATCCGCAAAGGAGATCTTTGTCCGTATGACCACCGCCAACAATGAATATCCGGACGAAACCGAGCTTTTTCCGCTTATCGTCAAAGAATATCCTCTTTGCAGAGAAGCTGACAGCAATGATTCCGCAGTAACGCTCACCGGAGTTGAACTTGACGCAAAAAAACAGAAGCTTCTGGAGATAATTCTTCAGAAGCCTTTCATCGTGCGGACTATAATTCATATGCACTGGGAAAATGACCTTGAACCGGAGCAAATCGCTTCTGTAACAGGGGAAAGCGCAAAATATATTAATTCTGTGATTGGAGAATTTCCGGAGGATCTTATTGAAGCTCTTGATAAAAGCTATAAGGATATCTGCGTAAAGATCTGCGCAGAAGATAAGCTAAAGGCTTACGTTATCCGTTCTGTTACATCTGGGAAAAAACGTCAGTTTGAAGTCAAGGAAGAAGCTGTACCCACTCATAAATGGACAAGAAAACAGAAAATGATCGTTATAATAATAGCAGCGGTGCTTACTGTTGCCGTATGCGTAATAATTCCGATACTTGACAGCTATTATCAGATGCGTCGTGAAGAGGAATTCAGCTCATACGAAAACCTAACGTCAGACGAGATTTTCCAGTATTCCAGCGAGGACGAGGACACTTCAAATAATTCAGTGACGGATCTTTCACAAAGAAACCAGTAAATTTTTCAGAAAATATATTGCTTTTTTCAGAAAAATGCGTTATAATAAATTGAATGGATTTTTATATCCTATAATTTATTCAAAGGAGATTAAAATAATGTTAGTTTCTGCAAAAGAAATGCTGAACAAGGCTCGCGACGGCAAGTATGCTGTTGGTCAGTTCAACATCAACAACCTTGAATGGACAAAGGCAATCCTTCTCACCGCTGAGGAATGCAAGTCACCTGTTATTCTCGGCGTATCTGAGGGCGCAGGCAAGTATATGTGCGGCTATTCTACCATCGTTGGCATGGTAAAGGGCATGATCGAAAATCTGCACATCACAGTTCCGGTTGCTCTTCATCTCGACCACGGTACCTTTGAGGGTGCAAAGGCTTGTATCAACGCTGGTTTCTCCTCCATCATGTTCGATGGTTCTCACTATCCTATTGAGGAGAACATTGCTAAGACAACCGCTCTGGTAAACACCTGCGATGTACTCGGCATTTCTCTTGAGGCTGAGGTTGGCGCTATCGGCGGCGAAGAGGACGGCGTAGTAGGCATGGGCGAATGCGCAGATCCTAAGGAGTGCAAGATGGTTGCTGATCTGGGCGTAACAATGCTGGCTGCCGGCATCGGAAATATCCACGGCAAGTATCCTGAGAACTGGGCTGGTCTGTCCTTTGATACACTTGCAAAGATCAAGGAGGAAGTCGGCGATATGCCTCTCGTACTTCACGGTGGTACAGGTATTCCCGATGATCAGATCAAGAAGGCAATCTCCCTAGGTGTTGCAAAGATCAACGTAAATACTGAGTGCCAGCTTGTATTCCAGGAAGCAACAAGAAAATACATTGAAGAGGGTAAGGATCTTCAGGGTAAGGGCTTTGACCCCAGAAAGCTTCTCGCTCCCGGCTTTGAGGCTATCAAGGCAAAGGTAAAGGAGAAGATGGAGCTGTTCGGATCTGTCGGCAAGGCTTAATTGAATCTATTGCTTATAATATAATCATACACCGCTATGGGTTCATGGCGGTGTATTTTTTATTGCAATAATCGACTTTTTCCAAAAAAAATTCAAAAAAACAGTTGCATTTCTTTTTCCAATGTGATATAATATTATTGTTGATTTGCGCCTGTAGCTCAGCTGGATAGAGCAATAGCCTCCGACGCTATGTGTCGTGCGTTCGAATCGCATCAGGCGTACCAGTCGAGTGCCTCGACACGCATTTCGCGCGTTGAGGCGCTTTTGTTTTTTCAGGTTTTCTCCCGCATTAAAAATCTATTTTGTAAACCATAGACAAAGTTTAGGCGTGCCAAAAGCGCGCCTATTTCTATTTTTTTCTCGCCGTTTCAAAACAGGGAACTGTTTTTTTGCAATAATTTTTGTTTTTCGCACACTTATATATGTAATTAAATCGTAAAATGACAAAATATCCTTTGAAAAATTAGAAAACCTACTTGAATTATTGATGTTTTTGTGATATATTATATATAAGGAATTGCTGTGCGGCGGCATAGGCTCGCTGATCAGGGCTTCGTCTGTGTTGTGCGGCAGTATTCAGCGACAAAATCGGAGGATTAAATATAATGAGAATTCTTTATGTTGCAAGTGAAGCTCGTCCCTTTGCTGCTTCCGGCGGTCTTGCCGATGTTGCAGGCTCTCTTCCTAAGGCACTTTGCGCCGCAGGGCAGGAAGCGTGCGTTGTAATGCCGTATTATGTAAATTCATTCAAACCAGAACAAAAGGAGAAGATGAATTACATAACCAATTTCAGAGTTCCTGTGGGCTGGAGAAGCCAGTATTGTGGTCTTTTCTCTCAGCAGGTTGACGGTGTTACATATTTCTTTATCGACAACGAGTACTATTTCAAGCGCGATAACGGTCTTTACGGCTATTATGACGACGCTGAGAGATATGTTTTCTTCAGCCGTGCAGTGCTTGAAATGCTTAAATACATTCACTTCCGTCCGCAGATAATCAATTCCAACGACTGGCAGTGTGCGCTTATTCCGGTATACTATGATCTGTTTTACAGACACGCCGGAGGATGCTACGATAATATCAAGCACGTTTTCACAATTCATAACATTGGATATCAGGGTCAGTATGGTCTTGATTTAGTAAGAGATATCGTCGGAATTCCTCCGCATAAGGTTAGTGTGATTGAGTATGACCACGATATCAATTTCATGAAAGGCGCAATTGAGGTTGCCGACAAGGTTACGACCGTATCTCCGACTTATGCAAAGGAGATCCTTAACCCGTGGTTCTCTCACGGGCTGGACAGAATTCTTGTCAATAAGCAGTATAAGACCTGCGGCTTCCTGAACGGAATTGATACCAAGCTGTATAACCCCGAAACCGACAAGACGATCGCTGCTAATTTCAGCGCAAAGGATCACAAGGGAAAAGCTGCCTGCAAGAGCGCGATCTTCAAAGAATTTGGTATGCCGGAATATAAGATTCCGCTGCTGGTTATGATCTCAAGATTTGCAGACCATAAGGGCTTTGATCTTGTCAGAGCGGTATTTGATCAGATTATTTCAACCGATATGCAGGTTGTAATCCTAGGATCAGGCGAAAGCCAGTATGAGGAATTCTTCCAGTCAATGCACTGGCGTTATCCGGATAAGGTAGGTTTCTACCGCGGCTTTAACAGCGGACTGGCAACAAGACTTTATGCCGGAGCTGATATGTTCCTCATGCCGTCAAAGAGCGAGCCTTGCGGACTTGCACAGATGATCGCTGCACGTTATGGTACAATTCCGATTGTCAGATCTACCGGCGGTCTTAAGGACAGCATTATTGACGCAGGCGACAACGGTATTGGATTTACATTCCAGAGCTATAATGCTCATGATATGCTGGGTGCAATTCAGCGTGCGAAGGCCGCTTATGACAACCGCATGGCATGGGGCAAGCTGGTTACCCGCGCAATGAAAGCTGATTTCAGTTGGGAGCAGTCTGCTAAGCTGTATATTGGACTTTACAAGGAGCTTTGCGGCGAATAATTTCTGATAAATAGTATTTATAGCCACATTCATTTATAGAATGTGGCTATTTCCTTATTTTTTGTCTTTGTGGTTGGCCAGATCCGCAAGAGGATTTTTATTCATTGCGTGTTCCATCTGTTCATTTGAAATATGGGTGTAGATCTGGGTCGTATTCAGATTTTCATGACCAAGAACCTCTTTGAGGACTCGTACATCAACACCGTTTTGATACATCAGCGTTGCTGCGGTGTGGCGGAGCTTATGTACAGATAACCCGCGATTATCCAGTCCGCTTGCTTTCAAGCATTCTTCAACGATCTGCTGAACACGGCGGTTTGATATACGGGTATTGCGCCGGCTTAGGAACAGGGCATCAGTTTTTGCTGTCATGTCACGATTTCCGGCAGCAGCGCGTTTGTCATTATCTGTTTCTTCAAGATTGAGATAGTCTTTATATGCGTTCACACATGCGTCGTTCAGATATATAATTCGCTCTTTACTTCCTTTGCCGAGAACTTTAAGAGTATATACATCTTTGCCGATAGAATCGCGAGTTTTCCTGATATCGCTTATATTAATTCCAACAAGCTCGCTCAAACGTATACCGCAGTTGAGGAAAAAGGTTATAATGCAGTAATCGCGTTTTTGCGCCGGAGTGTCTATATTGGACAGCATTTCCACAGATTCCTCAAGAGTCATGTATTTAGGAAGCGCAGCTTTTGGTGTTGGAAGCTCAAGATTTGCCAACGGATTTACTTCAAATAGACCTTTGTTATTAGTAAGGTACTTGAAGAACTGCCTGAGTGCAACGCCTTTACGATAGCGGGCTTTCGGGTGATTGTCTTTTTCATTTTTGGTGTAGATCAGGAAATCCTGTGCAAGCAGCAGATCTACGGATTTGATGTCGGATTCGGTGATATCAGATATGTCGATTTTCTTAAACTCAGCCGGATCATCAGACGCTCTGTGGTTTCGTATTTTATAGTATCGGAAGAATGATCGCAGATCTGTATAGTAATTAAGCACGGTCAGCTCCGAACGATTTTTCACGAGCTGAAGATAAACTAGATAATCCTTGAGAAGCTTTGGTGCATTATCATATTTATTGTTCATAAAACCAGTCCTTTATTGATTATTGTATTTGAGTCTGTCTGACTATTTGGGTTTATATATTTTGTAATTATTATTTTAATCAAAAACGCCCGCTATTTATTGCGTAAAATTTCTATTTTACGCAATTGCATATACTAATTATTTTTGCTCTCTGTATATATTATAACGCACTTCCCCGGAAAAATCAATCTCTTTTTCCGCCGTGGGTGTTACGCCTGATGTACTGTTGAACCGGTTCAAGATTTTCACCGTGCCGGATCTCACGAACCAACCGCCGGAACATATTCGGCAAATACCGACATACCAAGTCACAGCACTCAATATAATGAGCGCAATACGCGCAGGTATCAAAGCCAGTACAAGAAGCACAAGGGCGGTATTTATACCCGGCATAGGCTTGTATACACTCGTCCCGGTGCTTGCATTCCCAGTAATCACAACACATCAGCTAGCGACCCCGGGAACATCAGAAAAAACAAATTGAAGCCAACGTCTTGAATCCATACCAGACGGAAGATTATTAATATATAGGCTGTCCTTTTTAAGCTGAGACACAGCAGATTCATAATCATCATAATTATAGGCAGACATCAGCAAAGCCCATATATTAGGACATTCAGAAGATAAATCATTACTAGAATCCATGAAATCTTCTATAAGCTGTAACTGACGAGCCTTTATATTATTACGACCGGATTCTTTAAGTTCAGAAATAAAATCAACAGTGCCATAACAAGCAAGAAAAGCCCATAATGTAGGAGCTACCGAACGTCTGAACCACTCAGCAGAACGCCGAAACTGAACACTTTTTACTGGAGCAGAAGCCAATTTCTCGCCTTGTACGCTTTCAAGAAAAGCCGTCCACCATGAGCAAGTAGAACATCTGGAACGGTTGGAATCATCATTGTTAATAAACCTCAAATGTCCAAGAACAGTACATTTATTCTTCTTTTCAAATTCTTCATAATCATTCTCTATAATAAGAAGCATTACAGCCATAGCCTTAGTGTTATGAAACTCATACTCACAGCGCACCCAAGAAGTAATATCCTTATCCACTTCAATGCCCTTTTGCAACTGCTCCGCCCGCTTATCGTAGAAACGAACATAGACAGATGATTTTCTATGACCGAAATAGACCGTTTTTCCAACAATTCCATTTTTCTTATTAACGGACATCTTCCCACGATCAAAAAAGCCCTCGTCACCACTCTTGAAAAATAGGGTGGTATCATCTGAATTAGCTTGTGAACGTGAACAAAATTCATGATTAGCCCACTTCTTAGAGATAGTAGACATACGAAGAATAGGCTTTTCTGAATCTCTTGCAATATCATCAAGAGCAACATCAAGACGAGGAACCAGACTATAAGGCATAACTCCATGACAGCAGGGATAGTACGAAGAATGAACCCGCCGAAGCTCACATTAACGATTGTTTCACCTTCCTCGGTAAAAAAAGCATTGAACCACTCGCCCCAGCCAATAGAATGAAGAAAATCCTTGATAGAATCAAACATAAAAAACACCTCACATTACTTTTCTGCGCCGGAATATCGAACCGAAAAAGCCGAACAGCGACACAATAAACGTCAAAAATAAAAGACCCTCAGTAGGAGTATAATAATCAAGCGGTTTAGTCATAATGTTGTTATCAGATACCCAAATATTATAGGCAAGCTCACAATCTTCATCAGTGATCTGACCGTTTTCATCATAAACACAGACGGTACCGTCTGGGCTTACAACCACAAGAGATTTACCGCTAGAATTAATTGAATCAACTATCTGATTATACTCGTCAGAACCGACAGGATAAAAAGGAGAATCAGAAGAAGCGTCTGGAACACCATTACTATCATTATCCACTACCCTGCCCCAGTCCGGCAGACCGTCAGAATTAAAATCAAAGTCAAGAGGTATGTATACATCATCACCGATATAATAACCATTGCCATTCCCGGTAATTGAACCGTCAAGAATTTCAGAAACTTCAAAAGAATCAACAAGCTCTAATTCCGGCAAGCCTATACCGATTTCATCATCTTGATTTACAATGCAATAGCCATTGGAGAGATCGGGAATAGAAACATCAAAAGTACACATGACTTCTTCCCTGTCGGTAACACCGTCACCATCATCATCAAAAACAGCAACGATCTGAGAAATAGAATTGCCGATCATATCAAATTTACGCTGAATCTCATATTTTACATACTGAGTAACCAGACCTTCTATTACTTGAGATAAAATTACAAGAACAAATTGTTCCAAAAAAAACACCTCATTCCAAAATTCGCCTTATCAATGCCACAACAAGCGACAAAATCACAATACCAAGCGTAAAATCAAAGATAGTAAAGGAGATATCGCCAAAATCAAGCCGGAAAGACAAGAATTTATAACCCCATTCCCAAAGGAAAGAAAAAGCATTACCCATGAACTCACCGCCCTAGAACACGCATAAGAATAGCAATCGAGATACCAGATATTAGCAAAGCTAGAAATTCCGGAGGAACAAAGCTAAAAAACACACTGAAATAGTCATTCATGGTTTCGGACTGCTCCGGAAGATTATCAAGATAACCGGATATATCAACAGATTCACCATTAACATCGGAATTTACACCGGAAGAAACATTAACATTTATGTCAATGGGCTGAGTATTTACGTTTATATCAATAGGATCTGCATTGATGTCTATCTGACCGCCAACAACTACTTCTCCGGAAACATTGACATTTCCGGAAGTAGATCCACCGGAAGAACCGCCGTTATCAGCAGGATCATCTGTTGAATTTTCGGGGAGTGTATAATTATTTGTTATGTAATAGTTAATTGTGGAAGTATCTCCGGTATCGGGATTTGTAATAGGATAATTATAGATAGTGTCGCCCTCGATAGTTACGACATAATTATCGGGGACTCTATCAAAGTCAATGCTAGTCTGATTTAAAACAAGCTCAAAAGGCTTTGAGGAAAGCATAAAACCACAATCATCAGCAGTATTATTTACAGGATCAAAGCTTGTGCTATACACATATTGAGAAATAGAATAAACAGAACCAGTATAAAGTTGAGCAAAATCAACATAAGGAGATGAATCTGAGAGAGAATAAAGATATAAAGGAGATGAATTTCCAAGGTAATCCATAGCATTAGAATATGCGGATACCGAAGATTCATTGCTAAGAGCGTAATAAAGACGATCAGTACGCCAAGGTACAGTATAAGAATACGTTAGGGTATTATCAGAAAGTTTATAATAATCTAAATTAAAAAGAGGAGATCCATCATCAGAAGTAGAAGGATAAATATGAACATACTGTTTAGAATAATAAAAGCCTACATCATCATCATAAACATAACAAAGCATATATACAGAAGACCATCCCTTATCACCCCACTGACCTTGGGTATAAGTATAAATAGGAGCCAAAGGATAAAAATCAAAAAAACCAAAATAATCAGGAGAAGTAGATTTTATACCTTTACAATCCTGATAGCTCCAGCGGTATGAATCTACCGTAGGCATAGGCATATAGCGAGAAGCATAATCAGCATATACATCTTTTAAGAATGAAGAAGGAACTTCCGGTTCAACCTCAGAAGAAGGGCGATCAGAGCCACTACCGCCAGATGAACCAGAATGAACACGACCACCGCCACCGCCAGAAGTATCATCATCAAGATAAAAATACCAATCATCAACAGGTGATATTACTTTAGATCCATCTGCAAGGGTTTTGAGCCAGCTTAAAGGGACATCAACAGCACTGCCTATAACCTTACCTATTGATTTTTCAGACCAGCCGTTGAAATAATCAACATAAGCATTATAAAGATCTGCAACGTCCTCTCCCAGAGATTCCCAATCAGAAGAAACAGCGTGAGCAGGAACAGAAGAAAAAACAGATATAAAAATAACCGCCAAAGCACAAAGTGCACAAATCACCTTATGCCAGCAGGATTTAATTAAAGGAATGATTTTTGACATAGCAATTACCTCACAAAGATAAGAACGATTGAAACGACAGCGAGAAGAAAGAAAACACAAGCGGTTACAATAGATCCAGTATTATTACGCATAAAAACACCCCTTTCAAAAAATACAAATAACAATTTATAAAAAAGGGGCAAAGGCAACCAATGCCCCTTTTATTGATCACTTACGAGCTGTTTTAAAAGCACGAGCAATAAGACCGATACCAACCCCGGCAAGAGTTACAGAAACCATAAGCATACAAATAAGATTACCAGTAATAAAGTTAAATCCAGACTGCGACATATCGAATACACCCTTTACGCCAGTGCCGACATCAGAAATAATACCGGAAATATCTTTTCCAGAACCAGAATCAGAACCGCCAGTAGAACCACCGGAAGAAGAAGGGTTACCGGCGATACGAGATACAGAAGAACCGGAATACATATCAACAGTAAAAGTGCCGGAATCATCATAGAAGAACTGATAACCAAAGCCAGAATCAGAGGAATTAAGTGTAGCAGTCACATAATTTTTACCCTCAAAAACAGCCCAAGTATAGCCAGCATTTAAAGCTTCCTCCGTCAAAGTACCCTCAGAATCCTGAGAGATAAGCCACGCAATACACTCATCAGCAGTAAGAGCCTTAGAGCCAGTAACAGAACTGTCATAAGCCGGAGTAACTGCAAAAGCACTTAAACCCATAAGGAAGAAAGCGCACAGAGCTACAAGAACAACAGAAATTTTCTTTTTCATAATAAAATACCTCTTTTCAAAAGTTGAGGGGCAGAGCCTAAACCCTGCCCCATAGGGGAAGATAACGCCCGATTACTTACGAGCAGTACGGAAAGCACGCTTAACGAACCCGAGAGCCACGCCAGCAAATGAAATCGCAACCATGAACATACAGAGATCATTGCCGGTGATGAAGTCAAAGCCCTGACCTGCGATAGAGAAAACGCCGGTCACGCCCTGCGTCAGAGTAGAAATAATAGCTTCCATTGAAAAATTCACCTCTCAAAAATCAAATGTTTACCTTAGGAATATGTAAAGCTTGCGCATAGCTTACGAAACGACAGAATCAAAATCCGGGATATCAGCAGAAACCGGAACAGCAGAACCCTTTGGAGAACTTCCCTGCTTCTCGTCTGGATCATAGAAACGAACGAACCCAACAAAGCCCTTTTGAGGTACTTAATACCGGTACCAACAAACGACACGCCCAGGAAAGTGAGCGCAATCGGATTGGTAGTTACAAAAGTTGTAACAGGTGTAACAACATCGGTTAAGAAATTACCAACAACCGTAGTTATTGCTGTCCAAATAGCTTCCATACTCAACCTCACCCCCTCTTCTGGTAAAGTAATCTGGCTGCCTTCTGTTCCGGCAGCTGAAAGTAACATAGCAAGCATATTACCCCTACTTTCTATCTTAACGGCTGCGACCGCTAAAATCAGAGATGATCATGCGAACAAAAAGAAATGCAAGCGTTGTAAGAAATAGGCTGACAACTATAAGAGCTACGGAATTTTTTGAAGCAAAATCAAAAGCTTCTTTGATATAGTCCGGTATCATGTTGAATCCAGAAGCTATATCTTCCCACATCTGATTATATGCTTGCTGCATCTCTTCGGGAGAATTGAAAGTCGTACCAGATCCGGCAGACATAGAATCACCTACTTCTTATGACGTCCTACTATCATTGATACAAATACAATAGCAAGACAAAGAATGCCGAGAACAAGCACGATAATTTGAAGAGCGTTCATACATCAACCCTCGACAACAGAAATACCGATGACTTTTCCCTTGAGATTTGTTTCGAGCTCGACAGTTTTACCGACGAAGGGAGTAAGAAAAGAAGCAGTGAAACCGATGTTATTACAAAGATCACGACTGATAAACTTTGATTCAGCTTTTAAACCAACAACATTGGGATCAGGGTAGTTGACCTGAAGAGCAATACCGTCAATTTTACCGCCGTCTTTAGTGGGGAAATCCATATCATGAATTCCAACAAGAGTTACTTTAGCCATAATAAATACCTTCTTTCTGCCCCATTCCGGGCGAATTAATTTAATCGAGCCTTATTGCTCGTGGTAACAGCAGAAAGACTTAAAAGTGACTTCATTCTGACCCAAATATCACCGATTTGCTCAAGCCCCGTCTATATTACGCATTCCGTTTCGGCTAAGTCATAAAGCTTAGTTACTTTCGAGAAGAGTTGACGGAAGAGTGGTGCGCTATTGCCTTTTTTATGTGGTCGAAACTGCTGTCTGGTAGTGGTCTTATTTATAGTCCCGACCACCAAAGGACGAAATATATGTGAAATAGCAGGATTGGTTAAGAGGAAGATAATTGAGCTCTAAGACGATTATTCTCAGCTTTTAACTTTTTTATCTGATCCTTAAGAGAGTCTACCTGCTGGAGTGCTGAATCTCGTTCCATAGTCATATCAACAAGCTTGATATTAATACGATGATTTGATTCCCGTTCTGCTTTATAAGCTGCACGAGCTTCTTCAAGTTGATTTAAGACAAGCTCCAAACTCTCAGAGGATTGAACTTCATCAGCTGGAGCAGGAGAAACAATTTCAGATTCTTCGGAAGGCTCAACAAGAACAGTGTGTAATTTAGGAAAATCATCTGGAGAAGATTTTTCCAAGCGCTTGGAATTTGTCTTTAACATCTTAATTTCACGGGAGCTCATTTCGGGAGAAACTGAAGAACGATCCTTTTCAGATAGAGAAAGCATTGAAACAAGCTGGGAATAATTCCAGCCACGAACCCGAGAAATAAAGTCAGCATATCCAACGTAAGAATTATATTTATGTGGTTTCATGTTAATAGTCATGCATTTTGAACCGCCGAACTGCTCCACAATATTAATGAAGTTGTAGGTAGTAGACTTTTTAAAGCCGAACTCAGCCTGACAACAGTCAACGATATTATCATACTTAACCTTGTAATACTCGAAATATTTCATCTCGTACACAAAATAGGCAATATGAAACCAATTCTCGGCAGCTGCATGAATTTCCTTACGAATCTTATCAAGATATTCATTGAAGTGAGATTCATCAGTGGTTGATAATTGAACTGCTTTCATGAATCACCCTCCTTAGGAAGAGACTGCTCTAAACGTTTAATAAGCGAAAGTTCAGAGCCGAGGACACGAACAACGCCATTATTCCGTAATACTTTGCAGAATACAACAGTATAAAGCTCGTTCGCACCACTGGCAGCCATTGCACGCTGCGCAACAATACCAACACCATAAGAGGGATGTTTTACGATGTCACCATAGATAAATTTCATATTTCTTTTTCCTTTCTTAATTACCCTGTTCTGGGTGAAATGTATGTGTGCCATATTAGCACAATATAATTATAACACAAAAAGTGCCAGAATGGAACAGGCAAAAGTGCCAAAATAGAACACATTTATTTATACAATGTGTTAAAATAGAACAAAGGAGGTTAATTGAATGTTCAAAGAAAACTTTACAACAAATATAAGGAGAGCGAGAGAAAGTGCTAAAATGACACAACAAGAAGTAGCAGACAATCTTAACACCTCCCGAACTAACATAACAAAATATGAAACAGGAGCTCTTGAACCAAACCTAGAAACAATAGGAATGCTTGCAGAACTATATAACGTAAGCACGGACTGGTTATTCGGAATAATAAAAAGCAATTGAGAGGTAACAAAATGGTTAGAGGATCGTATAAAGTAACAAGTATGCAGCATACTAAAACAGAAAATTTATACTTAGATACAACACATATAATAAATGAAACGGAAAAAGATTTAGTAATATCAATTCAAATAAAAATTGATAAAAGAAGAAGTGATTACAAAAAAATCATAGATAAAATGATAGAAAAACAAACAAGTCCAGCAATATCAATAATTAAGGAAATTGAAAAAAATAAAAGAATAGAGTGTAAAGAGGGAAAAGGATTTCCATTATACACAATAGAAGATAATTAGAAAAGTCAATTAATCTGGAGAGGATTTTTCCAAGCGCTTGGAAAAGGTTGTAATGGAAAGCCCGTATTACCAAGACGGGCTTTCGGCAGCGTTGCCAAAATTGCCTAAAATCGACTTTTCCCCTGCTCCGGCAGCAAGCTGCAACGGAGCAGGGGAAAATTATATAAACACCAATAGCCCGGCATTAAGTCGGGCTTTTTTTATGCAGGAGATCCAGCTTGGCGGACTGAATCGGATCTGATTTGTGACTGACACCACCGTAACACGGTGGTGTGTTAGGCGATTATAAAGAAATTTCTACTGGAGAACGGAAAGACTTGCTGATCTGGACGTGATCAAGGTAAGCCTGGCGAGCTGCTTCACGTTCTTCCGGAGTGGGCGCGCGTTTATAGTCGGTGAATAGCTTACGGGATATAAGCTTGTCAAATTTCTCTTCAAGCGCAGCCTGGATCAAAGCGGCATCTGCCGGAGAAGGCTCGTCAGAATTAAAGAAGCTCAGGAGATCGAGGAAGAGATCCTCAGAGATCTGAACTTGACGATTAGACACAAGATATCACCACACTTCCAGAATATGTATGTGCTTTTGACAAACTTTCTATTTTACGCAATTGGCTATACTAATTATTTTTACTCTCTGTATCTATTATAACGCAATCCCCCGGAAAAATCAATCTCTTTTCCAGTCAAACAAGACCATCTATTTTTCATAATTGATCCATATTTTTATTATATTGCTCTCAAAACTACAACCAACCTATATACAACGCACACTTAATTATCTAAATGGAAAATCAGTTTTCAATATGTTATTTTTCATTATAATTCAGGAATAATAATCAAGTATAAACTAATATATTTGAATAAAGCAGGAATTATTTTATAAATAGTCTTGACAAAATTCAAATAATATGATATAATCCTACTTGTCCGATAGGAAAAGTAAAATATATTTTCTATGGATAAAGTACAGCATTTTCAGAAAGAATGGTGAATTTATGACTGCAATATATGCCGACAATGCTGCAACCACAAAGATGAGCAAAACAGCCCTGAATGCAATGATGCCCTATCTTGAGGAGCAGTACGGCAATCCCTCCTCCCTGCATAGCGTCGGACAAGCTGCTGCCGAAGCGCTGTTCAATGCCAGAAAAACTGTTGCAGAGTGTCTTGGCTGTGATCCAAAAGAGATAATATTCACAGGAGGAGGAAGCGAAGCAGATAATCAGGCACTGCTTACAGCAGCGGAGATCGGAGCGAAAAAAGGTAAAAAGCACATTATATCAGACGCGATCGAGCATCATGCAATTCTGCATTCCTTGAAACGGCTTGAAAAGCAGGGCTATGAGATCACACTTCTTCCGGTTGACGGAGAAGGAAGAGTTGATCCTGAGGACGTAAGAAAAGCAATTCGCCCGGATACCGCTCTTGTCACAATTATGATGGCAAATAACGAGATCGGTACAATTGAGCCTGTCAAAGAAATCGCCGCAATATGCAAGGAAAAGGGCGTCCTTTTCCACACAGACGCAGTTCAGGCAGTCGGTCATATCCCTGTCAATGTTGCTGAAATAGGCTGCGATATGCTTTCTCTTGCCGGACATAAGTTCCACGGGCCAAAGGGAGTGGGTGCACTGTATGCACGAAAAGGCCTTCTGGTATCAACTCTGATAGAGGGAGGCGCTCAGGAGCGTGGAAAGCGCGCAGGAACTGAGAATATCGCAGGAATATGCGGTATGGCGGCAGCTTTAAAAGAAGCCACAGAAAATCTTGAGAGCAATATGGCTAAAATAACAAAGCTGCGCGACAGACTTATCGAGGGTCTTTCATCTATCCCCCACTCAATTCTCAACGGTTCACGAGATAACCGGCTCCCCGGCAATGTCAATATGTGCTTTGAGGGAATTGAAGGAGAATCTCTTCTGCTGCTTCTCGACCAGAAAGGAATATGCGCATCTTCCGGCTCTGCCTGCACGTCAGGCTCCCTCGACCCAAGCCATGTTCTTCTGGCTATCGGCAGGATCCACGATGTCGCGCACGGTTCGCTCAGACTTTCGCTGTGCGAATATAATACAGAAGAAGAAATCGAAGCAATTATAAAAGCTGTTCCGGAGGTAGTTGATTACCTGCGCAGAATTTCTCCGGTATGGCAGGATTTACAGGAGGGCAAGAGAACTTATGTTATACAGTGAAAAGGTAATGGATCATTTTACTCACCCGCGTAATGTCGGCACAATTGAGGACGCAGATGGCGTAGGTGAAGTCGGCAACGCAAAATGCGGCGATATCATGAAGATATTCCTTAAAATTAAGGACGGGATTATCGACGATGTCAAGTTCAGCACATTTGGCTGCGGCTCTGCTATCGCAAGCAGCTCAATGGCTACCGAGATGATAAAGGGAAAGCCGGTTTCCGAAGCTTTAGAGCTTACTAACAAGGCAGTAGTTGAGGCTCTTGACGGACTTCCTGCTCACAAGATCCACTGCTCTGTTCTTGCGGAAGAAGCAGTAAAGGCAGCAGTCAAGGATTACTACGACAAGAACGGAATCTCTTACGATCCGGAGTTATTTAAGGAAAAGCACGACTGCGAGCACTGCGGAGAATAAACCTCTCCCCTTCCCCTCTCGAGTGCGAAATTATAGAATTTACAAAGCCAATTTTTAATGTAATATGTTAAAATTGGCTTTGTTTTTATTCATTGACTTTTTAAATGTTTATTGATATAATATACTAAACGACATTCATCCTACGGAGCGTGGGTTCCAATTCATATTGTAAAATGGTATAATTATTCTGCAAGAATAAAAATCATCAGAAACTATGAATGGAGTAAGACAATGAATCAAATTAAGATAGGAAAATTTATTGCCGAGCGCAGAAAAGAACATGGTTTTTTACAAAAAGACATTGCGGCAAGATTAGGAATAAGCGAAAAGACGGTTTCAAAGTGGGAGTGTGGGAACGGACTCCCTGAAGTTGTTTATATGGAACCCTTGTGTCGGATACTTGGTATAACAGTCAATGAATTATTGGCAGGAGAATCTATACCGATTTTGGAACTGATGAGTCTGATAGATATGTCACGTCTGGAATTGGTTAAGCAATTAGAATTCGAACAATTGCGAATGCGCATATACAAACTCTATGACATTGAGATCCAAACAATGGAAACCTCTGAGAATGGTGCAGGTGGATTAACCTATTTCGTAACTGCGGGTGACAATAAGTATGTTGTAAAGTATCCGACGGATAATGAAATAAATCATCCCGAAATGGAGATAAAAGTATGTGAAATGCTTTTAACGAAAGGTATTCCTGCTTGCAGATTCAGTTCCAATAAGCATGGCAAAATGCTTTCAACAGATGAGAACGGAAGAAGATTTACCGTTCAGCATTTCTACGAGGGTATCACATACGACTACAATGAAGCGTCCGAGAATATGCAGAAAGCGTCGGCAGTTTTATTGGCAAAGGTGCATAAAGCCATGAAGGATATGGAGAATATTCCTATCGGCATAGGCAGTGATTTTTTGGCACACAGAAAACCTGAATATATGAAGAATTCTTATATTGATACTTTACAGCAGGCTATAAATAACGGTGATAATGATATTGCAAATGCAATTCGTTCCAATATGAGAATTGTCGAGTCTATGCCTGCCTATGAGTTTGATATAAACAAATTCAGTTGCGGAAACACCCATGGCGATTACATGATATCACAGCTCATTTGGCTTGATGATAAGATAAATGGAATTGTTGACTGGACTTGCGCCTGCAAGCACCCCTATGTCTGGGAGATCGTCAGATCCTATGTCTTTATGGCGCCGGAAGTCAAGCAGGGAGAAATCAATATAGAGGCTTTAATTCGCTATATTGCTGAATATATGGAATACAATCCACTAAACACCTATGATATAGAAAACGCAGGGAAACTATTCTACTACTTTTTGGCTGTCTGCAATTTCTACGGTCAATATTACGATTCAATCTCCAAGAACAGATATATTTATTTGAAGCAGGCTGATATGTCATCAAGACTTCTTGCGTGGTTTGAAAAACATATTGATGAATTGAATGAAAAACTGTGTAATTTAAGTATGCAGATCACAAATTCAAAAAAGGTGTCTGTATTTTATGATTCAAAGGGTCGTTTGAAGCAGTATCCACGCAAGAATTCTCTGAGGATCATAGCCCTCGCAAAGATAGCGGACTGTTTTGAAAAGGATAGAAAATACACCGAAAAAGAAGTAAATGAAATTATTTTGCAAAATATTTCCTTTTCGGATTATGCAACTATCCGCAGAGAAATGTTTCAGCAAAAGCTGATAAACAGATTAAGCGATGGTTCAGAATATTGGCGAGAGTCCTGATTTGTGCAGACAATTTGACACCCCCTTTTCTGTAAGATACTATAAAAAGCCTGAGAAGAAGCCAACTCTCCTCAGGCTCAATCTTTTTAGCCAACATCTAATTCACAATTCGAGAATAATGTGAAATTTCACAAAAGAGAATTTGACAAAACCATATGATTGAGATATAATAAGGTTATTGAGTTTCTGTCGTTGAAGAGAACCAGAAAGAGTATATAGAAAGCTGGAATAGAATTGGAGATTTTTATTACAATATTAGTAACGTTCTTTGCCGGAATGGGTGCAGGACTTGGTACGGGCTTTGCCGGAATGAGCGCGGCGGCGGTCATTACTCCTATGCTGACGACATTCCTTGGAATTGACCCATATATTGCGGTGGGAATTGCGCTTTCATCAGACGTGCTTGCCAGCGCGGTTTCTGCTTACACCTATGGAAAAAACAAGAACCTCGACATCAAAAACGGTCTTGTTATGATGGTCGCGGTTCTTGCATTTACAGTAGTGGGAAGCTACGTTTCAAGCCTGCTTCCTCCAGCTACAATGGGCGGATTTTCCGTATTCATGACTTTCCTGCTTGGTATCAAATTTATCGTAAAGCCAGTCATGACTACAAAGAGCGACATGAAAGCTGTATCACCTAAGAAACGTCTTATTCAATCGATCGTTGCCGGAGTTGTTGTCGGATTTATCTGTGGATTTATCGGCGCAGGCGGCGGAATGATGATGCTGCTTATCCTCACCTCGGTTCTTGGCTATGAACTGAAAACCGCTGTCGGCACAAGCGTTTTCATTATGGCATTTACCGCGCTCACCGGTTCAGTTTCACACTTCGCAATGGGCGGCGCACCAGATATTTTTGTCACGGTGCTCTGCATTGTGTTTACACTCATCTGGGCGAGAATTGCGGCGGTTTTCGCGAACAAAGCCACTCCGAAAACACTCAACCGAGCAACGGGTATCGTCTTGGTGGTTCTCGGACTTGTGGTCATGGGATTTAATATCATCTCCAAGATTATTGGGGGATAATTTTCTGATCTGAACAGAAAAAAGCCTGAGAAGTGTTTACTTTTCAGGCTTAATTTATTATGCTTATTTGACCGGGTGCTCCGCGATATACTTTTCCAGAATATCCGCCGCATATCTGCAAAGCTCCGGACAGGGACGCTTCTTGTAGTACTCAGAGGTTCGCTGCTCCGGAACTGGAGAACCCTCCGGCTTTGAAAGACCAAGAAGCTCCTTGCAGATTATGCTGCCATTGTCCCGGCGGAACTGCTCCGCAATCTCCTGAATTCTGCCGTAAAGCCCTGTTTTTGTGGAATTGTCCTTCGGGTCGGAATAGCCGTACAGCATACTCACCACCATAACAATCCCGGAAAATGTACCGCAGACCTCGCGCATTCTGCCCATTCCACCGCCAAAGCCAGAACCTAACTTCACAACGGTTTCAAAATCCATTCCAAGAACGTCCGAAAACGCTCCTGCGACTGCCTGAGAGCAGTTGTAGCCGCTCATGAAAAGCTCATAAGCCTTATCTCCGCGCTTGCTCATTTGCAGAAGCCCTCCGCAGCGTCAGCAATTGCTTCCGCTTCAGGACAGTTGAAGCCCTCAACCGAGCCATTGTCAACTCTTACCGCAAGCTCCGGATTGATCGGTAGCTTTGCAAGAACCTTTAGACCGAATTTCTGCGCGGTTTCGTCAATGTGGCTGCACCCGAATACGCTGAGGTGCTTTCCGCAATCGGGACATACAGCGTAGCTCATATTTTCTACCAGTCCGATGATCGGAACATTCATCATCTCAGCCATTTTCACAGCCTTTCCGACGATCATCGAAACAAGCTCCTGCGGAGATGTTACCACAATGATACCGTCCAGCGGTATCGACTGGAACACCGTCAGCGGAACATCGCCGGTTCCCGGAGGCATATCCACGAACATATAGTCCACATCGCCCCATGCAACGTCTGTCCAGAACTGCTTTGCAGTGCCGGCGATTATCGGGCCGCGCCAAATAACAGGATCTGTTTCGTCCGGCAGCAGCAGATTGACCGACATCACCTTAATTCCGGTTTCAGTGATCACAGGGTAAATAGCATTTTCACTTCCCTGCGCTTTGTCATGAAGTCCGAAAGCCTGCGGGATCGACGGACCTGTTATATCAGCGTCCAGAACCGCAGTCCGGTATCCCCTGCGGTTCATCATTACCGCCGACATGGAAGTAACAAGCGACTTTCCTACGCCACCCTTTCCGCTTACAACGCCGATAACCTTTTTGATATGGCTTTCTTCGTGGGGTTTAGCTATCAGGCTTTCCTGCGTCCTCTCGGAGCAGCTTGCGGAACAGCTTCCGCAGTCATGTGTACATTCACTCATATTGTTTCACCTTTCTTTTGTGAGGATTTGTTACCCGCCGCTCATATCGGGAAATTAACCGCATACATTGTCATAAGACGGATTGAGTATATAAGCCTTTCAGAAAGCGTTATATAATCTCTATCCAGTCCCTTTTCGTGGGCAGCCGCAGCGGGAGTATCGTTCCAGCTTCCCATTGCTCCGAAAACATCGGCAACGTCCGCGGCAAGGTAATACTTCATTCTGTCCTCCGGAATGAGAGGCTTTACAGCGCCCTCTTTTAACCGAGGAACAACGTCTCCGTTCAGAATATCCGCAGCCTTTCTGAATGTCTTGGCAAATGACGGCGCTTCAAGCTGATCTGCAAGCTCTGCGATATCCTTAAGTGTCGCGCCCATGAGAGAGCTTTCGTTGCGATACTCTGGATCTGTTTCGGGAGCGCCCTCCGCGAGATACTCGGTATACTGAATACTCCAAAGATTTGTTTCATTGTTGAAAGTCCAGTGAGGCACAAACCGGGTGACTGTGTTGTCCGCATAGCGCACAAAAAGAGTTGTGGAGGCATTATTCGCAAATCCGAGAACTCTGCGATCCGCTTTCAGTCCCATAACCATAAAGATATTGGAGATTCCCTCTTTTTTGAGATGTGAAAACCAATCCGCCGGATCTTTCGCACGGAAGAGCGGCGCACCTGTCTTTTTGCGGTCGCAGAAATTGAATGTCGTGCTGCCTTCATACTTCAGCGGTGTGAAATTAAGCTCCGTATCGTCCCTCAGCGCCGCTCTTGCGGCAGCGGTGATACGGCAAATCTGTGATACTTCTCCGTTCATATTATGCTCCTTATTTTATTATTTTATTTGCAAAGCTTTCTCCGTCCAGAACACCGCTCGCTCCGAGCAGCTCCTGAACGGTGGCTCCGATATCACCGAAGCAGGCTCTTGTGCCAAGATCAATGGGTTTTATTCCTGAACCGTAAATAATCGCCGGGATATATTCACGGGTGTGATCTGTTCCGGAGTGGCAGGGATCGCAGCCGTGATCTGCGGTAATGATAAGAACATCATCTGGAAGCATTTTATCCATAAATCCTCCAAGCCACACGTCAAACTCATTCAGAGCCTGCGCATATCCCTCCGGATTACGGCGGTGTCCGAACGTCATATCGAAGTCCACAAGATTGGTGAAGCACAGTCCGTTAAACGGTATGCTCTGAATTCTTGAGGTTTCGTTCATATCGCAGAAATTACCGATATCCCTGATGTACTTTGTAAGACCCTTACCGGCAAATATGTCGTAAATCTTTCCTATTCCGATTACATCAAAGCCCTGCTGGGAAAGATGATCCAGCACAGTATCCTTTGGTGGAACAAGTGAAAAATCGTGTCTTCTGGGAGTTCTGACAAACGGGTGCTCTCCCTCAAACGGACGTGCGATAACTCGCCCCACTGCGTAATCTCCGACAAGGATCTCACGCGCTTTACGGCAGTATTCGTACAGCGTTTCCACAGGAACTACTGATTCATGCGCCGCTATCTGGAAAACACTGTCTGCGGAGGTATACACAATGAGATCGCCTGTACGGATATGCTCCTCGCCGTAGTCCGCGATTACCTTTGTACCGCTGTATGGTTTGTTGCAAAGCACTCCCCTGCCGGTTGCCGATTTGAATTTCTCTATAACCTCGTTCGGAAATCCGTCTGGAAACGTCGGGAATGGTTTTTCTGAAGTAATTCCGGCAATTTCCCAGTGTCCTGTTGTGGTATCCTTACCCTTAGAGCTTTCGGAGATGCGGAGATACGCTCCCACAGGCGCAGAGGCTCTTTCTCCAACAGCTACACCCTCAATATTGAAAAGTCCAAGTCGCTGCATATTCGGAACACACAGCTTCCCGGTATTGAAACAGGAACGCAGCGTATTTGCGCCCTTATCGCCGAAATCCGCAGCGTCCGGCATTTCACCGACGCCAAAGCTGTCGAGTACTATCAGAAATACACGTTTTGTCATTTTTACCACCTCTTCACACAGGCTTTTAGTGATGTTATTAAGCAATGTCTGTTGACCGGATCAGTATGTTCCGTCCTCTGGAAGCATTTTGAGCGTCCTGCTTGTGCCGATACGATCACAACCGGCTTCAAGGAACATCTCAAGGTCTTCACGCGACTGAACACCGCCAGCGGCTTTCATTCTTACGTTTTCTCCGATATTCTGCTTAAACAGACGAATATCTTCGATCGTTGCGCCGGCTGTTCCAAATCCGGTAGATGTCTTTATGAAATCCGCACCTGCGCGGGTCACACAGCCGCACAGCTTTATTTTCTCGTCATCAGTGAGATAGCAGGTTTCGATTATAACCTTGAGCAGCTTACCTCCACAGGCTTTCTTCACGGCTGATATCTCGGCTTCAACTCCAGCGAAATCACCGTTTTTCACCATGCCGAGATTTATAACCATGTCGATCTCAGAAGCGCCGTTATTTACTGCGTCCTGAGTTTCATAACACTTGACAGCCGTTGTGTTATATCCCAGAGGAAATCCGATGACAGTACAGATATTAAGCCCCGGAAACCTGTCCCTTACATGAGCGACATATGCAGGAGGAATACATACGCTGGCGGTTTTCAGCCGCACTGCTTCCTCACAAAGAGCGTCTATCTCCGACGCGGTTGAAGTTGCACGGAGCAGCGTGTGGTCTATATGTGAAAGAATTTCACTGTTCGTCATTTCTAGTCCTCTTTTCTTAAAAATCCTGCGTGGTACAGGTCAGCGGAAGCTGCCCTCCCATTCCGGAAATTATATGCAGTTCACTGTCAGGCGCAGCTATAACAGTATTCCCCCAACTGAACTTTATGTTGAGCGCGGTACTGCCGCTGTTGCGGATAATTCCAAGCAGAGCGCCGTCAGGAAGCGTTGCAGAAGAATGTGACAGGAACTCAATGTTGCCGCCGTTATAGGGATAGTATTCCACTGCATAGTTGATTATAGCTATCAGCTTACCACGGTCGGTATCAAAATCAGTTATCCTAGGCAGGAATTCCGTTGTACCCGCAGCGCTCTTGAACAATCCCAGCTTGAAATAAAATTCACATTCATCTGAGAACTCCAGGTATATGGAGTTTTCCGGAAGGCGTGAAGAGATATCCTGCTTCATCTGCAAAAGCTTTTTTTCAAGCGAAAGATAATGCTCCCGAACCTCCGGAATACAGCTTTCAATACCGAAATTCCGAGCAAACCTCTCAAACAGCCGCAGCGAACGCCACGGGTCATAACAGTCGCAGTCCATCTCGTCAATGGATACATGATACTCGGAATTTAGCGTGAACAGTGTGATCTCATTGTCATCGACCTCAGCGCTTTCAATAAGGGAGGTGTGGATCTCGGTTCCGTCAAGACAACGCGGGCTTGTGTGTCCATAAACTATTCCGTTCGCCGTATATCCTATTCCATCATAGGAAACGAACCATTTATCCAAAGTGATCATATTATCTCCTTGAGCCGAACAGACCCTCTCAGGAAAAACTGAATGATCTGAACGACAGCATACCGCTTGCGGTGCATTTCAGCGTAAATACCCCGTCTACCGGTTCCGCCGGAGCGGATACCGTTACAAATTCAGTCAGGCTCGCGGTTGAGGGGATCTCAACCTCCGCGACTGTTCTTCCGCTGTCCGCGCAGGTAAATGTAAGCTTGACCGGAGCTCCGGGATTTGACGCAGTTACTTTGACTGAATGATAACTCCGCATACGGCAGTACTCAAAAGAAATACTGCTCTGCCAGTCATTTATCAGTGCGTATTCAGAAAGCTCACCGTCTGCCTCAAATGTCACCCCGATATAATCCATTGCAGTTACTGCGGGAATTTCACGGGATACCTCCATGCCCTCGTAGCCGGAAGCGTTGATCTGTATTTCAGCGGTTCTGCGTATATCGGCGGAGGAAGCGCCGACCATCAACGTGTAATTCCCGCTGAACAGATCGAAATCGTCCTTGTTTACATTCCAGAAGCAGAGATCCTCTGTATTGAAGCTTATCTCCACCGTCACAGACTCGCCGTGAGGCACAAATACTCGCTTAAATGCTTTGAGCTGTTTCTTCGGCATAGTCAGAGGGAGATTCGGAGGAGCAACGTAAAGCTGAACCACTTCTTCTCCGTCCATGCGTCCGACATTCTCCAGATCAAACCGCAGTGTCACAGTTTCGCCCCTGCCATAGGAAAGCTTGTCAGTTTTTAATGCGCTGTATCTGAATGCGGTATAGCTAAGACCATGCCCGAACGGGAACAGCGGCTCGCCGTCATAATACAGATAGGTTGAACGCGTTCTGACTATGTTGTAGTCCTCTATATCACACAGCTCATCGGAAGATCTGTACCATGTGACCGGACAGCGCCCAGCGGGTGATACATCACCGAAAAGCGTCTTTGTGACCGCAGTACCCAGCGAAGGGCCTGCATGGCATATGTGCATTACTGTTGAAATCTTACTGCTGTCAAGCTGATAAGGATATCCCGAAATAAGGAACAGAACTGCGTCCGGATTAAGCTCCAGAACCGCGTCTAGGTTTCTGCTCTGCTTTTCAGGCAGCCGAAGATGCTTTCTGTCTATCGTTTCCCGCGCATTAATCATAGGATTATTTCCGCAGAAAACAACAGTCTGATGCGCTTCGGTAGATATTCTGCGCACACGCTCAGTTCCGTCTGAAAACAGCTCTATATTGAACATCGCGCTTCTTGGCGCGCGGAGGGATTCTGTAACCGATATGGTCTGATCATTGTTTATGTACAGGAAACGCTTCTGCCAGTTGCGGAAAAAGCAGTCCCTTCCTTTTCTTTCAAGGTAGAAAAGCTCCTTAACAAACCACCCGAAGGGCTGATCTGCAGTACATCTGATGACCCCGCTGTCCGTAAGGAACTTGTTGTTGAAGCGTGACTTGAGTGAAACAGCGCCGTCACCCCACTGGAACAGCTCAAACAGACAGGTTTCATTGATCAGAGGGCAGTCGCATTTCACGGTTCCGTCCTCGGAAACTGAGAAATAAAAGCCGTTGTCAGCGTTTCTCAGCGCAATAACATCGTTTCCGCTGTCGTAGATCAGGTTCTCACGACCAAGCTCAGCGGTGAGTACGTCAAGGATAGTGTTGCACTTAGCAGAATATCCTGTGTACCAGTCCCGGAAATTCATGTCCGCATGATAGCCTATTACCGCTAGCTTTCCGTCCTTTGAGAGCGGCAGAACTCCGCGGCTGTTTTTCAGCAGGATCACTGATTTATCCGCCGCATTCTGCGCAGCGGCAAAATGCTCATCAGAGCAGAGAAGCTCGTCAGGGTAGTTATCAAACGGAGTGCTCTTGTCAAATTCTCCGAGCATAAATCTTGCTTTTAACGCTCCGAAAAGCGCCCGGTCTATGTCTTTTACTGTAATAAGACCGCTGTCCAATGCCTCTTTGGCGGCGGTGCGGACTATCTGTTCATCATCGGTCATTATGTCCGCGCCGTTGTGAGAATTGATGCTTGCAAATGCCTCAGTGTGATTTTCATTGAAGCGGTGATACTGTACGTTTTGTATAAAATCTGCGCCGTCTGTTACTGCGAAAAGAAGCCCCCACTGTTCACGGCAGAAACGCTGAAGCTCCGCAGATTCTATCTGAGGAATGCCGTTTACCTCGTTATAGCTGGTCATGATACAGGACGCCCTGCCCTCGCGCACAGGCTTCTCAAACGCACGAAGATAGTATTCATGCTTGAGCCGGGCGGGAATACTCGGATTGCAGGTACCTCGTGTATCTTCGTTATTATTGGCGTAAAAATGCTTTAAGGTTGGGATAACACGGCGGTATTTCTCATCGTTTCCCGCCATTCCCCCGGTAAATGCCGCCGCCAGATTTCCTGTAAGACAGGGATCCTCGCCGTAGCCCTCCTCGGTTCTTCCCCAGCGCGGGTCGCGCTCAAGGTCAACGGTAGGTCCCCACACGCACAGGGAAGCACGATCCTTTTTCCGGTAAATGCGGGTTTCAATTCCGGTAACTTCACCCATACGGCGCATAACATTCTCGTCAAAGGTCGCTGCAAGTCCGAACGGCTCCGGGAAAACAGTGGTGGGCGCCTCGCCGTTTTTATCATCGCGGCAGACAAGACCTCTCGCCACCTCTGCGCCGATCCAGAATTCCTTTATTCCAAGCCGTGGAACTGCATTCATATGTGTGGTAAGCAGGCTTAACTTTTCTTCTGTGGTAAGCTCCTCAAGAAGAAGCGAAGTTCTTTCATCAAATGTAAGCGAAGCGTCAAGAAATCTGTATTCCGGCATGAGAACCCCTCCCTAAACTTTATTTATTTTCTTCCTTTACCCGCTTTTTCTTTGTAACATTCGCGTAAATGAATATATCCCTCGAACGGCTGATATTAAAGCTGTTTTTTCTGATGTAATCATTTGCCGTACGCTTGGGATTTGCGGTTTTCATCATAGACTTCATTATAAAGCAGATGATCAGCGCGACAACTACACCGACAGCCATAGATATAAGCAGTTTCTTCAGGAAATCCTGCATGGAAAATCCGTTTTCATCTTCGGAAGTATCGCTTACTTCCTCAGCGGTATTCTCAGCAAGCATTTCTTCACTCACAGAATACACTACAATATCTTCCTGAGAATTTAATTCCTCCGTCAGAGTTTCTCCGAATGCGGACTGCTCAGCATATCCGTTATAGTCCTCAGGAATTACATCAGCCGCAAATCCGGAAACAGTGAGGGAAAACGCAGCAACCGCCGCTGTTAGAAACGCTGTGATCTTTTTCATATTCGTTCCTCCCTCACAAAAACATCTGTATCAGAGTGCCGATAGCTGTTACTGCGGCGGTGATAATTCCGAAAATCCCCCAGAACTTCCGCCAACTTACGGGAAGCTCGCCCACAAAGCGTCCGGTCTGCGCGTTCATCGCAAACTTGTACACCTTGCCGCGGTAATTTGTGCTCAGGATCCATACCGGAAGCATTGCATAGCGTATCTCGCCGGTCTGAAGCCTTACGCTGCTGTTCTGGGTAGTCACGGTATCATAACCGACCACCGTATTCCTCAGTAGTTGCTCAATTCCAGCCTTAACGCGTTCGTTTGCGCGGGGCTGGGCAACGGTGGAATCAATATTGTATTTATCCGCGAGATAACCGGACAGATACGCCGGCTGGAACTCCACGCCCTCGGTTACGTCAAACGGCTCGATTGCCTCCATGTAGCGGCTCTCCATCTGACCGCAGCCGTTCACCGGAACATTGTCAAACAGCGCGTTTCCCTCACGGATAACCATATAGTGCTCCGTCTTGGTATAATCGAAATCATCGGTTGACCACTTTTTCACCTTTGTTGCGTCAAAGCGCATTTTTCCGGCTGCGCCGCAGTTATAGAGCCAGAACGGAACGTACATTCCCTTGATCTCCTGAATACGGTGCTCGGAAATAAAGGACGGCGGCAGGAGCGGCTTTCCTTTACAGAATTTCTTTAGCGCCGCCTGCGCATCTTCCTTGCTCTTCTGGAAAGGAATGATAATGTCAGGCTTGAGCAGACCGGACACGTTATTGTCAAGCACAACAGGGCTGTCGCAGTAGGGACAGCTTGTGGCAGCGGAATCATCATCTGCGGTTATTGCGCCGCCGCAGGACTGACAGATGTAGGTTTTCATTCCGGAAACCTCTCCTGCCTCCTCATATGGGTTCCATGCGTACTCCTCGACGGGCTTTTCTGCTTCCTCCTGATTGAATTCCTCAAGCGTGGCAATATCGTATGTATTGTCGCAGTAGTCACATTTCATTTTCTGCTCGTCGCTGTTCCATTTCAATGCAGCGCCGCACGCAGGGCATTTGTATTCCTGTACCGCCATAGTTTCTTCCTTTCCGCAGCATTGCTGCTTTGAGTATGTAACGCTTCCTCACAAATCGCACAGGGAATTGCAGGAAGCGGCATTTTTATTTCATTTTCTTTCTGAGAATAGAGTGGGGTGGAACTGAGATATCCGTCGGAATGGTGAGCTTTTCTGTCGCGCGGCGGGCAATTTCTATCTGCGCTCCGTCTGCGCCAAACATTTTTTCCGGTCGGAATATTATCGGCTCGCTGTGCGGCGGAAGAAGCTCCAGTTCGTCCTCAAGAGTGAAATAATTACGCTGGGTGAGGTGCATGACGCCGTTTTCGCAGCTGTCCACAACTCCGACAAAATCATAATCCCGCATATACCCGCTGTCCGCGAAATACTGTCCGCCATTTGTTATTTCAGAGGGATCCTGACTTCCTGAGCCGTCAGCTGGTTTTCCGTAGAAAAATCCCGTGCAGTAAGGACGATGACTGATCTTATTAACCTCGTCCAGAACCCACTGCGGCGGCTTTTCGCCCTTTAAAAAGCTGTCAAGAGCGGCGCGGTAGGCATTCACAGTCAGCGCAACATAATATGCGGACTTCGCTCTGCCCTCGATCTTGAAACTAGTCACTCCCGCGTCTATCAGATCGTCAAGGTGGTCGATCATGCACATATCTCTTGCATTCAGGATATAGCTTCCCCGCTCGTCCTCAAACACCTTGTAAAACTGGTTGGGGCGTTTTTCCTCCATGAGGTAATATCCCCAGCGGCAGGGCTGCGCGCATTCGCCGCGGTTAGCCCCTCTGCCGGTAAGGTACTCTGAAATAAGACACCTGCCTGAGAAGCTTACGCACATTGCACCGTGAACGAATACCTCGATCTCCATATCCTCAGGAATTTTCCGTCTGATCTCACGGATATTCTCAAGATCGACCTCTCTTGCAAGCACAACCCGCTTTGCGCCCATGCGGTACAGCTCCAGCGCGGTGCGGTAATTCACAACTCCCGTCTGGGTCGAAATATGCAGGTCAAGCTTCGGCGCGTATTCCTTTATCAATGATATCACACCAAGATCGCAGGCTATCGCCGCATCAACTCCGCACTCCTGCGCAGCGGCAATGAACTGCGGAAACTGGTCTATTTCGCTGTTCAGCGGGATAGTGTTGCAGGTGAGATACACCTTTACCCCGCGGGCGTGAGCAAGGCATACAGCCCGGCTCAGTCCGTCCATGTCAAAGTTTTTCGCTCCGGCACGCATTCCGAAGCTCTTTCCGGCAAGATACACAGCGTCACAGCCGTAATCCAGCGCGGAAACAAGGCACTCCTCGTCACCCGCCGGGGCAAGAAGCTCTGTGTGGTTCATGGGTTTATTCCTCCTCCCGGAGAGCCGCATCAATGATGTTCTGCTCATGCTTTTCAATGGTGCTTGCAAAGTAGAATACTCCGTCGCTGCTGCTCAGGAAGTAGTAATAATCAGTTTCTGCCGGATAAAGCGCCGCGTTGATTGCCTCAAGTCCGGGGCTGCATATCGGGCCTGCTGGAAGTCCCTCGCAGGTGTAGGTGTCATAGGCATTTATGATATTCTCATAAAGACCGGAGGAGTTTGCGGGGATCTTCGGCATGATGCAGTCCTGAATATAATACTCAGTTGTATCAGACTGAAGATGAGGATATTCATACATATTGCCAAGACGATTGTGGAATACAGAGGAGATATTTGCCATGTTATCCTCGTTTGTACCCTCTTTCTGAATGATCGAGGCAAGTGTTATTACCTGATCGAAGGTCATTCCAAGCTCCTTGGCGCGGGCGTACATATCCTTTGTGATCTTGTTCTCAAAGTTGGAGTACATCTTTTCAGCCGCCTGTTTTGCATACTCAGTGGTATCCATATCCGGCTTATCCGGCAGATCGTCGATAACATAGAAATTGTAGGTATCCGGGAAAAGATAGCCCTCCAGCGCATAGAAGCGCTCGTCAGTTACCTCGATCTGTTCCTCAAAGTCGTATTTGTCAAGCTTTGTGCGGTAATATTTCTCAAAATCCTCCGCACGGCAGACAAGGTTTTCTTCAAGAAGCGCGCCTATCTGATGCGCGTTATAGCCCTCAGGGATCATGATAGTAACGGTATTTGTATAGCTGCGGCGGGTCTGAAGCAGAGTTATGATATTGCTGTATGACATTCCGGAATTCACGGTGTACTCTCCGTCAAGGAAACCCTCGGCTTTATCGGCAAAATTGATATATGTCTTGAAAAGCCACGGCATTTCAATGATCCCGTTTTCGTGCAGGGTCTCGGCAATATCATCAATGTTCATACTGCTGTCGATCACTATATCTGCTTCATGGTTACGCTTTGCCATTCCGGTATAGTCCATAAGCGCGACAATGACCTTCCACGCGAGGAAAATGCCCACGCAGATAGCCGCCGCCGAAAGCACTACTCCGAGGAAAATATGACCCATAGTACGGGTGTGATTAGTGTAATGCTTCTTTTTCTTACGCTTTTTGCGCTTTCTCACCGGATTAGGGGAAGTATAGGTTTCTACCTCATCATCAGGCAATGTAAGGGAGTCCATCATTCTTGTGCTGCCCGGATCGTCAGCGCTGTTAAGCTCTGTAAACCGCTCTCTTGGCGCTATGCCGCCGGAGAAATCCTCCTGCTGTTCTGCGTCGTGTATGCTGTCAAGTTCCCTTGTTGCGCTGAAATCATCGTTGTTTTCATCGCTTTCAGGAAATCCAAGCTGGTCAAAATCTTTATTATCCATATATAAACCTCATGTATCTGCCGATTTTTCAGTCTGTAATAACCATATCCGCGCGTCGGTCATGCGGCTCGTGCGGGACATTCATCACAAATTCCGAGTAGCATATGATCACTGCTTTTCCGGGAAATCCGGTCAGAAATCTGTCGTAATAGCCTCTGCCGTAACCAAGCCGAAGTCCTGTTTTGTCGCAGCAGAGCGCAGGAACGATACACACAGAGCGTTCGTCAGGAACTAGGGGACTAGTCCTGTTCACCGGCTCTGAAATTCCATATCTTCCGGAGGAAAGCTCCTCAAAGGACTTCACCGGATAGAATGTAAGCTCTGTATCTCCGGAAACCGGAGTTCCGACAGGCTTTCCGTGCTCAAAGCACCATTCCAGCAGTTTCCTGGTGTCAACCTCAATATCAGTGGAAACATAGCTGAAAACGCTGCTGGACTGCTCAATGACCGGAAGAAGCTGCTGAAATATTCTTTCGTCCGCGGCTGCTTTGACCTCCGGGGACATCTGCCTGCGGCATTGTATCAGCGACTTACGCAGCGATTTTTTCTCGTCCGAAACGCTCATCTATCCGCAACTATCGCGCTCCGTAACTCAGCGGATCTGCCTTCACCGCAAAGAACCTTGACAAGCTCAAGCCCGAACTCAATCGCCGCGCCTGCTCCGGCTGCCGTGGTAAATCTTCCATCGGTCACGCAGAGGGAATTCTGCACATTCGCGCCGGTAAGATACTGCTCAAAACCGGGGTAGCATACAGCGTTCCTGCCGGAAAGAAGTCCAAGCTTGCCAAGAATTGACGGAGCGGCGCAGATCGCGCCAACCGGGATATCATTCTTCACGCAGTAATCTATCGCGCTGTGAACAACAGGTGATTTATCAAGATTAAGAGTACCGGGCATTCCTCCGGGAAGCACGATAAGCTGAAGCTCCGATGAAAGCTTCACATCGTCCTCGTTCAGGTCGGCAGCGACCTTGATTCCGTGGGAGCTTATAGGAGTGGCAGTTCCTATGCCTACTGTTTTCACATCAAACTTTGCACGTCTAAGCATATCAATGGGCGCGATAGCCTCGGTTTCTTCAAATCCGTCTGCTAAAAATACATAAATCATGTTAAACCTCCGAATGACAAAAAGTATTTCTCTTCCATGAATGCCGGGTGGTAGGACAGCTTTGCCTTGCGCAGCCCCTCAGAGCCGGTGTCCTCCTCACGGTTTATATAGCGGTAACGTCCTGCAATTGTTTTTGCAAACTCACAGTTTATCGCGGTATACGCGCCCTGATAATTCAGCAGCGCCTTTTCCGCATGAACTACGAAGGTATCCTGCGCGGACTGCTCGCCGAAGGTGAATGCCTGCGGCTCGCCATTGACATAAAGAACACCTCCGCTGTAATCCAGCGCGGCGTAATTATCCAGACTTTTCCTGACCACGGCAGCTTCTGACTGCTTATCCGGGTCGGGTGTTCCCGCGCTGAGCCACTGCTCAAGAACCGCTTTACAGTCCTGAATATTTGCGGCAGATATAGGCTCATACGACCAATCGTTTTCGTAAAATCTGTTCAGATGATTACGCTTGGAGTGATATTTTTTGCCTTTAAGCTCCGCGAGATCCGACGAATTGTACACATAATCAAATCCGTCACGGTCAGGCACGGCGGAAACCTCCGGATACATTGCGCATAACCGTTCGGTGCATTCCTTGTTCGCGGTCATGAGGAGCGGTACTCCCCTCTCGGCGCAATAGGCTTTCAGTGCGGTTATCACCTCTGCGATATCTCCGCTGCCCGCCGGATAAAGAAATCTTGGAATTCCGTCGGAATGGTCGGTGTTTTTCAGCAGGTAAAAATTATGATAACGGCAGATCTGTACGTTGAACTCGTTCTGCCAGACATAGTTATTGCCAAAGGTGTAGATACACCCTCTAAAACCGGAAACCGCCAGAAGCTCATTGACCCACTCACGGTCGGATAGCTCCGGCGCTCTGAAATCAAACTCAGACATTATATACCCTCTGTTTCTCTCTTTATTATGAGGGCGATCTCCTCAACAGGCAGCGGCTCTGCTCCGTCAGAGCATTGAATGATCCTCCAGCCGCTTTTCTGCGCAGTATAGAGTGCACTCTCGCGGCAGGCACGGAGAAATGAAATATTGCTCTCATGGATATCCTTTTTGCTTTCGTCACCGCCGTAGCGTGCGGAAAGCAGCTTCTGCGAAACCTCTATCGGCATATCCAGAAACAGCACACAATCGGGCTCCGGCAGACCCAGCTTTTTATACTCGTAGTCCCAGAGCCATGAAAGATATCCGTCCCACTTATCCCGCGGGAGCTTTGTCATCTGGTAAATTGCATTAGATGTCGTATACCGCCCGGAAATAATCACCGATCCGGCGTCATAATCCTTTTTCCAATCGGTGACGAAGCTCACATACCTGTCCCCGGCATAAAACCCGGAAGCGGCATATGCTCCCTCCTCACCGTCGCAGGGGATTTTTCCCGCGAGGTAATCAGATACAACCCTGCCGGTATTGCTTTCGTAATTCGGGAAGCTAATGAGCCGCGCTTTTCGTTCGGCGCTTACCGAATTATACAGCAGATCAAGCTGTGTGGATTTTCCGCAGCCGTCAAGTCCCTCAAGTACTATTATCTTTCCTTTGTTCATTGTTATCAGTCCTGCCACATAATTATTCATTATTATTTTATCATATTTTGTCTGTTTAGTCAATGCTTTTTGTACAAAATACATTAAAACTCACAAAAAAAGACGGACTGATAAAGCATCAATCCGTCCAAATTTTGTAATATGTATTACTTGTTTGCGCTGACATTGTAGAGCTTATCGTAATTCACAAGCTCGTTCAGAAGCTGAGGAACTTTTTCCTCCATCTGGTCGTCCGGGAACTGGCAGGTGCCGACAGCCATATGACCGCCGCCGCCGTATTTCAGCATAAGCGAACCTACATTGACATGGCTGGTTCGGTTGAGGATAGAATATCCAACAGCGCAGGAGCAGCCCTTTCCACCCTTTCCGTCAACTATCCAGCAGGAGATGTTCTGCTCAGGATAAAGGCTGTAAATGAGGAAGCGGTTTCCGGTATAAATGGGAGAAACTCCGCGAAGATCTGTGATGATAACATTTCCCTCAACTCTAGTATACTGGTGAACCATGTCCTTGAATTTCTCAGTCTGCTCGTTGTAAAGCGCAATTCTTTCCTGAATGTCAGGCATTGCGAGAATTTCTTCAGTAGACATATATGCGCAGCATTTCAGCAGCTTTTCCATAAGCTGATAGTTGCTTATAGTAAAGTTTCTGAAACGTCCGAGTCCGGTTCTGGGATCCATAAGGAAGCCAATCAGGATCCAGCCCTGAGGGTTAAGGATCTCCTCACGGGTAAGGTTTCCGCTGTCCACCTTATCTACTGCCTCCATGAGGTCGTCAAAATTCGGGAAGCGCTCCTTGCCGCCGTAATACTCGTATATGATCCGGGCGCAGCTTGGAGTGATACGACTCTCGCCCTTATACTTGCCCTTGTACTTTCTGCGCTCCTCTTCGCTGGAATGGTGGTCAAACCACAGTCCGCACCCCTCTACAAAGGGAACGTTTGCGAGAACATCGTTCTCAGTCACCGGAATAAGTCCGTCCTGAAGATCCTTTGGGTGAGCAAAAGTCCACGAATCCGGCTCTACAACTCCGGCGCAGAGCAGAAGTGCTCCGCAGGCAAGTCCATCAAAATCCGAACGTGTAATCAATCTCATGGCGATACCTCTCTATGTTTAAAAATAATAACCAACAAACGGATATTCGGCAGAAATAGTATCTGCCTTTTTATTATAGCAAATTTTCCGGCAAAAATCAACACAAATTTTTACAAATTTCCGGAATAATTTTAAGAACGGGTGATAATTTTCAGAACACGGATATTTCCCGGGAATTTAAAGGGTCTGAGTTTTGCTGTGATCTTCTCAAGTTCTCCGTAAACTCCGTCGCGATCCTCATCTGAAACTTCATGTCTGCCGAACTCCATTGCCGCAAGAAGCTCCGATTTTTCCGAAAGCGAGGTGCCGAGCTTTAGATCTGCTCTGCGGTAGAAGTCAGTCGGAAGCTCTCCCTTTTCGGGATCTATCTCACAATAAGAAAGCAGTGAGAGGATCAGACGATATATCGCACGGGCGCAATCGGTGCTGTCACCGGTTCTAAGCGATGAAAGACGGTTTCGTGCGGACTTTTTCAGCGCATGAATCCGCGACAGAAGCAGCACTCCGACTACAATTACGGCAGCAATTACCGCAGCAAGCGGGAGTAAAAGCTTGATCCTATCTGCAAAATCTGAGCTTTCAGATTTGTCGGCTTCTTCCGGAATTAAAGGATTATCAGGGGAGCGTTCATCGTCTTCCTCTATATCATCTTCTAACGAGGTGTCAGACTCCGGTTTTTCCGAAAGTGAAGAAACATCGTCAGGGACTTCACTGCTAACGTACGCATCAGAAGAAGCGTCAGGCTCATTTACAGCAGCTGATCTCCCCGGATATGCGGACGAGCTCGTAGGATCGAAAGTCACCCAGCCGTACTGTCCCATATACACCTCCACCCAAGCGTGAAGGTTCTTCTCGCGAAGAAGCACCGAATGGCTGCCGTTGTCACCCTCGACATAAAATCCTGTGCAATATCTCGCCGGAATGCCAAGCTGCCGCAGGATAAGAGTCATGGCGCTGGCATACAGCGAACAGTGACCGCGCTTTGTGTCGTTCAGGAACTGCATTACCGGATTTCGCCCGCTGTTTATTCCGTCAAGTGAATAGGTGTAGTTACTGCGAAGATACTCAGCTACCGCAGAAGCGATTTCGTAGCGGTACTGCGCTTCAGTCAGGTTTCCAGAATAGAACCGGTTGTTGATATTTGTAAGAGTACCTGACATGGTGCGCTCGATGAATTCTGAAATGTCCTCGTAGATTTCATCGGACAAATTCAGATATGTGGCATAAACGTAATTCTCATAATCTATGAGTATATCCGGCTCAGTCATCTCCGGAACGACTGTGTTGTAAATATCGTTCGGAGTGCAGCCTGCGCTCTCAAAGGCGTTACCGACAACAGCAAAGCCATCAGGGTCGCCGTCATGAGTTTCGTTGCTCATATACGACGGAAGCAGCGCTGTACACTGCACTGAATTGACGTGGCTTCCCGCTTCCGAGCTAACCCTGACTGCATAATCCGCATAAACGTCAAAGCTTTCGGAATTATAGAATGAATACTCGGCTGTATACGGCGGCAGGAACACAACATTCGTGCTGCACAGGTACTCAATATTGACATCTGACGAGGTGATTATCGGCAGTCCGTCTTTCGGGGAAACCTCGCTGCTGTACTCTGTCGCGGAAAGAAGCGCCGCAATGACCCGGCTCTCACAGGGGCGGTAGGTTTCCTTCAATCCGGAGGCTTTCCAAATCTGAGGTTCAGCGCCCACCGCAGTAGTCCATGAGGTGCCGTTGAAGTCGATTCCTATATCTCCCCGCAGGTAAACAGGTCTGTCGCCCGTGTAATCCACTCGGATTATCTCACGCTCTCCCCTGCCCGGCGAGATGATGTTAAGCATATCATGCTGCTCACCTCCGCCGTGAGAAAAGTATTCAGAGGCTGTCCCGTCCTCAAACGGCGACTGGGAGATTCCTGACTCACTGCCGAGGTTTTCGAAGAATTCATACACAGATGTGTAATCTATACTTCCGCCCTCCGGAATGATCGCTGCGCCGGTCATAATACATACAGCAGTCAGCGCAGCGCAGTACATTCCAACGCTGAAATACTTTGAATAATAATTGCAGCGCATTTCAAGCCGCTTGATAAAGGGCGCGGAAGAAATATTTTTCAGGAACGACCTCTCTTCATGCCGCAGCTGGCGGCGATAATCACCGGAGCTGCTGTGCCTTACCGCAAGCCCCCCTGCGTAGCTTTTTCTTATTGCACAAAGTCCTGCAAATGCAGCAAGCGCCGGAACAAGCCAGAAAGAGAATTCAAGGCTTTCAGACAGAAGCTTTGGCACACAGAGAACGACAAAAGTAAGAATTGCAGGAACAACTGCCGGCTTTCTGGAAAGATAAGCCGATACGATAAGGCTGTACACAATGCACAGAATTACTGTGCCAACGAACACTCCCCCGACAAAGTCCGGGTTATTTGCGTCCAGCACCTCTCCTGTGTGGAACAGGTATCTCCTCGGATAGAGAAATCTCCCCTCCACAAGCAGCATACACGCGTCAACGAAATAGGTCAGCTTCGGTAAAAGAGTTTCTTTTGTATACCAGATTACCGATGCGGATATCAGAACAAAAGCTGGTATGGCGAACCGCTTTTTTACAAAAACAAAAAGCAGTGAAAAGCCCCCGCAAGCCGCAGCGCAGACTGCTGACATTTCCAAGAGGCTGACCGGAAATCCATATTCAGAAAGAATAAACAGCATTGAGAAAACGCAGAACGTCACCCCAAGCAGTATCTTCTTTATCACTAAAAGCGGAGTATGCGGTTTTGAACAGTAATACCTGTCATAAACCAGCACTCCGTCAGAAAAGGTTTCTTTTGTCATATATAATAATTATCCAATTATCCTTTGCAGGAATAAGCATAGATCATTTGAAGATGCGTATTCCGTGCTTTTTGAGAGAATCGTTCACATAGGCATAGTGCATATTTTCCCACTGCTGATAGCCGTTGAACTTCTCCAACTGGGCTTCTCCGCTGATTGCTGCGGCTGCGGTGGTGTGCAGGCAAACAGATCCGTTCCAGATATATCCAACTCCGCGGTACTGTTTTCTAAGATCTGCAATATCCTCCTGCCGTACAGCCTTCGGACATACTATTCTGGTGATCGAAAATCTTTCGGTTACCGGCGCAGTGACCTTCGCAGAGTCGATACATTCTTTCAGGGTAAGGCTCACGCCGTCCTGAACCTCGAAATACTCGCACATTTCACTGAAATTCATAGAAAGCTGCTCAGAGAAACACTTTCTGAGTATCGTAACCACCGCTCTGGCAAGCGCTTTTTCATCATTTTCAGGGAGATCAAGAATTCCAGATTCCTTGAAATACTTCTCCAAACGATCGTTAGGAATGGATTCCGACAGTGCGTCCAGCTTTGACAGAATCTTCTCATCAGAAAGTGAGAATGCTTCACGCACACAACTGTTTTCAGAGGAACTGTTTCTGATCTCGTCAATGATTCCTCCGCGGTTTACAGATATCTGCTCGAACGGGTCGATAGCCTTTTGCAGGGTCGTGGTATAATACTCATTAAGGCGGTCTGAAAGAGCCTGATAGAAGTCGATCATCGGCTTACTTGTGCAAACGGTAACGCTTGCGTCCGCATAGCCCTTCAGCTCAAAAAGATACTGCTCGACAGCCTTATTCACGAAAAGCGCAGATGTCCTTACCTTCTTAAGGGCGTTTCGCTCAAGAATGCGTGTTCGCTCGACCTGTTCGGACATATCCTCTTCCTCAGCCTTGACTTTTGCAATGGCGACGCGGAGCACTGAAAAGCACTTTTTCAGTATCTCCTGCGCATAAAAAGGCCCTCTGGCAAAATCAGTCTTAGCCGCTTCACAGTCAGCAATAATGCTCTCAGCTATTTCCCTCACACAGACAGGAGAGCCGTTGATGACAGCGGATTTCATGGCGCTGAGCCACGTTTCCACCGCAGAAAGAGCAGATTCTCCGTCCCCTTTGATAGACTTAGCAGAAAAAGCAGGATTTAATCTCTCGTCAAATTCCAACTGCGGTATCTGACCGCTTTTAGACGCCACCAGTTCCATCGAAACGATTACTTTGGAAGCATATCTGTTCAGAAGCACCTCGCCGACACTGTTCTTATTGAGAGTATGATTGAGCCTTGTGAAAAGCTTTATTCCTAGATAGGACATAATTTTCCCGACAGGGATCTCCGCTGCGCTGACATCAAATGCCAGATAACGGAAATCGTGAGGAGCGTCCGGCTTCAGCATATTGTAAGACATTATACGTTCCGCATCATCGTCCTTGCTGAAAAGTATCTCCATTCTGTTCAATATCTTCTCTGCGGTCTTGCTCATGGTGAGATCATAGTTTTCCTCCGCAGGAATAAGGAAGCAGGCATTGAACGGCGGTTTATCCGTGTCAACCTCAAAAGTTCTGGAATACTTCTGGGAGAAATGCTTTTTGCCGCACTGGAACTTATCCAGCTCGCTTTTTGCGATTATCGTGTTTGCCGAATAGTGACCGATGTCACGGCTGTCGGTTTCGATAAGGGCGGCGGTATCTGCGGCAAAAAGATAAGCATTTATCCGAACCGGATAGGAACTGCTTTCAAACAGCTTGCATAGAATGTATGCAAGATCAATGAACATTCCACCGAAAAAGGTGTCGCCGAGATTTCCGGTGAGGATTATATCCAGCGGCTTGTCGCTGCCGCCAAATTCCTTTATCGCTTCGCCGGCAAGACTCATTATCTGCTTCAGGCAATGGAAAAGCGCGATACGTCCGCACTGCCGCTTTGTAAGTCCATAGGTGGGAGTGGCAGGCGAATAGTTCTTCAGTCCGTTGTCAAACCAGTCAAGGGCATACTCCGGAAGCTTCGCGGGATTGTTAAGGTACTTATAGATTGCCTCATCAGGCGCGATCGGGAGGATATCACCGTTTTCCGGCACACTCCCCTCAAAGGAGCTTGCGGCAAGCTGCTTCTGCTCGCCGATACACAGAAATCTAACCTTTTTCGGATCACTGCCGAAGCGTTTTTCCGTCAGGTGCATACAACGCAGTGCGCAGTCTGTTCCGTTTTTTCCTATTCCTATAATATACAGCCGGTTCATTCCGAAAGGGCTTTTCTGACCGTCATACAGTTTCTGAATACGTTCCGGCTTCAGCCACTCTGTTTTCTGTTCAATCTCCACGAAAAAGCACCCCTTACTTTGCGTAAAAATCTCTGTATAGATCAAGCCGCCTGTCATTCTTCAGCGGAAAACTCTCCTGCACCTTGGCGCATTCATCTCGGCTTATGTCAGCGAAAATGAGCTGCTCGTCATACGGCTGCGCTGCGCAGATAAGCTCTCCGGAGGGAGAAAATACCGCGCTGTCACCGGAGTAGCTAAGACCGCCGCCGTTTCCGCAGCGGTTGCAGCCGGCGATATAGCACTGATTTTCGATCGAACGGGCTTTCAGAAGAGTACTCCAATGCTCGCTGCGCTTGTCGGGCCAGTTCGCAATAACAATGATAAGCGAACAGCTTCGGGACAATGCCTGATAAATCTCCGGGAAACGCAGGTCATAGCATATCGTAAGCCCAACCACTTCCCCGCAGACCTCTGCCGAGGCAAGACTGTTTCCAGGTGAATACACACTGCACTCCCCGCCGTAGGAAAACGGGTGAAGCTTGTCATACTCCGCAGTAATTATCCCATTGTCCGCAATACACAGGCGATTGGTTATCTTCCCGCCAGAGCCGCAGGCAAATCCAAACGCTGCCGCAATCCCCAGTTCACGGCTTGCGTCAGTGAAAAACTGCACCGTTTCGCCGTCCGGCGGCTCTGCCAGCGCAGAATTCATGCTAAACCCGGTAAGTGAAAGCTCCGGGAACACCACAAGCTGCGCACCCTGCTCCGCCGCCCGTTGCATTACAGAACGACAGCGGCTCATGTTAGCCTGCTTGTTCTCCCAGATAATATCGCTCTGAGATATACAAAGCTTCAATTCCCTCACCTCCGGGATATGTAATACTTATAGCTCAATAGCATTACTGTTATTATTATACAATATTTATTTATTATTGTCAACACAGAATGTAACATTTACACAGAATTTAAGAAAAAATCGGGCGGAAATTGCTCCACCCGGTTTAGATGTTATTTGTCAGCAGCTTCGCTGCGTTTTTTTCGAGAATAAAGAACAAGCGTGATGATAGCCAATATTATCATCAACAGCAGCGAAAACACCACTACCGCTTCCGTGGTCAGCTTCCCGTTCTCAATGAAAGAAAATGTCTCCCGCTCGTCTGGTAAAAGAAGTATCTCATATATCGGGCTGTAAATAAGTATCAAAATAGCGGTGAACTTCACGCCTTTGCCCGAAACTCCGAACAGACTCCCCTTGACTGCGTTGCGTATCACCCACCAGCCATAGGAAAGCGCCGCGCACAGCACCATAACCGGAAAGCAGCCCTCGCACCATTGAAGAGCCGTTTCGTTTATCATCACAGCCAGCATTGACATCGCGCCGAATACAGTCAGCGCCTCCACCGTAAGCTGCGTGCGTATCTGCTTCTGCCGCTCGTCGTATATTTCCTTTTGACTGCCGGGTTCGGCAAGTATCATTCTTTCGCAGAATTTATCAAAGCTCTTTAAACTCATTTCTTGTCCTCCTCTTCCCAGAACAGGTCGTCCAGCGTCTTGCCGAGCGCCTTGCATATCGCCACACACAGATTTATCGTCGGGTTATAGTCGCCGTTCTCCACTGCGTTTATCGTCTGCCGTGCCACACCAACCTTTTTGGCAAGCGCGTCCTGCGACAGATCCATTGCCGCCCTTGCCGCTTTTAATCTGAGATTTTTTGCCATAACCTCACCTCAATATGATTGTAACATATTATTTTCTATTTGTCAAGTATATCTTACAAAAAGAAAAATATTTTTTTCATATTTTTTCAGCTTATAATTTCCCGGATTACTGGACAGAATATTTTTATTCATTTAATATAACATCTCTCCATGAAGAAAAACCAGTCTGAGCATTAACTCCCGCTTGTAATTTCCTTTTATATTTCACCCCGGAATGCAAATAGTAAAAGCGTGACGGAGATGAAATTCTCTGAATATATTTTTTCGGGGTGAACCAATGGAAAAAGCGGGTAAATTCATATCCGGGGCGTTCTGCTGGCTGATTGCGGCGGCGGCAGGAATTCTCGGTTTCTATTATACAATGCTGCCCGGCGAGCTGAGCGTACAGACAGGCGGGAGTGTTCAGGCGAGTATCCTCGGAGCAGAGCTTGAGGAAATGACTGACGGCAGCTATGGCTTCAAACTGGGCGCAATGAAGATAAAGCAGGTTGAACTGAACTCATCAGAACGGAAAATGCTTATTCCCGGTGGAATGCCGTTCGGGATCAAGCTACGAACTGAGGGAGTTATGGTAATCTCTGTGAATACAGGTTCTCCGGCGGATAAGGCGGGAATAAAGCCCGGAGATGTCATTTCTAGCGTGAACGGAGTTTCGGTGCATACCAATTCTGAGATTTCCGAAGCGGTGCAGCTTGACGCGGAGGAATGTGTTATCATACTCAATCGAGGCAGCGGCGAAATGCGCATAACAGCAGAGCCGAAAGAGGACAGCGGCGCTCTGAGGATAGGCGCATGGGTAAGGGACAGCGCTGCGGGGATAGGTACAATGACTTTCTATGACCCGGAAACAGGACTGTTCGGCGGTCTTGGACACCCGGTCAGCGATGTGACTACCGGGGAGCTTATGCCCCTTGCCAGCGGTGAGATCACAAAAGCGGAGATATACAGCGTAATAAAAGGCGTGAACGGCGAAGCCGGAGAGCTTTGCGGCGACCTGTGCGAGAATTCTGTCGGAACTCTCCAAGCCAATACTTCCGTGGGGGTTTTCGGAGAACTTGAGGAAGAACCGCAGGGACAGGCGCTTCCAATGGCTTTCCGGCAGGAGGTAAAATGCGGGCCTGCTACGATTTTAGCAACCATCAACGGGCTTGAACCGCAGGAATACTCTATTGAGATTGAAAAGATCAATCTGTGTGCAATGAACGGAACCAAAAGCATGGTCATTCGAATCACCGATGAACGGCTGCTGGAAGAAACCGGAGGGATAGTACGCGGCATGAGCGGAAGTCCGATAATCCAGAATGGTATGCTCGCCGGAGCGGTAACTCATGTGTTTGTCAACGATCCAACTAGAGGATATGCGGTTTTCGCTGAAAGCATGGTCGAGGAAATGCAATAATATAGACTGGGCGGCTCATGCTGCCCGGTCAGACCGTCGAAAAAGTCCCTAAAGGGACTTTTTCGACGAACATCCGCACTGCCCGCACTCACTGACAGCAAAGCTGTCAGTTCGCACAGTTGTGCGGATAGAAGTGTTTTTTGCCCCGGCAGATGTTGAACATACCAAACGGAACAAGGGGCAACCGGTAATTCGACACAAAAACTCTCGGATATTCCGCAGATTAGCGAGGTATCCGAGAGTTTTTCCTTTGACATATTGTTTGATATAGAGTAGGTTGAAAAATGTGATACAGCAATCTGCTTATTGCATATTGAAAAATGGAGAGATTATCATGCGTTATGAGCAGAACGACAAGGTTCGTCCAGCTTATGGATTTACTTCCTTGTGGTGATATATTTAGCGCCTTGCAGTTATCAAGTTGTGGGTATTATATTGTGTTTGCTATTTCAAAATCTGATTTTTCATGTTCTCTCCTTGTCGTCGAAGGACGGTTACGGAATAGATCCGTACAATATGTAGTCTGAAAGCACTTCGACATAAAGAAAGAGCGTCCGGAAAGCTTTTGCCTGCTGAGCGCTCTAAAACTGTGCCGGAGTATGCCGTCCTGCCGCCTATTCTTTTTCGGGCTGCATACCACCGTCACTGTTCTAACCTATAAGCTCTTATTATATCTGCTGTTTGGTGATTAACGATACTCAAAAGAGATTACGCAAGAAGGGATTGCGTTTTCCGGATTTGAGCTGTCTGTGGCAAAGGGGTTTACTTCAAGGTAAATACCGATCTTCTTTCCTTTATATAAGTATTCGCCGTCAAGCATCATTCTGTCATTTCGTTCTTCGTCCCACCCGTTTTCCTTATTGGTCACGAACTCTTCCGTCCACCGGTCGTTGCCGGGCTTCAGCTTACCGGAATTATTCACAACACCGTCATCGGATATGGATTCCAAATGATTAAGTATTTTTTTAAGCCAAGCATTCATATTATCTGTCCCCAAAAGACTGTATACGAAAACACCGACTTTAGTAACATTCCCGGCATCATCATAGCTTAAGGCGTTAACACGGATAACGTTAGCGCATTCCACCTTTGTTGTCGTAAATCCGAATGTGTTCAGATAGCCCTCGACGGTTGTGGTATCTGCATTTTCGATGATGTCGGAAGAATTTTGATCTGTCTGAACCGAACTTGACGATTTGCCGGTACTTTGGCTCGGCTTTTTTTCGTCTTCACCGCAGCCGGTAAGGGAAAGCGCCATAATTGCTGCAAGTGTGAGTGCAATAAACTTTTTCATAGTGTACCTCCAAAATTTTATTTACATACTCTGCTCTCCGTCGATTATGCGGTTTGCAGAGGTGCGCTCGTTAATACGGGAAGCAGGGGCGGCATTGGCACAACATGGGTAGTTAGCTTCTGTTGTACTAATTCAATAAGACCTGCAATGCATTTATCCAAAGCAGCACCGCACAAACCGAGAGTGCAGCTGCGCGGCGCTGAATCAGATCATATTCCCTCAGGCAGAGGGGGATCCTTCGGCACATTGATGGGAGCAGGCGCCGCAGGCAGGTCGCCGAAAATCGTTTTTATCAGGTAGGTTCCCAACGGACACATCAAAGTACCGAATGTTTCAAGCATTAAGAGGATATCGAGCATGACCTTGAATTTCTTACTGCCAAGGGTGATGGTAGTTGAGAAATAGAAGCGTCCTTCATAGGTGATGAAGCCATCAACATCCACCGCTTCGTCAATCATCTCGGATACCTTGCCCGCGCCCATGCCGACCAGCTCGGTCACATATTTATCCAGAATGTCGGTCAGAGCAAGAGACGCTGCTTCATTAGCGCCTTTCAGGGCGAGGTCTCCGTACAGCTCCTGCCAGCGGTTGTATTGAGCCTGGAAGTTGGGGAACTGTGTTTCCTTGAAGTAATTCGTAATAAACGGAGCGATTTTCGTCCGGAAGATGTCGCTCTTTTCAATCCATTTTCCGAGAAGCTTGCTTGCGCCCGCCTTGACGCAATTTATGGTCATATCCGAGAATCCGCCGACAAGCGCGCCCCATAGATCGCTAACGCCTTCCTCATTCCATTTGACCATATAGTTTTTGAAGGACGCATAAACGAAATAGCAGCCGAGGGTTGCCAGCGCCGTTTTGTAATTCGTAAAGTTGATGGCGTTGCCGAAAATGTTATCGCCTGCTGCCGCCACATTCTTTGAAAACTCAAAATTATCGAAGGTTTCCAGCGTGAATTTATCCGCGGCGATTATCTCACCGATCGCGCCTACAAAGAAGTCCTTGGCGGGAGAAATAACAGCGTCGGCAAGCGGACCTGCATAGACTGTTACCAGCAGGGAGAATGCGCAGTCTCCGAAGAATTTTGCCCATTCCAGAGAGCTTACCATGAAGTCGTAGAACTTTACGTCGCGCATATCCGCATTTCTCTGGCGCGTCCAATAGGTCATATATCTTCTGACAAGGCACTTGCTCACAAGCCTGAGTTCCTCGATAGAAACACGCGGTTCAAGTGCGAGGTCATCGAGCTTCTGAATCCAGTATTCCTTATCCTCTTCAAAGGAGAACTTCCGAATACGCTCTTTGAGCTTCTCGTATTCCTTATCCCATTCCTCCATCGGATCCATTGGAATGCCCCTCAGGCGAAGCGGTACTTCTGCGGAAATCGTTTGTCCGTTATAGCTGAACGAAACGGGAAGAAGCATCAGCATTCTGAAGCCCTCGACGCCGAAGCCGCCCTCATGGAGAGTAGTGTTCGGCTGAAAGTAATAAGTGTACCTATCGCCATTTCGGATAATGTCTTCGGAGTATTTGTATTTTTGGGCGATAATGTCCATGTTTTCGTCTGCGCCCTTAAGACTTTGCACCTCAATTTCGACATTCAGCGGATTGATTACCGCGCCCTCGGCTTCCATTACGGCAAAAGTGAACTTTATATCGGAGCTTCTCCACTTGCTGTCAAGCCCGCCGTAGGTACCCTTTTCCTTTTCGTAGGAACGCACGGAAACATACCGAACATCGGGCTGCCTGTCGTCCACCTGAAGCTCTTCCGATTCAACCGAAATTCCCTCGGGATAAAGCGTGACATTCACATAGCCGTTGGTCGGCTCTGTTTCGCCCTCAACCATAACCGAAACGGTGAGTTCCCTTTCTTCTTTCTTGTTGAAAATATCCCAATGCGGATTGTTTCCGCTCGGCTCGCTTGTTTTGTTCGTAATCTTTACGTCATAGACGCCCGGCGTTTCTGTTGCCGCAAAGCTAAGGTCAAAGTCACTCGCTCCTCTGAAGGAAAATGCGTCCGGCGCAGGGTAAACAGCCGTGTTCTTAATCCAGAAGCGCCGCGTATAGGTAAATCCGTCGCCGAAAATAGCGTCAAGCTTGCAAGTTCCACTGCTGTAAACGCCGTTATCGTCGGCAAACATAATTTTCGGCTCGCCGACGACACGGAAGCGGACGGTGTTGTAAAAGCTGCCGCCCTCACCCTCAAAGGTAAAGGTTATGTCAGCCGTATCGCCGTAGTAGTTCTGTGGAATGCCGACAATCGCTTCGCAGTACCTGCCGACAAGTGCGGCACTGTGTATCACCATGCCGTCACCTGAAACGGAGTTTATCCGTGCCGTAAGGTCGTTTCGGTCGTACTCGGTGCCGTCCTCTCGCACCTCGGCTATTCTGGCTCGCACCGCAACAGGGTTCGCTCTCTTTTGAATGAAGTCGCCGAAGTCCTTTTGGATATACATTTTGTAGCGTTTCTTTCTGCGCTCGTCCTCGCCGATTTCGCCGCCGTTTGTACCGATAGACGCGCCTGCCGCTCCTGCCGCAGCCGAGCTTGTTGCAGCCGCGCCTGCCACAGTTGCCATGCCTGCACCCAGTATTCCCGTACCCACCACGATGGCAGCGGGAATTTCTACGCCGCTGTCTTCACCGGAGTCTACCTCGGCATCATGCTTAACGCCGCTGGAAATGCCGGACGCAGCACCTCTATCAGGTTTCATCCAAGAATCACCGGAACCGAATTCGGACTTAGCCGTATAATTATAGTGTTCTCCCTTTTTTACATTCTTTGGTGCATTCGACCCATCAATAGAGGCTAAGTCTACATTGAGATTAGCCGTGACATTTAACATGGTGCTTAATACTACTCCATCATCTTTCATTTCAACTTTTAAAAGGTCAGATTCTTTGTTTGTAAATACGAAGTCGGTATCTTTGGTGATTTCGTACTGAAGAACTTGTTGGGATCCTGTATTAGAATAGGCCTTTTCCCATTTGTGCTCATGGGCGGTGCCCGTTAAAATGATTTTTGTTCTGTCGGTTTTTTCTGTAAACTGTGCGCTCACTTCAAACGAATAGTCAATGTCACGAGTCCATTCAAACCATTCCGCAGGCGCACTGGAAACAGAAAATGTACCCGAATGTTTTCCTGATACATTCCCGTTTTCGTCCACATTGATTTCTAATTTAGGAAACACATAGAAAAAAACATTAGAAATAAAGTCTGCATCGACAGGATAACCTTCGGTGTGGAAAACTTGCATTTGTTCTATCCAATAATCCCAATAATCATAATATTTATCCTCTCTGACGTCATAAATCTGGCTAATGTCAGCTGTATATGTACCGGCAAGTCTTTTGAAAAACTGCTTGCTTTCATCATCTGTCTCGGCTCTCGCCGTTAAAGCAGTGAACGGCAATAAATTCGCCGCCAGCATAAAGACAAGCAAAATTCCCGCGAATAATCTTTTCATTACTGTGCCTCCTTCTTTGACTTGATTACGCCTGCTTTTTGAAGTATCATCAGTACAATGCCTGCTACCATCAGGAGCGCGCCGAGAATAATGGGTATCAGTATGATATTTGTGAGTCCGATTACCGCCGCGCCCGCAAAGCCGACGGTCAGACCCTTGATAATCCCCGCCGCGCCCTGACTTAAGGCTGCCTTGCCCTTAGACGTAAACGAGCCGAGTAGGTTCTGCAAAAAGCCCCTGTTAAGACACGCTTTTGCGCTGAGAAACGCCGCCGCAATGCCTGCCATAAAGCCCGATTTTAGCATACCGCCCGAAACGAACAGGTATATAAACATTGCCGCGCCGATACCCGTGAGATATCCCCCCAGAGAATCAAGCGACACACCGAAAACGCCGCTGAAAGTCTCCTTGAGCGACCGTTTTTGCCCTTTGTTTTTCCGAAACAGCGAGTTTATCAGCGTCACCAGCGCACCGGCGAATATTCCCTTGCCGAAAATTCCGCCTATAAATCCCGATACGCTTCCCGACATTCCACCTTTTGCAAAGGTCAGAAACGACAGCACCTGCGTTGGCACAACATCAATTTTAAGCACCTGTAAAATATCAAGCGCAAGCCACACAGCCGCCAGAATAAGCGGAATGATAAGCTTTTTCGGGTTCTTAAAAGCGGATTTCAAAGAAACGAAAAACCGCTTGAAGCTCCCCAGCAATACTGTTCCCGTACCGGGGATAAGGCTTGCTGCCGCGCCTATCGGGTTGCCGAATGAGCCTAGCACTGTCTCGCCGCAGGCGGAGGGCGCAAACTGCCCCGCGAATGTCCCGACAGCCCTTGATACCGCTGTTCTTGCTGTTGATACTGCCATTCCGCTTATATTTTGCGGTGCTGACTGTACTTGCGGTGCTGGCTGTACCTGTCTCGGCTGCATTTGCTGCGCTGGCTGTACCTGTCTGGGCAGTGTTTGCGGCGCTGACTGCACCTGTCTCGGCTGCATTTGCGGCGTTGGCTGTACCTGTCTTGGCGGCATTTGCTGCGCTGGCTGTGCTTGCCCCGGCTGCATTTGCGGGGCAGGCTGTACCTGTCTGGGTTGCATTTGCGGGGCAGGCTGTACCTGTCTGGGTTGCATTTGCGGCACTGGTTGTGCTTGCCCCGGCTGCATTTGCGGTACTGGCTGTGCTTGTCTGGGCTGCATTTGAGGTACTGGCTGTACCTGTCTTGGCATTTGAGGAGCTGACTGTACCTGTCTTGGCATTTGAGGAGCTGACTGTACCTGTCTCGATATTTGAGGCGCTGACTGTACCTGTCTGGGTTGCATTTGCGGCGACGGCTGTACTTGTCTCGGCAGATTCGATTGCTCTACAGGTATCTGTTTTCCGCAGACGGTGCAAAACCGATATCCCTCCTCTAATGGGCTTCCGCAGTATCTGCAAAATTTCGCCATATTAATTCCTCCTTGATTAATGCTGCATAAATGTTCAGCTTTCTAAAATTGCTGCGTTTCGTTCGCAGCAACGGGTGATGTATTCTGTATAATTGATTTAATTATAACAATATTTTGAGAAAAATTCTATACATTCTGAAATTTGGTCGTGCCAAATTTTTGGCACACTTTATGCCAAAATCTGTTGACATTTAAATGTAAGTGATGTATAATATAACCGGATGTACTTTGCAAAACTGCGGAGCATAGCCCGAACAATAATATATGGAGGAATAGTTTTGTTTGCAGAACGATTTGACGCGCTGATGAATATCGCCGAGGTTTCCAACAGTCTCCTCGGCAGAGATATAAACATGAATCCCGCCCACATCGGGAGATTACGCTCGGGAGCAAGACCGTTAGCAAAAAAGCACGATTATCTGCCGGCGGTATGTACCTACCTTGTCAAGCATATAACAAAGGAATATCAGATGAATGCGCTGCAAAAACTGACCGGTATTCCCGCATCTGCGCTTTCTCGGGCAGATGCAGCTGCGGTGTATCTTGAGCGTTGGCTTATCGAAGAAGAAAGGGACGCAGCGTCTGTGGCAAAGCGGCTTATTTCCGGGTTTTCCCGTGTTGCCGCAAGACCCGTTATTCACACGACCGATGAATCTATGACCGAAGTACCTATGAATTACTTCTCATATCTTTACGGAAATGCCGGAAAGAGAAAAGCGGTCGAGCAGTTTTTTTATACGATTTTGCAGGAAAACACACCGCAGACACTTCTGCTTTTCTCTGATGAAAATATGGCATGGCTTTATGAAGACGCCGCCTTTGCCGCACAATGGGCTGAATTATTCAAGAAGGTTATTGAAAGAGGAAACCGCGTTAAGATTATCCACACAATCACCCGCGACATCAACGATATGTTTGAGGCAATCGCAAAATGGATACCCATTTACATGACAGGGGCTGTTGAGCCGTATTTTTATCCGAAACTGCGCGATGGGCTTTTTCAGCGGACGCTGTTCATTGCGCCTGATACGGCTGCGGTCATTTCGTCCTCGGTGCAACAGGACACCGACGGTATGCTAAATATGTTTATCACGGATAAATCCGCTCTCGATGCGCTGAAAATCGAATACGAGCACTATTTGTCGCTTTGCCGTCCGCTGATGCGCATTTTGACCGAACAAACCCCCGAGGACATTCTGAAAGCGTTTGAAAATCTTGCGTCTGCTGAGGAGGACGCTTTCATCTACTCTGCAATGCCGCCGATTTTCACTATGCCGGAAAGCGTTATCGAGGAGTTCGCGAAAAAACACAACGCCGATATGCTGATTTCGGCTTGGAAAAGGGCGGCTGAAATATTCCGCAGTGATATTACAAATCATCGGATTTGTATGACTTTGCTTGACCCGGAGCTTGCTTTGCTCACGCCGGATACGCTTTATCTGCCTATGGCGGGATTGTTTTGCGCCTCCGATTTTGTTTACACAATGGAACAATACATAGCGACTATTGAGCATATACGGCATTTGGAAAAGGAATATGAAAATGTGACCGTCAAATTCTCGGATAATGTCGAGAACAACACTATGATTTATGTTAAGGAAGATGTCGGTGTGTTTATGGCGAAGACCGATTCACCGATTACGGTATTTACCATCAGTGAAAGAAATATGGCAGGCTCTTTTTGGGATTATATGAAAAACAGCTTGTTTATTTAAGGCAATACAGCGCAATTGAACGACAATAGTTATGCGGTATTTCCTTAAGCATTTGTGAAAAAAACTTTCAAAACAACAAGGAAAAACGAGTTAACCTATTACAATAGTCAACTCGCTTTTTCTAAATAAATAACGGCAAAAGGCTCTGAAACCTTAATCCACACTAAAGTCCGAGTTTTCGACACAAGGAAACTCGGACAGTTTTTTCGGAAATTGTGGTAACATAAAAAGCATCGATATACAACATTATTCGTGGAAATTGAAATGGCACTAGATTTATACTATTGATGTATCTTAATCTGTCGAGAATAATCATATGCGTAATATCATTTTGCCTAATGCATATACTCAATAGGCAGTCAACGAAAAGGGCGATAAAATTATTTAAACTGAACATTCACTCCCACGGCTTATTATACTCTCTATAAGCCTCCAAGCTGGCTTTCACCGCTTCCGTCACTCGATTGAGCATATACTGCTTGTAAGCTGCCGCTAAAACCTGATTGCGTTCTTCGTCGCCGAGGTCAACATAATCCTCCCACGCATTCTCCCATTTGGTGTAGTGCTACAATAGATATTGGACAGAAAGACAGAAAAAAGTATTGAGAGATAGACCAAAATCTGCTAGAATAAAGTTACCACACAAAATTCAAGTGAAAGAAGGTCTATCTCTCAATGAACAGTATAACACAAGAAATGCGGTTTCGTCAATCCCTAATGAAATATTGCGAGAAATATGGTGTGAAGCGAGCTTCTCGCAAATACAACAAGAGCCGTTCATACATATACTTTTGGAAAGCTCGCTGGGACGGCACAATT
>JAGAJA010000060.1 GCA_017829075.1 Oscillospiraceae bacterium | reverse complement strand
AACGGCAAGGTGAGCGAGCGTAATTACAACAGCCTTTCAGCCGCCTATGAAGCGGAACAGACCGAATTGGAAAGCAGAATAAGCGAACTCAATTCGGTCATAAAGGCAGAGCGTGAGAACGGCGAGAATGCCGAGAATTTCGTTGATTTAATCAAGCAGTATGCGGATATTGACGAGCTTACGCAGGCTCTACTCAATACTCTGATTGACAGAATTGAGGTTCACGAGCCTGAAGATGTGGACGGTGAGTTTATTCAGAAGCTCGATGTTTACTACAAGTTTGTCGGCAGGCTTGATTGATGATTATGATGATTTAATTGAATGTTCCGTTGGAGCAGGTCAACAGAGCTGGGGCAAAAAAACGGATTTTAAAAGCCCGCTTCGCGGGCAAAACTGAGTTTTTCGACAAGCTGACTGGGCGGCTCATGCTGCCCGGTTTGTTACTGTAAAGTATACAAAGCCCTAAAAAAAACTGCAAATTATCCCGATAAATGTCTTGATTTATCAGAAAAATCTGATATAATTATATTAGTGATAAAGCATATCAGGTTTATTCCATTTAAAGGGAATAGATTACAGCATTTCAGGCTAAGCTTTATTCAAGGGGAATTACAGACATAATAAAGAGAGGACAAAAATTATGGATAAGGTACTTCTGATTGGCGAACCTATGGAGCTGCTTCTTGCAGAAGAGGAGGGCGCTCTTGCCGATGTCACACATTTCCGGGCGAGTGTTTCCGGTGCGGAAATGAACGTTGCGGTCGGTCTTGCGCGGCTGGGGCTTTGCCCGCGCTTCATGACAAGGCTGGGCTGCGATCCAAGGGCAGACAGGATACGCCGCTTTATGAAGGAAAACGGAATCTCAGACGACCTTATCATTACCGACCCGGCGCACCTCACCGGAGCTATGATGAAAAGCAAGTCAGAGCCGGGAAAGCATGAAATATACTACTTCCGTCAGGACTCGGCGGCTTCTTTTCTGTGCAGTGAGGATATTGACAGGCTGGATCTTTCGGATATCAGAGCGGTGCATTTCACCGGCATTTTCCCGTCTATTTCAAGATCCGCTGCCGACGCGGCAAGGCAGCTTGTAAAGCGCGCCCATGAGAATGAGATCACCGTTATCTTTGACCCTAATCTGCGCTGCCAGCTCTGGAATTCCTCTCCGGAAACAATTTCTCTTCTGAATGAATTTGCGGCTCATTCCGATGTATTTCTGCCCAGCCTTAAAGAGGCGGAAACCCTCTGCGGTCTTTTCGATGAGGAGGCTATCGCGGAGTATTATCTGAAGCTTGGCACAAGAAAAGTTGTCGTGAAACTCGGAAAGAAGGGCGCATATTACAAGAGCCATGTCGAAAGCGGTATCGCGCCGACTTTCCGCGCGGATAATGTTATAGACACCGCCGGAGCGGGCGACGGATTTGCGGCGGGGCTTATCAGCGGAATATGCGAAGAAATCCCTCTCGGTGAAGCGGTCGTCCGCGCAAACGCAGTAGGAAGTATGCAGATACAGAATGAAAGCGACAACGCCGGACTTCCAACTTTGGAGCAGCTCAGAGAATATATGCTGAACCATAGATTTGTGGACGCAGACCGGGACTGATAACTAAACCAGCAAACGGAGAAATATATGACCCTTTATGCCACTGACCTGGACGGAACGCTTCTGCGCTCCGACAAGAGCATTTCTGACGACACCTGCGGGATCCTGAACAGTCTGATTTCGCAGGGTGTTCTTTTTACATATGCCACAGCACGTTCCTTTTCCAGCGCCTCTCCATTGGTCGAAAAGCTGAATCTTTCCTGCCCCGCTGTAACTTTCAACGGGGTTTTTGTCATTGATCCCAGAACCGGGAGACATATTGTGGAAAATGTATTTTCTGCTTCTGCGTTCAATACCGCGGTTGATTTCTTTAACCGGAAAAACCTTGCGCCGCTGGTGTACTCCTACATTGACGGCAGAGAACGAGTAAGCTATCTTGAGGACAGGCTGGGGGACGTTTACGGCTACGTCAGCACGCGTCAGGGAGATAAAAGACTTCGCCCGGTAAAGACCCGCAGCGAGCTTTTTGAGGGGACTGTATTCTATTTCACGCTTCTCAACCCAAAGGTCGATTATCCGGAACTGGACGAGGTTTTCAGCCGGGAAAACGGCTTTGCGGTCAACATGATGCCGGACACCTACAATAAGGACGAAATATGGTACGAGATATTCAGCCGTAACGCAAGCAAGGCAAGCGCGCTGTTACAGGTAATGGAACTTACTCATGCGGACAGACTGGTGTCCTTCGGAGATAACAACAACGATCTTTCAATGATCCGCGCTGCGGACGTCGGTGTGGCAGTTTCAAACGCCTGCGATGGGCTTAAAAAGAAAGCCGATAAAATAATCGGAAGCTGCAATGACGGCGCGGTTGCTGAATTTATTGCCAGAGAAAACGGTATGGAAATTCCGGAAATTACCGCCAAAATGCCGGATATTCCGGAAATCATAACGGATAAGGACAGATTTTCACAGGCGCTCAGCGCGGCGATGGTACGAATTCGAGGTATGCACGGCTCCGTGGGAACGCAAAACGAAAAGCTTATTCATGCGGTGCTGAAAAATTACTACGCTCCGTTCGCAGAGGATCAGGAAATACGCATTGGGAAATTCTTTGCGGACGCGGTGAATGAGAACGGAATTTTCGAGATACAGACCAGAAAGCTGCATCTTCTCCGGGAAAAACTGGCGGCATTCACCGAAGCGGCACGGGTAACGATTGTGCACCCGGTGGAGGCGATGACCCGGAATGTCTACATCAACGCGCAAACCGGCGAAGTGTTGCAGGAATCTCAGTTCCGCAGGGTTAACCCACGTCAGAAGATCTATGAGGAGCTTTATTCGATAAGGGACTTTCTCTCAAATCCAAAGATAACAATAATTCTCGCGAAGCTGAAAATCGAAAAGAGAGTATGCTGTCAGAGCGAAAAAATCCCGGATATGCGAAGCCGCTCAGTGCGCAAAAGAATTGATATCCAGAAGATCCCGCTGGAACTTCTGGAGGAAACTACGCTCAGGCTTCCGGAGGGGCTGCGGGTATTCCTGCCGGATGGACTTCCGGAGCGCTTCACCAAAAAGGATTTCTGCCGTATCGCAAAGGAGCCGTACTCCTCGCTGCGGCTGGAGATACTCCGTGAAGCGGGTCTTATTGAGAAAGTAGATATGCAGGGACGCAGCTTTGTTTATTCAGTCAGCGGAAAGGAATTGAAATGACAGATTTTATCACCGGAAGAGCCTGCGCGGACGTCACCGGAATGCTTTATGAACGGATAATGCAGACGATAAAGGACGGGAAAACCGCAACGGTCATCGTTCCTGATCAGTTCGTGTTTGAAACAGAAAAGGCGCTTTTCCGCAAATGCTCTAACAACGGTATAATTCCGATGTTTCAGCAGATCCATGTGAGAACTATCGCCCGTATCTCAGACGAGATCGTGAAGAAATACAGCGTTGAAAAGCCGCCGGCAGACGACATCACCAAAAGCGTGATAATGTACCGCGCGGTAAGAAAGCGTGATGTGGAGCTTTCTACGCTGGGAAGAGTATCCAGAAAACCGGGCTTCGCCTCACGAATGGTTAAAACTGTTTCCCTGTTCAAAACCGCAGGCATTGACTGCGAAACGCTAGGAAAAAAGATCAACTCAGAGGAATGCGCCGTTGAAAATCCCGCGCTTTTGGCAAAGCTCCGGGATATCTATGCACTCTATCTTGAATACGACCAGATGCTGTCCCAGAGCTACACTGACAAGCTGGATATCACCATGCGCGCGGCTGATCTTGCTTACCGTCATTCCTACTTCAAGGGACAAAATGTTTTTGTTGACGGATTTAACTCCTTTTCCGGAAGTCAGCTCATGCTGATGAAAACCGCCGCAGAAAAGGCTGATCTCGCCTGCTTTTCTTTCGTTTGCGATAAAAATGACAGGCGCGATTTTTTCCGTACTGTTCTGGCAGATATCGACAGGCTTTCCGGCGGCGAGGGTATTCCCGAACCGATCTGCGAAAACTCGCGGGGTATGGCTGAGGGTATAGTCAGGGCTTCCGAGCTTATTTACGGCAATTCCACAGACGTAACAAGCGACATGAGCATTGTGCGTATCATCAAGGCAGACGATGTTTACGGCGAAATGGACTTTATAGCGGCGGAAATAAAGCGTCTGGTGAGCGAGGAGGGTCTGCGGTACAACGAGATTGCCGTTCTCTGCTCTGACACCGGAGAATACAGATCCCCCGCTGAAAGCGCATTCGCAAAGTATGAGATACCGATGTTCTGCGACATTCCGGAGGTAATTCTTAACGCGCCGCTGACAAATCTGGTTCTTTCGCTGCTTAAAGCGCTTGATGACCCGTCCGAGCAGAATATTCTGAGCTACGTCAGAAACAGCTTTCTCAGGGTGAAATCTGATACCGGAGTGAAAAAGCAGTCATTCCGGGCGCTTTCCTTTGCGGAAATAGACTGCTTTGACGGATATATTTTCCGCTGGCAGCTAAAGGGAAATCAGTTTGAAGAGCCGTTCGTAACCGATAATATGAGCAGTGACGACAGCGCTCAGGCGGTCTGCGCCGAAAGAGTGAGAGTATGCGCTGCTGTCCCGGTTTTGGAGCTTCGCAATGAGATAAAAACCGCCGTAAAGGACGGAGGCTGCACCGGTTCTTGGCTCACCGAGCGGATTTGCCGTTTCCTGTTTGAGGAGGCGGGAATCGAGAAGGCTGTGCTTTCTGCCGATGAAAGCTGCTCCACTCTCTGGGATATTCTGGTTCAGATCTTTGAGGCGATACATTCGGCGCTGAACGAAGTGGAGATCACTCCCGGCGAATACTACTCGCTTTTCCGGGATATATGCGCCGAAACAACCCTTGCAAAGCCGCCGCAGCTCACCGACAGCGTACTTGTCGGCGACACCGGGCGCACCCGCGCCGAGGGAATAAAGGCTGCGTTTATCGCCGGAGCCTGCTACGGAAAATTCCCGGACGAAAGCTCCAGCTTCGGGCTGTTTTCGGAATATGAGGCTGAGCTTCTGAGCGACGGCGATCTAAAAATAGCAATGAAGCAGGAGGAAATGTACCATTTCAGCAGATATCAGGCGTACAGGGCAATGACGCTCCCAACGCAGCGCCTGTACCTTACCTATCCGCTTTTGAATACCGCCTGCTCTTCCCTGTCGCCATCAGAAGCCGTGACCGGGCTGCTGGGTATTTTCGGAGATCTCCATGAGGAATACGCCGGGGATCTGAACCAATTCGGGGACAGCTTCTACTGCCGGACGAAAACTGCGCTGCGCTCCCGATACGCTTCACTTTTCGGAACTAAAGATACCGCAAGGAGAAGCACACTTCAAAGGGCGCTTGAGCTTTCCGGGGACGGAGAATATGCCGAGAAGCTGAAAAAACTTGTAACAGAACGTCCGTCTGCTTACCGCCACAGGCTCACTCCGGACACCGCCGCCCGGCTTTTCCGGACAAAGCAGATATCCGCGACTCGGCTGGAGGGACTGAACAAATGCCGGTTCGAGTATTTCTGCAAGAACGGACTGAAAATAAAGGAGCGGCGGTCGCTGAACAGCGCTAATTCCGAGGTCGGAAATGCGGTGCATTATGTTCTTGAAAAGACACTATCTGAATACTGCACAAAGATGAAGAAATTCTTCGCGCTCACCCGCGAGCAGCTTCTTGATATATCCAATAAGTATTTGCAGGAATATGCAGACAACAACCTCGGCGGCAGCGCCTATCGAAGCCGCTCCTTCAACTATATGTACAATGGGCTTGCTCTGAGCTGCACCGACCTTTTAAATCTGCTCCAGAATGAGTTCAAGAGCAGGAAATACCGTCCTGTTCTGTTTGAATTACGACTGAAAGACAACAATTCCGCGCCTCTGCCGCAGCTTCTTGAGGAAACCACCGGCGAGCAGCAGACGCTTTTCGACCTTATGGAGGATAAACAGCAGGAAACCTCATACACCGATGATGAGCCTGATGTACTGCCCCTGTCGGCGAAATCGCTGAATATTCCCCCGCTCAGGCTGAAAATCAGCGATGAACTGACGATTGCCATAACCGGGATAGTAGACCGGGCGGATATGTTCCACAGCGAGGGTGGAAACGACTATCTTCGTATCGTGGACTATAAAACAGGCGGTCACGCATTCAAGCTTTCAAATGCGCTGTATGGTGTCAATACGCAAATGCTGATCTATCTGATCGCTTTGTGTGACGCAAATCCGAATGTCACTCCCGGCGGGGTCAGCTATCTCACGGCGAAAATGACGGACGCTTCTTCAAGCCCCGCAGGGCTTCTCAGCCTGCTTACAAACGGGCATTACCCAAGCGGAATGTGCGTTCTTGACAAGGAAACCCAGAATGAGATGCAGCAGTTTGCCGAGGGCTACGCAAGGGCAATTCTCACCCCCGGCGATAAGATAAACTCCAAAAAGCTGCTGCCGAAAGAGGACGCACAGCCAACTCCGGAGCAGTTCAGAAAGCTGCGGGAAGAGATACTTTCCCAGACAAAGGAAGTAATACGGCGGCTATACGGCGGCGATGTGCAGGCAGTTCCAACCGTTTATACGGAGGAAGGAAAGTCCGGTCAGCAGAAATCCTGCACCTACTGCCGATATAAAAATGTGTGCGGAAATCAGGACAGATACGGAGTTATCGTTGACGAAAGCGTAACCGAAAGAAAGCTCGGAGCGGTCGGAGAGGCTCCGGAGCAGTCAGAGATCACAGATGAAAAGCCCAAAAAGCGCAGCACGAAACGCAGTTCGAGCGGTTCGTAAAAGGCAGGTGAAATCACAGATATGAGCAAGGAAATGAAATGGACAGAGGATCAGCTTGCGGCGATAAACTTCCCGTCAGACAGATCAGCCTGCGTTACGGCAGCGGCGGGCAGCGGAAAGACCGCTCTGCTTATCGAACGAGTAGTAAATCTCATCAGAGGTAATGCCGAGGAAAACATACCCCCGGTAGCGGGCGACAAGTTCGCGATACTCACCTTTACAAGAAATGCCGCCGAGGAATTCCGCACAAGAATGACCCTCGCGATAGACAAGGCTTCCCGGAGCAGCGGAGCGGATTCTGTTTCAAGGGAGCAGCTTATTAAATTCCGCAGCTCGGTCATAAGCACGATAAACTCTTTCTGCCTCGGTATTCTCAAGGAACACGCGGAATTGTTCGGACTGCCTGTAAATTTCTCCATTGTGGAGGAGAGCAAGGGACTTATTATGCGGCAGACGGCTCTTGACAACGCTATGGAATACTTCTACTCTCCGGAGTTTGAGGAGGATTTCCCGGAGGTTTATTCCGGTTTTGAAGGAAAAATCGCCAAAAAAGAGCGTAAAACTATCGGCAGCGACGCAAGAGAGCTTCTGCACAAGACCTTTTCATTCAGCACGGACGCAAAGCTGCGGGAGGCTGTTACCGCTATCTACCTAAAATCCACATCTCTTGCAGACAGTGAGGAATGGCTGGACGGCTGCGTTACCGTATTCGGCAGCGTGGAACAAATGGAAAAGCGGTTTCTCCCGGTGATAATTGAGGAGCTGAAACGGCAGTGCGCCCTGCTGAAAAGCTGCATGGAACGATACGAAAACCTCTGCGCAGGAGCAGACCTTGATTTCAGCGAGCGTTTTCAGACGGTTTTTGACGTTGATAAAGAAGCGGTGGAGCGGCTTTTAAATGCGTTTATTCGTGCGTTCCCGGAGAACTGCGAGCCTAAGATAAGCGATTTTGACAGGTTCAACTCAGAATTCTGCGAGCTTTCTTTCGGTTCATTCAGCCGCTCCGGAATTCCACGGAACAATCCGGACTACAAGCAGCTTAAGGCTGAGGTTGACGCGGTTCGCAAGCGAATGCAGCGGTACTGCGCGGATATCCGAGAGGGCTGCGGATATGCCTCCGACATCTTGGAAAACGAGCTTGCGCCGCAGCAAAAAGCAGTAACGGCGCTGATAATGCTGGTGCGCAGGCTTCAGCAAGAATATACCGCCCTTAAACGGAAAGCCGGAGTTGTGGATTTCGCAGACTGCGAAAGGCTGCTTCTGGAAAAGCTGCGGGACGAAAGCTGCGGACTGCGGCAGTCGCTTGCGGAACGGTATCAGTGTATCATTCTGGACGAGTTTCAGGACACCAACGACCTGCAATATGAAATTTTCCGGCTGATTTCCAGAGATCAGAGCAATCTGTTCTTTGTGGGAGATATAAAGCAGTCGATATACGCTTTCCGCGGAGGAAATCCGGAGATCATGGCAAGGTGCTGTGCATATGGCAGCGGCTTTGTGAAACTTCCTCTGAACAGGAACTTCCGAAGCCGTAAAGAGGTCATCAACACAGTAAATTCCATGTTTGATGGGGTAATGACCGAGAAATACGGCGAGGTGGACTATTCCGACAACAATCAGCTTACGCCCGGAGCAGAATTCCCACAATCCGGCAGCGATTATCTGTCTGAAATGTACCTGCTGGATTTCCCGGCAAGGGAAAGGAACAATTCAAAGGACGAACAGGACATAAACACCGAACCGGAAAACTCAGGCAAAAAATCAGATGAGCTTGCACTTGAGGCAAGCAACCCCGTTGCGGAGGCACGTTTTACAGCAGCGCTTATCCAGAAAATGGCAGCGGAACGGTTTCCTATAAAAAAGGACGGAGAAACACTCCGACCCTGCACATGGGGAGATTTTGCCATACTTCTCAGAAGCAAAAGTCACTTTGCTGACTACAAGGCGGAGCTGGAAAAGCTTGGTATACCTGTCGCGGCAAACGGCGGCAACTACCTGTCCGCTGATGAAATAAATCTGATACTCAGCTATCTAAAGGTCATAGACAATCCGCAGCTTGACGAGGAACTTCTCTCGGTGCTCATGTCGCCGCTTTATGGTATGACTGCGGAGGAAATATCGCTGGCTCGGCTTGGAATACTTGGGTATGACGTTGAGCAAATCAACGATATAGGCACAGATTTAAAACCGGTTTACGACAGCTTTGCGGCGCAGTCGCTTTTCTGCTGTATTTCTGCGGCGGCAGAAAGCGAACTTGCTCAGCCGGAGCATTCCGCAGGCGCTTTAGAGGCGCTTTCTCAGCTTAAAGCAAAAGGTGCGGAACGCATTCCGGACGAAAAATGCAGCAGGTTCATGCAGCATTTCAGCGAGTTCCGGAGATTTGCCGCGAACAACTCGGTGGAACGGCTTATACGCCGGATATACGATGATACTGACTTCTTTTCGGTGATCTCCACTTACGAACGCGGTGACAGGAAGCTTGCAAATATCCGGCTTCTGCTGAAATACACGGCAGATTTCGAGGCAGGAGGCGGCGGAACGCTGAACGACTTCCTGCGCTATACCGACGCAGTGCGTGAAAACTCCGGCGGTCTTGAGGAAGCGGTAGTTCCGCAGGAGGCTGCGGACGCGGTTCAGATACTGACGTTCCATGCGTCAAAGGGTCTTCAATGGAAGATCGTCATACTCGGAGGTCTTGGGACTGCGCTTCATGACGAAAGAGCCTCAAGCATTATCATTGACCGGAAAACCGGCATTGGGCTAAAAAATACTCTGATAAATCAGCGGCTGCGCACAACGACATTAAGCTACAACGGCGCAAAGGCTTCAGTAAATCGCGCACAGCTTGGAGATGAACTTCGTCTGCTGTATGTGGCTATGACAAGAGCAGAGGAAAAGCTCATCATGATAGGTCAGTGCTCGGAGAAAAACGCCGCAGAATGCTGTACCGACAGCTTCACCCCGGAATTTGCGCTGTCCGGAAATTCACATATAAAGTGGATTTTAAGCTCAATGCTGCGGTATCGCAGCGACATATCCGACACGGCGATCCCAGAATATCTGGACACGCCGGGGCTTAAAATAAACTGGGTTTCTGAACGTCTGCCGGAGCCGGAAGAAATTGCCGTACAACTCCCGGAGGACGGCGCTGCGGAGGAAGAAACAGCGGAAAAGATCAGGGATATGCTGTTAGAGAGCTATTCCCACGAGTACGAAACCACTCTGCAAAGCCGTTTCAGCGTAACAGAGCTTGCACATTCTGAGGAACAAAAGATCGCGGGAAATATCAAGCTAACAAAGCCGGATTTCCTCCAGCCGAAAAAGGTCAGCGAGCTAAGAATGAGCGGCATTATTGTGGGAAATACCTACCACCATATTATGGAACTGTTCCCGTTGGAAACACTCCGGGCGGATTTCAGCGAGGAGGATATGGAGGCTGCTGTGGAGGTCGCGGTGGACGAAATGATCGAGCGTCAGCGGCTTACTCCGGAGGAGATGTTGTGCGCCGGCGAGAAAAAAATGGACTTCGTGCGCCGGATATCCGCATTCTATTGCAGTGGGATCGGCAGAGATATGCTTTCTGCGGAGCGCGTCGAGCGGGAATACGAGATATTTGCGGAGCTTCCCGCCGCCGAGCTGTTCCCTGAAAACGATAACTGCGAGGGAACAACAATACTTCAGGGACGCGTGGATATGCTTTTCATCAAGGACGGCAGAGTAGTTGTCGTTGACTACAAGAGCGACAGCAAGGGCAGCCTTGAAGCGGAATTTCCCGCGTACAGCAGGCAGCTAAGGCTGTACAGAAAAATTCTTCCGATGTTGTTGTCTGAATGCAGCAACGATAATATTGAAATGGTTCTCTACTCTTTCGGGCAGGATCAGGCATTTTTTATTAATGATCTATGAGGTGATATTACGAAAAAACAGATTATTTCAGCAGTAGCGGCTGCGGTCATTTCTCTCACGGGGATTTCTGCATTCGCACAGAGCAGCGGCTTCAGCGGCGAGGAAAGGCTCATAACCCCGGCGGCGGCTCCTTACGACAACAAATACACTCAGATACAATGGGGAGGCGATATTCAGCGCTCCGGCTGTGGAATTCCGCTTGCCTGCGGGGAAAAACTTCTGCTCCCGACAGAAAACTCGCTTCTGGCGCTGAGCGAAAGCTCCGGCGAAGTCCTCGGTACTGCGGAGCTTCCGGAAAAATGCTCCACAGAGTACTCCGGAGCAAGGATAGGCGCTTCCCTGCTTCTGCCGACTGAGCACGGAGCGGCTCTTATCAATACGGACACCATGACGGTGGAAAGCTCACGCAGGTTTGAGGGAACAACAGTTTCTGACTGCGCTATGATCGACAAGCTGGGTTATTTTGCTATAAAATGCGATGATAGCTATGAATTCCTGTGTGTTGATCTGAGTTCGCCTGAGCTTTCCACGGTTTGGAAATACGAAATGACGAATCAGCCGACTGCCGCGACAATTCAGGGAGATAATGTGATCTTCGGGACAGGAAGCAGTCTGATTGCACATAATTATAAGGAAGAAAGCTTTACGGAAATCCCGCTTGGAAAGGAGATCGCCGGCGCGCCCTTTGCGACAGAATACGCGGTGTTCTTCACCACAAAGGACGGAAATGCGGGAAAGCTACGGCTTTATCCTGACGGAACGCTGGAGGAGGACACGCTCACCTTCTGCCAGATCGGCAAAAATCCCTCTTCCCCACTTTCATGGAATGGCAGGCTTTATATCTCCACGAATGACGGATTTTATATCCTCGACAATCTGAACATGGACGTAACTCATATAATCAGCGAAATCAAGGGCGGCTGTACCCCTCAGGTGCATTACGGAAGCGGTCCGTACATCTACACGGTGGCAAAACGTGAGGATCGCTGGGCGGTTTACTGCGTCCGGGATATGGACGAGGAAAGCGAGCCTGTAACTGCGATACTCGCGCAGATGGAGGATTACACCACCGGAGCATTCTGCGCTTCAGCAAACGGTACGCTGTATTTCCGGGACGGCATCGGCAGAGTTTACGCGCTGACTGTCGCGCCTTTTGATGTATTGGGACTTATCCTGCGGCTTGTAGTTCTGCTGGCTTTGCTGGCTCTTGTATTCGTATGGCTGAAAAAAGTAGCGAAGCGCCGCGCCGATCTTCGTCCGAAATATTGATTGAGAAATTGTATTTCTAAAAAATTTCCAATAAAACAGCATATTTTTTCACAAAACGTCTTGATTTTTTTTGCTTGGTGTTGTATAATATACCTATAACTAATGGAAAAGGAGAGTAAGCAATGGATACCAATATACTCTTAGAGAGCGGAACGAACGAGCTTGAGGTTCTTGAATTCATGGTAGGTGAACAGAGCTTCGGCATAAATATCGCAAAGGTCACTGAGATCATGAACTATCAGAAGATGGTTCCCGTACCCGACTCGCACCCTGCATTTGAGGGCGTTTTCACCCCCAGAGATAAGGTCATTTCTGTGATCAACCTGCACACTATTCTCCATAAGGAAAGCCCAGATCCAGAGCATGACCTGCTGATAATCTGCCACTTCAACACAAAGGACGTTGGTTTCCATGTTTCTTCGGTAAAGGGAATTCAGCGCATTTCTTGGGAAGATATTGAAAAGCCACCGGCAATGTCCGGCGACGGCGCACACAATATTGCGACCGGAATTGCAAAGTTTAAGGACAGGATCGTGCTTATTCTTGATTTTGAGAAGATCGTTTCTGACATGGATCCTACCGCGGCGTTTGACACATCAGGCGTTACTGCGGCTGACTCCGACAAGTCCACTAAGCATATTGTCATTGCGGAGGATTCCCCTTTCCTCAATACGCTGATCGTTAATACACTGCACGACGCAGGATACAAGAACGTGGTTCACTTCGACAACGGCAAGGACGCGTGGGATTATGTGAGCGGTCACAAGGATATGGGCGGAAATATTCTCGACCAGATCTCCTGTGTAATCAGCGATATCGAGATGCCAAAAATGGACGGACACCGCCTGACAAAGCAGATCAAAGACGATCCGGTTCTGAAAGCGATCCCTGTTTACCTGTTCTCCTCCCTCATCAATGATCAGATGAGAATTAAGGGTCAGAGCGTTGGCGCGGACGGACAGTTCTCAAAGCCGCAGATCGGACAGCTTATTCAGTACATAAACGAACACGTATAAAAATTACCTCCCGAACAATTTCGGGAGGTTTTCTATTGCAATAATTTAGCCGCCCGTAATTACGAGCGGCTGTTAAATTATCAGACCTTTGCTTTAAGCTCGATCGCTGTAATGGTGTAGGTGAACGCCTTTTCTCCGTCCGGCGGCAGGATCTCGACCCCGCGCTTTTCAGCAAACACTCCGGAGCAGTCGTCAAAGTCTGCGGAACCACACCACGGCTCAATGCACAAAAATGGCGCGTCCTTTGCCTGCCAAACGCCGAGGCTGGTGAAATCCGGGAAATCCACGCGAACGCCGACATTCTCTTTATTCAGAAGCTGAACCGAGCGGGAACGCAGCTTGTCGAAATAGCACACGTCCTGATAGAACATCTCATGACTGAGCAGAAGTACCGTATCTCCGTCGATCAGCGGGCGGCGGTTGTTTTCCTCGTGAAGCCCGGTGGAGAGGTTATAGTTTGGAACTGCGGCAGTTTCCAGCTTCGGGAATTCCAGACGGTAGTCCGTCATGTCGCCGGGGGTTGCAAAAGCAGGGTGTGCGCCGATACAGAACGGCATATCGCTGTTGCTGTTGTTATGTACGCGGTAGGTTACGGTAAGGCCGTCCGCTTTAAGTGTATACCGCACTGTGAAGCGGAAATCAAACGGGAACATCGCCTTTGTGTAGTCGCTCTGGGTAAGGGAGAACATCGCGCTGGTGCTGCTGAAATCCTCCGGAGTAAGCTCCAAATCGCGGGCAAAGCCGTGTTTGGTGATTTTGTACTCACTGCCGTTTATGAGGGTCTTTCCGTCCTTTAAAGTTCCTATCATCGGGAACAGAAGCGGCGAAGTCTTGCCCCAGAATGCCGGGTCTGCGCTCCACATAAGCTCGCGGTTTCCGACCTTGAGGGATTTCAGCTCTGCGCCTTTTGAGGTTATTTTCGCGGAAACTTCTCCTGATTTAAGTGTTATTTCCATGTCTGTATCTCCTCTTTTATTTATGATATTTTCCATTATTGATTATGGAATAAGCCCGGTAGACCTGCTCCATTAGCATTACTCTTGCCAGCGAATGAGGGAAAGTCATCGGGGACATTGACAGCCGCAGGTCTGCCTGCGACTTTAATTCCGCGTCCAGTCCAAAGGAACTGCCCACTACGAAATTCACCGTGCTGAACCCCTGCCCTGCCGCAGATTCAAGCTTCTGGGCAAGCTGCTCACTGGAGAGGGTCTTGCCCTCGATACACATAGCAACTGTAAAACTACCCGGCTTTATCTGCTCACGGATCTTCCCTGCCTCCTGCCGGAGCGCAGACTCTATCTGCGCCGGAGAGGGCTTCTGCGGGAGATTAACCGGATCTGGCTCTATAACCCTCACGTTCACATAACCTCCGAGCCGCTTTAGGTATTCGGCGCAGGCTTCGCGGAAATACGCTTCTTTCAGCTTTCCCATTGCAATGAAATTAATATTCAATATCTGCGTCCGCCTTTCTTTGTCTGCGTGGACATATTCAGCTTTCTTCGGCGGTTCATCTGAGCGACCTTTTTACGGTATGCCGCTTTCATATAATGTGTGACGATCAGCAGCACTATCTCAATTGCAGTCAGCGCCACTATCCAGCTAAACAAAGGATCAGCCATTACCTGCTTTACCTTTTCCATGTAGAATTCGCTGACATCAAGTTCAATATTTGACTCGGTAACAAGCGAAATAACTGCAAGAGTTTCATCGTTTAATTTAAGCTCCAGCTCGCCGACTGTATATCCTTTGTTCTGAGGCGCTTGAACTGGAACCGCGTTATCGTAAAGCTTGATCTCCTTAGATACTGTGGTCTTGTTCAAGCTCTTTTCCAGAAGCGTGTAATAGTCCTCGGAAGCGCAGACGCCGACCTTGTCAACTCCCTTGCCCTGATAAACCTCTGCCTGAGTTACCTGCTCATTCGCCTTGACAACATTTGTGTACACGAACTCACTGTATGCCCAGTCGTAAAGCGCAATGTGATCCTTGAAGGAATAGTTTGAGTATTCGCCGTTTTCATTGTAATACGGCGCGCCGAGGGTAACTATAAGATAATTGTAGCCTCTGCCGTCGCTTCCCTTGTTGGTGCAGGTAGACACCAGCGCCATTGAGCCTTTGACCGGATTTGCGGTATCCCATTCGCCGTTTTTATATTCGTAATATTCGTTTATACTTCCGGTCTTTATGCCGCGGACGCCCTCGTAATAATAGCTGCCCTCGGTCATAAGTTTATTGGTGGTATAGATATTGTAGCCGTCCGGGTGTTTTGAATTAGCCGGCATTTCGTATGATGTAGAACTGCATATCGTCATGAATCCGGGATAATTGTCCATTGCGTACCGGGTAATAAGGTACAGATCTCTGGCTGAGGTGTAGTTATCCGCATCGTACAGTCCATGAGTATTTGAGAAATGAGTATTGGTGCAGCCTATCTCTGCTGCTTTTGCGTTCATCATGTCCACAAATCCGGAAATGCTTCCGGCTATGTTCACCGCCAGAATATTTGCAGATTCACACGCAGACGCAACCATCAGCGAATACAGGCAGTCCCAATAGGTGATGTTTGTCTGTCCATGCTCTAATTCTGCACTTGACGCGCCGTAATAATTCGGATTTCCCTCCGCGAATTCATTGGTTGCTTCGTATCCGAAATCCACTGTTTGGTTGAAATCCTTGATGTTCTCCAGCGCAACAAGAGCGGTCATTATCTTTGTGGTTGAAGCCGGTATGAAACGTTTGTCAGCGTTTTTTGATACAATAACTATATCCGTGTCCAGATTTACCATGTAAACGCCCTCGCTGTAAAGCTCAAATTTCGGCGTAAATGCCGCGGAAGCGCTCAATCCTGCGCCAAAGGTGCTGCATAGTAAAATAATTGACATAAATATCGAAAAAATTTTTACTTTTCGCATATAGACAAATCTCCCATTATGAGTTATTATATATAAAGGCGGTTTTTACACTGAAATCTGACCGCCCGCTCTGAAGCTTTCTTTATTTATTATACTAAAATGCAGGCTTCTTGTAAAGAGCTTTTTTCAAATTGTAACCGAGTTGTAAGATTTTTCTTCTCCTCGGCTGCTGGGGGGATTATATGATTTACATTACCGGAGATATTCACGGCGATTTTACGCGCTTCAAATCTCCGATGCTGAGAAAGCTGCGGAAAAACGACGCACTTATCGTCTGTGGGGATTTCGGGTTTATCTGGGACGGCTCGGACAAGGAAAAAAAGCTGCTGAAGAAGATCGGAAAGCTGCCCTATAATGTACTGTTCGTTGAAGGCTCTCACGATAACTACGACCTGCTGGAGGATTATCCTGAAGAGGAATGGTGCGGCGGCAGGACGCGTCACATTTCCGGGCGGCTGCGTCAGCTCATGAGAGGACAGGTTTTCGAAATCGCCGAAAAGATTGTTTTCTCTTTTGGCGGAGGACAAAGTGACGACACTGTTGACCTTGTCGAGGGCGAAAACTGGTGGCGGCGTGAAATTCCCTCAGAGCATGAGCTTGAAGAGGGTCTGAGAAATCTGGAGGCTGCGGGAAACAACGTGGATCTCGTGGTTACATACGAGCCGCCGTCTAAGCTGCATGACTTCCTCGACCACAACAGCGGCGACAGAAATCACATAAATACTTATCTGAACGATGTTTATGAGAAGATAAGCTTTCAGCGGTGGTTTTTTGGAAAGCTTCATCTGAACAAGCTGATCCCGCCGAAATATTACGCAGTTTACGACCAGATAGTGGTCGCTGACGATACCAAAATCAAGAAAAAGAGGGAACGCAAGTCCCCGAAAAAACAGGATAAGGAGAAATGATATGGCAGAAATCACCTACGAGATCACAAAGGAGCTTGGCGTTATTTCAGAGGACGCAAAGGGCTGGACTAAGGAGCTTAACCTCATTAGCTGGAACGAGCGCGAGCCGAAATTCGATATCCGAAGCTGGAATCCCGACCACACCCGCATGAGCAAGGGTATTTCCCTCACCGAAGAGGAAATGGAAAAGCTGGTCGAGCTGTTCAATTCCAGAAATGAAGAGGATTCCTTTGAATAAAAGCGAAAAGCGGGCTGATTTCTCAGCCCGCATCAGACCGTCGAAAAAGTCCCGTTGGGACTTTCTCGCCGAACATCCGCACTGCCCGCACTCACTGACAGCAAAGCTGTCAGTTCGCACAGTTGTGCGGATAGAAGTGTTTTTTGCCCCGGCAGAGCTGGGGCAAAAAACGGATTT
>JAGAJA010000059.1 GCA_017829075.1 Oscillospiraceae bacterium | reverse complement strand
GATTTTTCTCAGCCGTCCCGGAGTGGGACGGCTGTTTTGCTGTGTAAACTAAATTTTTGTTGACGCATGAAGCTGACCGCAAAAACCGAATAAGGAGCTTGCGACGTTTCTCTGAAAAATCTCGTGCGCCATTACAGCGGTTTGGTGGCTCTTTTTCAAAAATCTATTTCGTATAGCATAGACAGTCGAGTGCCTCGACACGCATTTTCGCGCGTTGAGGCACTTTTGTTTTTCGGGTTTTCTCCCGCGTTAAAAAATCTATTTCGTATACCATAGACAAATTTTAGCCGCGCGAACAAGCGCGGCTAAAATTATCCGATTTTTCTTTCCTCGCCGGAGTGGCGAGGAATTTTTGCTGTATAGACTAGATTTTCTTTGTCGCTCTAAGCCGCCCGCAAAAAACGAAAAATCTCCACGCGCTTCGACAGCGGTAACGTGGCTCTTTCCGAAAATCTATATTGTATAGCATAGACAGTCGAGTGCCTCGACACGCATTTTCGCGGGTTGAGGCACTTCTGTTTTTAGGTTTTCGCCTGCGGTTAATATCTTTTTAGTATGTATAGGTCTGTGCTTTATAAAGTATGTTCCTTGCCGTTCAAGGATAAATATGTGATTATATTTTTCGTATTGTGGTGAATTTTATCATTGGTCAGATGATACCAGAAGCTAATGCTGATTTATGAGAAATACAAGCGCTTGATTTGACTGTTCTTTTGTGTTACAATGAATTAACATTCCATAAAAGGGACTCTGCTGCACTTTCTTAATTTAAACGAAGTAAAGCATTTTCTTTTAAAATATAGCTCACAAAATCTATTTTTATCAGATGTATTATATGAAGAACCAACCATTGCGAGGTGATGAACCAATGCTGTCCTCAGCCATAGCGATGCTCGGAAATGAAGCCCAGCGCAGAGAGCTTGCTGAAATATTCTCTGAATACTCGGACAGATTTTATGCCATAGCCTATTCAAAGCTGCACAACAGACATGATGCAGAGGATTCCGTGATCGAAGCGTTTGCGCGTATTGCCGCTAAACCGGAGCGCTTTTTTACCGTTCCTCCGGAAAAAAGAGCGGCTTACTTAGGCGTTATAATAAGAAATATTGCCATTGATATGTACAAGAAAAAGCTGATGTACACCGAAATAGATGAATCAGAGCTGACAACGGAATCACCCGAAGACATTGTATTAGGCGAAATATCCCGGGACGAGCTGGTAGAATTTATCCGCCGACTTCCCGATGGGAAAAAGGACGCGCTTATCCTCAGAATACTGTATGGTCACTCCACGGCGGAAATCGCGGAAATTCTCGGAATATCCGAAACCGCTGCCCGAAAGCGACTGTCTGACGCAGGAAAAATGATAAAGGAATTTGTGCGAGGAGGTGCTGATAGTGAACGATAAAACATCTCTGGAAGCGATACTTGACGAGGTGTGCAGGCTTGATTTTGAAGAATACGCCGCGGCAGCCCCTCACCGTTTTTCGTTGAAAAACAGAATACGCATTCGACTTATCTCAAGGAAAGCCGATAGAAGACTGCGATCCGCAAATAATACCGCGCACAAGCTGAACCGGCGCTTCATTACTGCCGTAATTGCAGTGATCTTCCTTGCTGCGATAGCAGTGAGCGGCGCTGCTGCGGTAAATAACGGGCTTTTCGTGTTTGATGCAGGTCTGCGGCTTGAAACCGAAAACGTTGCAGGCTTTCCCGACACAATTGAGTATGGGTATTCAGTTTCAGCAGAGGCGCTGGATTATGAGAGTTGCTCTGCCAAGTCAGATGGGACGAGCTTCCAAATGACCTATTATGATAAAGAATTTGCAGAAACTGCCTGCCTGGTTCAATATGTAAAAAGCGCTTTCGATTATTCCGAGCGGTATTATAATTCCGAAAGAATACAAATAAACGGACACGATGGAATTTACACCGACCTTAGCACGGAGGGCGAAACAGTTTCACAGATACTCTGGGATAACGGAGATTATGTATTGCTGTTCACCGCACACCTGCCCAGAGAAAATGCGGTAAACGCAGCCCAGAGCGTGGAAATCGAAATTTTTATGGATACTATTAGTTGATCCGGAGGACACATGAGAAAAATATCAGCTATTTTATTGGGAATGATTTTCCTTGCAGCCTGTTCAAATCAGAGCGATAAAAGCGTGGCAGGCAGTCAATATATCAGCGAAGAACCGGAGTCGATTATATCCTCAGAAACTGTTTCCCAGCCTGATTTTACCGAAAACAAGCTTGAACAGATACGCTGTAATCTCGGCAAAAGCAGCGCAAACAATTCGGTCAACCTGAAATGCGAAATTCCCGCAAAGGTGTGCTATGTTCCGGAAACCGACACTTTGTTTTATTCCGACAGCAGCGGGCTGTTTCAGAAAAACGGCAGCGCTGTCATTTGTCTATCCGACGATAATGCTATGTCCCTCAACTTATACGACGGGAAACTGTACTACATGATACCCAAGGGCGGGACAAAATTTGAATGCGGAAATGTATATTGCCTGAACCTTTCCACAATGGAAAAGGAACTTATCATCAGCGCAGATGTTTATTCGCTTTCAGTACACAGCGATAGGATATTCTATCAGACTGCGGAAATGAAGGTTCTGGACAACGGCAGCTATATGCTGGGGCTGACAAGCATGGAATGCGAGCTGAACGGAGAAAATGCGGAGAAATGCTACGGAAAGGAATTTGTATCTCAGGGCGAAATGAGCGTATTCTTTTCCGGCGGAGCGATAAGAATGCTAGATGAAACGTCAGGAACAGAAATGTTGCTGTATGAAGAACCCGAAAACGCCGGAAATATGTGTATTTTCGGGAACAGCGTTTATTATATCTGCTACGATTTCGACAATATTAACTCAAACAGCGTTAAAAAGATAGACCTTTCCGGTGGAGAGCCTGAGATATTTTCCTTTAATCAGAGCAGCGGCAATCCGGTTTATTTTCTGGATTACGGCTTTGCAGACGGAGCGCTCTGCCTATATGACGGTATCTCATTCTACAAGGCTGAGCCTGACAGTAAATTTATCAAATTTGAGAGCAAAAATGCTTACAAATCCGTTTATACCTGCGGAAATGATATGTATGCTTTGAAAACGGACGGTAAAATTGCCCGGATAATCTTTGATAACAACGACCACGAAAGCAATCAATATACCGCCTCTGAGGAGATATTATGAAAGAAAACATATTGAAAAGAACAGCGGTATTAATTCTGAGCATTTTTCTGCTGCTGACAGGCTGTAACGAAAAAGCGCCCGAAGCCGCAGTTTTATCTGATGAGTATGACGACTTCATCACCTATGAAATAAGCGATATTCCCGGCTGCTTTACCATAGCGGACGACGGAACAATGTATCTTTTTACCTACACATACAGCGATGACGGGACAATCGAGAATATAAAGCTGAATTCATACGGCATGGACGGAAATTCAACATTAATCGAGGAATATGACAAGCCTCCCGTCTGCATGGACTGGTCGGAAGGATTGTTGTACTGCGTATTTTCCGAAGCGGATTATTATTCATTCTGCTCGCTTGATATAGAAAATCACGGAAAGGAGGAATTGTGCCGGATTGAGGGCTATTCCAACATCAAACGCGTTGATGTCAGCGGAAACAATATTTATGTTCTGGGAATAAGTGATGAACGCACCGGGATAACCGGCGAATATACCGATGAATTCGGGATTTACAGCTATGGCGGAGAAAATCTGATAAAAATTGATTTCACCACAGGAGAAACAACGATAAGCGAAGTTCCCTTCCCGATAGCGTATTCAATGTACGGCAGTGAGTGCGTTGTATATGCGGCGGATAAGGACGGGTATTATTTCGCAGATTTCGGTAACTCGGGGAAGAAATATCATAATATCCAGCAGCTTTACGGATTCGATATGTATGAGCAGGACAAATTTCTGTTTGCTTCCGGTTCGGGAATTAATATCGGAATACTATGCGCCGGAACGACAGACCCCGACGCTGGAATCTCACAGGTGCTTGACGGATATTACATTGACGGTGATATACGTTCTGTCGGAGGTTACACTTTTTTCGTAGCATACGATTCCGATACCGGAGAGAAAAATATCTGCCGGATAAAGAATTCATCATACATAAAAAAGAACAACAAAATAAGGCTCATTTCAACGGAATACAGCTTTGACGAGCCGTTTGGCTGCGGGTATACCATTGACTATCAGAGCCTGTCCGCGGACAGCTTTGCGCTTGCCGTGCTTTCACAGGACAGCAGCTATGACATGAGCATTGTTAATTCTTACGAGGGCTTCTCCTCTAATATTCGTGACAAGGGCAGCTTCTACCCGCTGAATGATATACCTAATGTTCAGGAATACCTTGACAAGTGCTTTCCGTACATAAAGGAAGCGGCAACCGATGAAAACGGCGATATCTGGATGCTGCCTGTATCGGTGAATATGCCGATGATCTCATATAATCAAATGACCTGCGCTGAGATCGGAATTGACTTCACTGATAAAATGACCATAGAAGAATTTGTGAATGTGTGTGAAAGCGCGTATAATTCTGGTTACAGGAACGGCTATGATGTACAGCCATACCGACTTACTCAAAATCTGCTTATTCAGTACATGGCAAACCACGAAACTTTTGATACGGCGCTGTTCCGCAGCTTTGCAGAATTTGCTGAAAAGAAGGTCAATATTTCCGACATATCAGCCTATCCATTGTATATGCCTTTGAACAATGACGCACAAAATCATTTATATGAAGCCGGCGGTGAAAATCAGTTTCTGTTTTCCTGCCAGTGGGACAACAGCATGGCATTATGGCTGTCTGGGGAAACGCTGATTAAATCAAATTCGCCCCGTTCAAACGAGCATACTCACGCGGCTGAATTTGATACGCTGCGCTTTAATCAGCGTATCCCTAGGTTTGAAGATTTCAGGTTTGCAGCAGTTCCGTCAATTGATCCCAACGACAAAAACTCAGCAACCTGTGTATTTATAACGGTAAATCCCGCTTCCGGAAACCTTGAAGCGGCGCTCGACTATATTTCCTCTCTTGCGGAGTATCTGAGCGGCAGTCAGAACACCTTTATGCTTTCGGATAGGTCGTCATATACAATGACTGATGGGCTTGAAAGCCTTTATGAACTGTACGCAGATGCGGAGATTGGTTTTAATGTCAGCGAGGAAATATGCTTTGATATTTATAAACAATATCACCAAGGAGATATCACCCTTGATGATCTCATAACCGAAGCAAACCGCAAACTTTCCGCCTACATGAAAGAGTGAGCCATGAAAGCGAAAAAACCTCTCAAATGGAACACCAAATGCAGTCTCTGCCTACTTCCCAGCCTTATCGGAACAGCGATATTCTTTGTAATTCCGTACATTCGCGTGCTGTACTATTCGGTTATTGATAACCAGTTCCGGCGTAATTTTGTGTGGCTGGACAACTACATTGATACGCTTACTAACGAATATTTCCTGTTAGCGCTTAAAAATTCGCTGCTGCTTATCGTGATATGCGTTCCGGCGCTGATAATTCTGGCGCTGGTAATATCTCTGGCGCTGTCCTACGGCATAAAGTGGATACGCAAAACGAGATTTGCATTCGTGCTGCCTATGGTAATTCCGACGGCAAGCGTTGTACTGATATGGCGCGGCATATTTGCTGAAAATACCACCGTTTTGCCGATTTATCTGCTATTCATCTGGAAGAATATCGGTATCTGCATTGTTCTGCTGACCGCCGCGTTCACCTCGATTGAGAAATCAATCTACGAAGCCGCACGGCTGGACGGCGCAGACAGTTTCGTTCTGCACACCCGGATAACCATTCCGATGATAGCGCCGACAGTGTACTTTACGGTGCTGCTTTCGATAGTCAACAGCTTCAAGATATTCAAGGAAAGCTACCTGTACTACGGCACGAATTACCCGCCCGACCACAGCTACACGCTGCAATACTACATGAACAACAACTTTCTGAAACTCGACTACCAGAGCCTTGCAACCTCGGCGGTGCTGACCTCGATACTTGTGTTCGGAATAGTCATGGCGGGAATGGCAATACAGCGGAGGTACAACCGATGAAAAAGATCAACGCTGTGATTTTCACGCTGCTGGCGGCGGTGTTCATTCTGCCGGTAATTGTGACGGTGGCGCTGTCATTTTCGGTGGACGGAATGCCCTCGCTGCAAGGCTACGCCGACCTGCTTTTCGACTGCTTCGTGTTCTACCCGCAGTACTGGAATTCGGTGATTTACGCCGCAGTAATTACGGTGGTTCAGCTTACAGTAATAATTCCCTGCGCGTTTGGTTTTTCGCAGGCAAAATTCAAGGGAAAAGGCGCGCTGCTCCTGTTCTATATCGTGCTTATGATGATGCCGCTTCAGGTCACTATCCTGCCGAATTACATAGGACTTCGGGATATGGGGCTGATAGACACGCCGCTTGCGATAATACTCCCGGCGATATACAGCCCGTTCGGGGTGGTTGTAATGCACCAGTACATGAAAAATATCGACAGCAGCGTTATTGAAGCCGCCCGGCTGGAAACCAACTCAATTTTCCGCATAATTATAACGAGCGTAGTCCCGCAGATACGGGTGTGCATTTTCGCGGTGGTGCTGTTCGTGTTCGCCGACTGCTGGAACATGGTGGAGCAGCCAATGCTGTTTCTGAAAGACGACAGTCTGAAAACGCTGTCGGTGTTCATCACGAATGCACAAGAATACGCCGGGGCGGTGCTGTTCCCGGCGGCGGTGATATTCATAATTCCGGTGTTCCTGCTGTTTCTGTTCTTCAACGACAGCCTTGAAAAGGGGCTGACTTTAGGTGATCTGTCATGAAAATCAAGGTTCTGATAATAATTACCGCCGTGTTTTTCGCGGTAATGCTGGCGCTGACCTTCTCAGCTAGGGCAATTCACGAGGCTTCACTGCCGCATGTCCGGGCGCAGCGGCTCAGCACTGCGGATTTCCCGTTCAGCTACACCGATGAGAACGGGGAGCTTCGCACAGGAACGCGGCAGGCTGCCGCCATTACAAAAGAGCAGCTAGAACGCGGAGTTTACGTCCTGTACAGCGCCATGAAGAACGGCGAGAAGCGGGATTTCGTGCAGTGTGCGGAGATAGTCACCGGGGAGCAGTCCGGCGATTATTTCGAGGTGGTGAGCGGAGTTTCCATGGTGGACAGAATAATCGTGGAATATGACCGGGAGCTGTATGACGGTGGCGAGGTAGCTGTGGTGAAATAGATCAATTGTTCCATTATCGTGACGCAGCCCTCAGGCGCTAGAGATCGCAAGGTCATGTGTATTCAACTTCTCTGTTCTACTATCATGTTATGTGTACGGCTCTGCGCTCCAACAACTGAAATGTGAAACTGCGCAAGTGATTTAAAAGCCGATCACAAAAAAACTGCGCCCGGAGAAATCCTGATATCTCCGGGCGTATGTTAATTTACTGTGATCCTGCTGCGGTTCTTCTCCAGCGTTTTCTCGCCTATCCCTTTGACATTCAAAAGCTCGTCCACCGAACGGAATTCGCCGTGTTCCCGGCGATATTCGACAATTGCGGCAGCCTTGACCTCTCCGATTCCGTCAAGCGCCATAAGCTCTGCGGCGGAAGCAGTGTTTATGTTAATAAATCCACTTTCTGATATTTCAGGCGCTACATCTGCCGCGTCATTCTGCTGCGCGTTTGCCTCAGAATTCAAGATAATGGTTATGGGCTGCTCGGCTGCCGGAGCCGATGTGGAGGTTTCCGGCGGTTCAGTAGCCACACTAGTCGTTTCAGCCGGAATTTCCACCGAAGTATCATGAGCGTTTTCAGCGGAAGGTTCAGTCTGCGTGACAGTGGTAGTTTCCGAAGTCTGCGTCGGCTCCTGCTCAGAAACATTGCTGTCATCAGAGGAAAGCTCCGGAATACCCTGTATCACAATAGTGCTGGTCTGGCTGACGTCAATATAATATCCGATGATAGAAACAGCGATCGCAATTCCGATAGATATCCGAAGGATTTTGAGCGACAGCTCTGTGATAGAGAATGGCTTTTTCATAGCCGCTCCTTGTTGTGTGAAATAAGTTATGTGAGTTAAGCGAGATGATTTCGACGTTATTCGCCGCAATTCGACAGGAACACGCCGTATTTTGTTTTAAGCCGTTCAAGCTTTCTGCCTAGCGGCTTATTTAGTATCAACAGGAAAATCACGTTTGAAACGCAATAAATCCCGGTAACAGGCAGCGCTGAAATTATGGCGGCTATCCACAATTCTCCGGTAAAGCTGCCGTTGGCAGAAAGCACTGTCCATACGTCCATAATGAACGAGTAGGCTATTCCCGCCGCAGCTCCGAAAACACACAGCGGAAGCGGCTTATCCAGAAGCTTTCGCTTTCCGAGCATTCCGGCGGCAAGTCCAATAAGCCCCCAGCACAGCATCTGAAAAGGTGTCCACGGACCTTGTCCGAAGTAGATATTGGATATCAACGCGGAAAGCGCTCCTGTCATAAATCCCGCCTGCGCTCCGAAATGCCGCGCGGTTATCGCAACTATCGCCGAAACCGGCTTAAAAAAGGGTATCGGGGCGAAAATAAAGCGTCCCGCCGCCGAGAACGCAGTCATTACCGCGATCAGAACCAGTTCCCCTGCCGAAGGCGCTCTTTTTTCAAACGATAGAAAGAACGGAACACAGCACAGCAAAGCGGCGGCTGCACTTGCAAAATAAAATCCGCTGCCTCCGGAAAAAACTGCTCCAAAAACAGCGGCAGCAGCCACTCCTGCCGCCGCCAATACGGAAATTATCTTTTTCATTTCTGGTGTCTGCGCTCTAATCCAGCGAGAATATCGTCCACCTCATACCTCGACTTGTCCCGGGTGTCATCGTCCTCGGTGATGAGATCACGGCGGTTCTTGGAGGCGAGGATATCAGCGCTGCGGCGGCTGCTTTCCGGCTTGGAATTACGGGATGGGACTGCGGCTAGAGCGTCCTCAAGATCTATTATGGAACGGCTCTGCTTTCCGGCGTATCCCCTGCCGATCTGCGGAGCCTCGGACTGGGCGAAGAACGCGTCAGAGCGTTTCGTCTGCTTTTTCGGTATCTCAGGAAGCTCTGAGGTTTTTCCGCTTACTTTTTCACCGGACTTTTCAGAAGATCCCTGCTTTAAATCAGATTTTGCGGCGGGGCTTACCGTATTGTCTATGTAGCGCTTTGCGGCAACCGGCGCGGGAAGGGTCGGCTTTTCGGGGGTATGCTCTTCATGCTTTTCAGGGGCTTTCTCAGCCGTCTTTTCTGCTTTAGTGGACGGAGCATTAAGCAGTGAAAGCACGTCCTTGTCAGACATAGTGGGAGCGGATTTTGGCTTTTTTGTGTTATAGGTGAACAGCACACTGTCCGCGGAGGTCTGCTTTCCCACCGGATTTCGCCGGAATGAGGCGCTGCCGCTTTCGCCGACGGAAAACTGGGGCTGCTGAGGCTCTTCCTCTGCATTCTTGACCTGAGGTACGATCTCAGGGAGAGGTTTTTCGGAAGCTCTGACGCGCAGGACATCGAACAATAGAAGCAATGCGCAAGGAAGAACTGCCATCACAAACACACCCCACGGGGTTTTGGAGAAAGTGATGAATGCGCCGAGGAACTGACTGCACCAGCCTGCCTTTCCGATAAGAGCGGATTCGCTTATCACAGTGCTTTCCTCACCGTTCACAAGCGAAAGGTAATATATGCCATCGTTCATTTTGAAATCAGAATAATACCCCATAGCGAGAGGTGCGTTTTTATCCATCGGGTCGGTGCTGTAAAGCACCAGATTTCCCTCCTCAAGGTCATACGGCGCGCAGGAGGAAACAATTACGGCGCTGCCGGCAGGAACGCTCTCATAATCGCTGCTCTCGCAGATAAACAGGTTAAACCCGAAGATGTTCACCGTCTGCGAGGAGCTGAACGCCGCGGAGCAAACTATCATCAGCACAAACAACAATCCGAAAAGTATGCTGACTGCAATTCCGACTGCGCGGATCATTTTTTTACCCCAATTTATAAAAAACACCTCTTTTGCACTTGACAAATTATGAAATTAAGTATATAATAATATAGTCATCGCTTGAAAAACTGAACGCTGTATATGTTTATTATACCATACAGACTTGTTTATTTCAAGTGCTTTTGCAAATTTCATTCAAGTTTATTTGCTGGTGTAGCTCAGTCGGTAGAGCAGCGCATTCGTAATGCGCAGGTCGGGGGTTCGAGTCCGTTCACCAGCTCCAGCTTTTTGCCGCGGGAACAACCGCGGCAAAACATCCGATTTCTCTTTCCCCGCCGGAGTGGCGGGGAATTTTTGCTGTATAGACTAGATTATCTTTGTAGCCCAAAACCGCCCGCAAAAAATCGAGAAATCTCGTGCGCCATTACAGCGGTTTCGTGGCTCTTTCCTGAAAATCTATTTTGTATAGCATAGACAGTCTAGTGCCTCGGCACGCATTTTCGCGCGTTGAGGCACTTTTGTCTTTTCGGTTTTCTCCCGCAACTCAACTGAATATGCAAAAGCTGCCCGATCAGAAATCAGACAGCTTTCAGAGAATTCACATCTTGTCACCGCCGGCAAATACGCAGAAAGTATAAACCGCAGGCATTGCCAGAATAACCAGATCGCCGAAGTTGAACATCTTTCCGGCGATGCTGCATATCAGCGAGATCACCGCCAGAAGCGTCATCAGAACACCCGCCAGCAGAGCCGGACGCATTGCCTTAACCCCGCCGCCGGCTGCGACCTTGAATCCGCAGATACACATTGCGCCAAAGCCCGCCACGATTATCAGCATACTCAGCAGATTGCCGAGATATCCCATAAATCCGCCGCTTTTCACCATTGAAAACATTGCAAAGCGTAAAAACCAACTGTTCCCGCCGAAAATGACCTGAATATTCATAACCAGCGCCAGTACAGCGATCAAGCCGCTCAGCACTGAAATGACCTGTAACGTCCTTTTCATAATACCTCCGATATTACAGCGCCTTTAACGCCCGCTGTCCTATGTCCTTACGGTAATGCGCCTTGTCAAAGGTGATGGTTTCCACCGCCTTGTATGCCTTGTCCAGCGCAGATCTGAGATCGTCCCCGGTAGCTGTAACTCCAAGCACTCTGCCGCCGGCAGTGTAGTACTTTCCGCCCTCAAGCTTTGTTCCCGCATGGTATACGTAAGCAAGCGACGACTGTCCCTTTTCGTCCAGTCCGGAGATTTCCTTGCCGGTTTCGTACTTTTCGGGATATCCTCCGCTGGCAATAACCACACAGGCGCAGGACTTTTCGCTCCACTTGATGTCAAGGGATTCCAGCCGTTCCTCCCAGACTGCTTCCATGATGTCCACAAGGTCGGTCTCCAGCAGCGGAAGCACTACCTGAGTTTCCGGATCACCGAAACGGCAGTTGTACTCAACGACCTTCGCGCCGTTCGGAGTAAGCATAAGCCCGAAATACAGACAGCCCTTGAACGGACGTCCCTCAGCCTGCATTGCTGCAATTGTGGGCTTGAAGATCTTCTCCATGCACTCCGCCTTGAAAGCGTCGGTATAGCAGGGATTGGGCGCGATAGTTCCCATTCCTCCGGTGTTAAGTCCCTCGTCATTGTCGTTGGCGCGCTTGTGATCCATTGAGGAGATCATCGGCTTTACCGTCTTTCCGTCGGTGAACGCAAGCACAGTTACCTCAGGGCCGGTCATGAACTCTTCAATAACGATCTCGCTGCCGGATTTGCCAAACTTGCCGTCCAGCAGCATGGAATTAACCGCCGCCTTTGCTTCCTCGAAATCCTTTGCGATAATTACACCCTTGCCCAGCGCAAGTCCGTCGCACTTGATAACTGCGGGGTAGCTGTTCTGTTCTCTGATGTACTCAATTGCCTTTTCCGCGTCAGTAAAGGTTTCGTAGCCCGCTGTGGGTATGCCGTACTTCTTCATCAGCGCCTTTGAGAACACCTTGCTGCCCTCGAGTATTGCCGCATTCGCGCGGGGGCCGAAGGTCTTGAAGCCAGCTTCGTTCAGCTTGTCCACCATTCCCATTACCAGAGGGTCGTCAGGTGCGACAAAGACATAATCCGGCTGAAGCTTCTTCGCCAGCTCAAGAATGCCGTCAAGGTCAGTCGCCTTTACCGGGAAGCACTCCGCCAGCGCGGAAATTCCGCCGTTGCCGGGGGCTGCATAAAGCTTGTCTACCTTAGGGGATCTCGCAAGTGCGGTAATTATCGCGTGTTCGCGTCCGCCGCCGCCTACTACCAGAATATTCATATCAAAAACGTCCTTTCGGGAAAAAATTACTACAATTTATATTGTAGCATATAATCTGCTTTTTTTCAAGGTTTTTTGTGAATTTCCGCTCAACCGTTTGACATATCGGGCTGCAAATGATATAATTAAAGAAAAATCATTATATTAAGAGGTAAAAATATGCGAAAGATCACCGCTGCGGCTGTCCAGATGTCCATTCCCGGTACAAGGGAGCAGTCAATAGATAAAGCCGAAAAGCTCGTCCGGCAGGCAGCTTCACAGGGCGCGAACGTAATTCTCCTGCCGGAGCTTTTTGAAACCTGGTATTTCTGTCAGGAGCGCCGCTACGACAGCTACAAGCTTGCGCTGCCTGTGGAGGAAAATCCCGCAGTGAAGCGCTTTCAGGCTGTCGCAAAGGAGCTTGGGGTGGCGCTTCCGATCAGCTTCTACGAGCAGGACGGAAACGTGCTTTACAACAGCATTGCGATGATAGACGCGGACGGCTCTCTGCTTGGGGTCTACCGCAAGACCCATATTCCGGACGATCACTTCTATCAGGAGAAATTCTACTTCACCCCCGGCGGCACCGGCTTCAAGGTGTGGGACACTAAATTCGGGAAGATCGGCGTAGGCATTTGCTGGGATCAGTGGTTTCCGGAGGCGGCGCGGTGCATGGCTCTCATGGGCGCGGAGCTGCTGCTCTACCCCACGGCGATAGGCTCAGAGCCGGTGCTGGAATGCGACAGTATGCCCCACTGGCAGAGATGTATGCAGGGTCACGCCGCTGCAAACCTCGTCCCGGTGATCGCAGCAAACCGCGTAGGTACTGAAACAGTCACACCGGACAGCGAAAATCAGAACCAGTCCTCTTCGCTTACGTTCTACGGAAGCTCCTTTATCGCGGATAATACCGGAGCTCTTGCGGAGTGCGCCGACAGGACGAGCGACTGCGTTCTGCTACACAGCTTCGACCTTGACGAGCTGCGGGATATGCGGCTTAGCTGGGGCGTTTTCCGGGACAGACGTCCGGAGATGTACGGAAAGATCACTGAAAGATAGTCCAGAGGTATACTATGAAAGTACTTGACACTCTCCCGTCCGAGGACGGATTTTATATGCCGGCGGAGTTCTCCCCGCACTATGGCTGCATTCTGATATTCCCGGAGCGCTCCGACTCGTGGCAGTACGGAGCCTATGCCGCGCGTAAGGCTTTCGTGCAGGTATGCACTGCTATTGCCAAAAGCGAAAAAGTCACCGTCTGCGCAAGCTGCCGCCAGTACGAGAACGCCCGCCGTATGCTCCCCTCCCATATCCGGGTGGTTGAGATGAGCAGCAACGACAGCTGGGCGCGGGACTACTGCCCTACCTTTGTCACCAACGGCAGGGTCATTCGCGGCGTCAACTGGAGCTTCAACGCATGGGGCGGACTTCATGACGGTCTGTACTTCCCGTGGGACAAGGACGACCGCATGGCGCGCAAGCTGTGCGACCTATACGACAAGAGTATGTACGACGCCTCCGGATTTGTGCTGGAAGGAGGCTCTATCCATTCGGACGGCGAGGGTACTATCCTCACCACCGAAGCCTGCCTGCTGAGCGCCGGGAGAAATCCCGACCTGACAAAGGAGCAGATTGAGGAAAAACTCAAGCAATATCTCGGAGCGGAGAAAGTGATCTGGCTGGAACGGGGTATCTATAACGACGAAACCAACGAGCACGTTGACAACATCTGCGCTTTCGTAAAGCCCGGAGAGGTAGTCCTCGGCTGGACGGACGACACGTCAGATCCCCAGTACGAGCTGTCCCGCTCCTGCCTTGAGATACTGGAGAACTCCACCGACGCAAAAGGGCGCAGGTTCAAAGTACACAAGCTGCACCTGCCGAAGCCGGTCACTATCACCGCCGAGGAATGCGCCGGTCTTGACACAATGGACTTTCAGCCCACAAGAATCCCCGGCGAGCGGCTTGCGGCGTCTTACGTCAACTTCTATATCTCAAACGGCGCAGTGGTAATGCCGTTCTTCAACGACCCGGCGGACGAGCCGGCGCGGGCGAAGCTTGCGGAGCTTTTCCCGGAACGGGAGATAATCCCGGTATACGCGCGGGATATCCTCATCGGCGGCGGAAACATTCACTGCATTACTCAGCAGATACCTGCGTTCTCTGAGGAAGAAAATCAGTTGTAATATAATACTCTGCGTAATATTGATTTAGATTATACATCTTGAATATTGATTTGAACCTCATAAAATCAGTTCCCCCTCTCCACAATTCGGAAAGGGGGAACATTCTGTTTACTTTTTGTAATTTCGATATCAGAAATTACTTCTGGTTATCCTCAAACCACTTTGCAGCCATCATCGGCGAAAGCACGAAGTCGAGGATCTCAGGAGCGCCGTCATAGACATCAGTGCCGGAAGCAGTTTCCTCACCGACAGCCTCGCAGATATCGTAGGTCACCTGAGGACGATACTTGATGCGGCAGTAAAGGAACTCCGGAGGGATATAGTCGATCTGGGAAACCTCCTCCAGCCAGAGGAACGGAGACATTCCGCCTATGCTCACATCGTCGATTATCCAGCCGCCGGCAGCGTAGGAGTCGTTCGCGCAGAGATACAGGGAGAAGCGGAACTTCTGCTCCTTTTCGCCGTTAAGCAGACCTATTGAGAAGTCCTTCAGGATAAAGCTGTTTATCATCTTGGACTCATAGCCGCAGCAGGGGCACACACCGCCATAGCCGTACAGTTTTGCATTGATATCCCTTGCGAAATAATTCTTGTAGAGTCTGGGGTTCTTTATGCCGGAAATTCGGCGCACCTCACCGCGCAGGAACTCGAACTCCTTGCGCTGGATAGTGGGAACCGGCTTGAAATAGTAGGGTATCTGATCCGCAAGCACCTGATTTGGTTCTTCGGTGCTGGAATAAAGCGCGGACAGCGCCTTGCCGATTTTTCCGGTAAGAATGTACTCAATGTACCGGGAGAACTGCGGCTTTGAAAGACCGTCACGCAGAACGATGTACTTCGCGGTCTTTGCCTTGTTGTCCGGAGAAATTCCCTCGGAGGTGTCGATGATCTTTAATATCTTGTCGTTCTCGTCCAGCAGGGCGATCTTATCAAGTCCGAGATCGCAGGTGTAGATCTTGGAGATCTGCTCTGAAACTGCCTCTGCATTTCCGAGGGACGGAAGAACCGTCAGGATCTCTTCCGCGTCATAATCATAACGTCCCGGCGAATAGGGGAAGTCGAACACACGTCCGTTGAACATTCCGCTCTCAATGAGCAGGTAAACATCGCCGACGATCTCCAGAAGATCAGTGTTGGTGATGTTCGGCGGGATCATGAACTGCTTTCCGTAAGCGGAGAAGCGATAGCGCTTATTGATATCCAAAGCAAGAGTAACGTCGCCGCCCTGGCTCTTGATCTCCCGCAGGAACTCCATGGTGTCCTTACCATTGGTGAAGGAATTCACCATCAGATTGACTACCTGATTGTAGATCTGGTGGTTCTCGAACCTCATTTCATGCTTCTGGATAACGTCCATTGCAATCTTGAGGTTTCCGATCTGGATCTTGGAGATCTCAAAATGAATGTCAGTTCCGCCGGAGGTGATATGGAACTGGAAGTACTTCATACCAATGCGGTAGCTTTCGCCGAACATCTCGTCGATTATCCGGAAAGCCTCCGCCAACGCGTTTTCATCAGCAACCGCGCCGTTGACAATGCAGCTATTGAGCTTCAGGCTGATAATGCTCATGAAGCCGTCGGACAGACCATAATCCTTGATCCTCTTGTCCTTGTCGGAGGTCATGAGGTACTTATGTCCGCTGAGCTGGAACGAATACGCGTACTCTACGCCCTTTTCGTTTGTTTCCTGCCTGTACCAGTCGTACTTTGCGGCAAAAACGTGGTCTCCGTCCGAGCCGTACCATTCCTTCATCTGGTCGAGGTCGGCAAGCAGAGCCTCACACGCAGCGCCGCTGTCGTGATCCTCAATATCCGCGTCGGTTCTCTCAGTGAAATAGCCGCGCTCGCGCAGGTCGGTAAAGGATACCGGCTGTTCGATGTCCGGGAACTTTATGGAAATGCTGTCCGCGAACTTCTCGCGAAGTCCCTTTACCAGCGTACTTCCGTTTATGTAATTATAGAAGAACTCAAACACATACTGCGCCGGTCTGAGCATATAGCGCTCCGGGTTATCCGGGCGTTTTGTAAGCTGGAGCACGAACAGTCTGCGGTACTCGTCCACGATATCAAGGATATCCTCCTCAATCTCGGTGGAAACCTCCTCAATGCAGTCGTGGCGGATTCCGGCGCGGTTGTTTGTGACATATCTGTTGGGAACGCTTACGAAGAATGCCGAAAGCTGCTCCTGCAAGAAGTCCTGACGGCTCGCCTTTACAAGTCCGGTAAGCTCAAAGGTAGAGAAGTAGTTGTACTTGCTCATCAGCACCTTTGCCGCTTCCCTCTTGGCTCCGGAAATCGCATAGGGAATGAGGTAAACGAAGCCGTTCTCCTCCATATGAATGAAGTCCGCAACCGACTTGCCGTTTTCGCTGAAACGGATCTTGGTGAGGTCGTTCTCATCACGGCGGTACTCCTGGATCTTGTATACTACCTCAGGCTTGCCAAAAGAAATGATCGCGATATTGAACGTGCGGGAGTGGTTTTCCTGCTCGTCAGTGGATTTCAGATGCTTCTTTTTGATGAACGCGAAGCACAGATCCACCATATTGATATAGTCGCCCTTTTCGGAGGTCATTGTCACCAGATTATGGTGAAGCTTCTTCTGATCCTCCTCATCAAGCGCAAACACGATCTCGGTGTGCTTGAATTTCGGCGCAGTCAGCTCCAGCTCGCGAACCTTGAGCATACCGCCGTCATTCACCACGCGCAGCGCATAGTTATTTGAACGCATCTTGAACCAGTCAACATTCGCGAACACGCTCTTTGCGCCAAGACCGAATCTGCCCTCGCGATCCTTGCTGCTCTCGCTTCTGCCGACGGAGAGATAATAGAACACCTGCTCAAGGCTGAATCCGGTTTCATTATAAGTGAGCTTTACCTGACCCTCGTCAAGGAACTCGATCATTACCTTGATGTCGCTTTCCTCATAATCGCAGCCGAAAACGTTCTGCAAAAGCTCACGGATAATGGACTCCCTCGGATAATCGTTCACCATTCCAGCGACATTTATTGCGCTTCTTCCGGTGTACATACTGTTGAAATAGTCCTTGAACGGCGTGCTGTCGGTTTCCCCGGAATAGAGCATCATCTGGATCTTCTGGAGAACCTCAGACATACCCTCCTTGTCGCCGGCGGTGTGACGTTCAAAGAAGTCACCAAGGAGCTTTTCAACCTGTTCGTTGTTTTCGCTCATAAATACGCCCCATTTCTCCGCACTTCCATATCAGACTGCTCCATGCCCCGTGCGGTGAAGCATGGTTCAATGCAGAAATCAATCAAAATCAAAAACCGTCGTTGTAGATCTTTATGAAGTCCCTGAAAGAACGAACGCTGTCCTGCTCGCGCACTCTGTACCGCCAGATGCCGTACAGCACCGGATACTGAATGCAGTCGTTAAGCGACTGGATATCGTTCTTTATCATCAGGTGGTAATTCTTGCCGCTGTGCAGCTCGTCTATATGCTTGTGAGCCTCCTCGACTCCCGCAATGACCTCAGCTCCGAAGGGCTGTTCAGCCGGGTTCTGATCAAGGCTTGAAGCGATCTTCGCAAGGTCGTCAGAGGATACTGCGGAAAGCGCTCCGTCAGTAACCACGCACAGCCCGGAAACCACAGAAAGCGCAGCGGAGATGTCCTCCTTGGAAGCGTCCTTTGAAACGCCGTAGAATGTGCAGAGCTTCTCGATCAGCCTTCCGGAGAATTCCGCAAGCTGACGCGCGTTTGTGATCTTTCCCGCGCCCAGCACTTCATATTCGCCCTTGAACTTCTTGATAAGGTCGTAGCAGCTATCCACCTCGCGGGAATAGCTCTCCGCATAGCGCAGGTCGGACAGGAGATTATTGACGCACTCGCCCTTTATGTCAATGTCCAGAAGTATGTTTCTTGCCGGAGAATCGCCGCAGAACGCGTCCGCAAGCCCTCCGTAAAGCACCTTATCCAGCATTCTGCTGTCGAACAGCTTATTGCTGTCACGGAATATAACGAAGCTGCGATTGTTTTCGTTCTTTGCTCCATGGCGGGTCATTCTGCGCTCCAGAAGAACCGGAGAAGCGGGCAGCTCGTAATTTATGATATGTGTTACACGGTCAAGTCCGTCGCCTACCGCGCCGATGTCGTCAGTCGCAATGACGATCTTCGGATAGGTCGTCCTGTCGTCAACGTTCAGTTTTCTCAGGATATCGTTGTTGCTGACCAGCTCGCCGCGGGCGGTCTTAACAAGTCCGCTGCCGGGATATTCGGCAGTGAGGACTTTTCTGAGGTACTCCACTGTGTTCTTGTCGCAGCAGTATACTATCGCGCGGCTGTTTTCCTCCGCCATTACCTCGTCGGTAAGCTTCAGGAACTCGTCCAGCTTCTTGTCAGTCACCCGCAGCTCGGATACGTCCGAGGCGGTATATACAGGCTTCTGATAGAGGGCTTTCTGCTCCTCAACGTCATATTCCTCGAAGATGTTTCCGCCGTATTTGTAGTTCGGCAGACCGCTCTTTATGTCCATTCTCCGGCGAAGCCCCGAAAGGAACGCATCGTCAAAGCTGTAATCTCTAAATGAAATGCTGCGCTTTATTTCTCCGGTGTAGATACGCTTATCCCCGGCTCTGAGCACTGGAGAATTATGATCCAGCGGCATACCGGAAACCCCAAAGTCAAACTCCTCCGACGCCGCAGAAAGCTCCTCGTCAGAAAGCAGCGCCTTTACAAGCCCGGACAGAGCCGCCTTGTCCTCGGCGGTCTTCGCCGGGAACTGGGTTATCATCAGCAGGCGCTCGGTCTTCCACGGGATATTGTCCTTCCAGAATCCATAGTCCGGAACCCCGGTATTCTGCTCATCGTCAATGATGATCAGATCCCACTGGAAATCCGCAGGAACCTTTGATTTAAGCCCGTTTGCGCCGCTCAACGCGTCAGACGGCAGTAGATACAGGTTTGAGCCGTCCTGAGAGAAGAAAACGATCTCATTTGCCGCGCCCGTTACCACCTTGAAATCCGCACCGATGCCGGTCATGAGTATCCTGTACCAGCCGTACATAACTCGTCTTGACGTAACCAGCAGGATATTAGGATTTTCCTTTTCCGCAAGGACATCGTATATGCAAAGTCCCGCCTTTGTCAGCTTTTCAGAACCGAACTCACAGCAAACCAGCGAAAAGCCGAATTTGCGGAGCTTTTCCGCAGGAGCAAGATTTGCCGCTGACAAATCCATTCCGCCGAGAGGGATCCATTTTACACTGTTGCCGCTCACCTAGCGCACCTCCGTAGTTGAAATTTTTGTTACAAATGTGGCGGAAAAGCACAGCCCTCTGCCACCTATAACAATTCATGTATTCATTATACTACAAAAATCCGAATATTACAAGTCGTTAAAACAGACTGCCGATTGAAAATCCCACGGCGCATTTTTGGTTATTTTGCACAAGCAAATTCCCGGAAATACTGCTTTACATTTTGGATAATAAATGATAAAATTAAGTAAAGACTGCCGCGGACTAATTCTGCGGCGGCTAACAAACAACAGGAAGGATCATCACCATGACTGAACAGGAAATCAAGGAAGCAATATGCGAGGTCGGACATAAGCTGTGGCAGCTCGGCTTTGTTGCCGCAAATGACGGAAACATCTCCGCCAGACTGCCGGACGGGAATTTCATCACCACCCCCACCGGAACAAGCAAGGCGATCCTCCGCCCGGAAATGCTGATAAAAATGAACGCGAACAACGAAGTGGTAGAGCCTGCGCAGCTCCCCGGCTACAATCCCACCAGCGAGTTCAAGGTACATCTGCGCTGCTACGAGGCTCGCCCGGACGTGAACGCGGTAGTTCATGCGCACCCGCCGACAGCCACCGGCTTTGCGATCGCGCATATCCCGCTGGACGACTACACCATGCCGGAGGCGATTATCTTCCTCGGCAGCGTTCCGATCGCGCCCTACGACACCCCCGGCTCACAGGGAGTTGCGGACAGTATCCTGCCGTTCCTTGAGAACCACGACACTATCCTCATGGAAAACCACGGCGCGCTGACCGTCGGCGTTGACATCACTCAGGCGTACTACCGCATGGAAACCCTTGAGCATTTCGCAAAGGTGAGCCTTGTGGCACGTCAGCTCGGCGGCGCAAACGACCTGCCCATGGACAAAATCCAGGAGTGCTGCGAAATCGGAAAGAGCTTCCCGATAAGACACCCGGGATATAAGAAATACCACTGAGCGGCTGATTTTTAGGAGAAAACCATGTCTAAAACCGTACTAGTATTCGATTTCGGAGCGTCCAGCGCGCGTGCAATGCTCTGCAAATGCGAAAACGGCGGGATCTCCCTTGAGGAGATACACCGCTTTCCGAACGTTCCCATAACCGAAAACGGACATCTGCGCTGGGATATCGACGAACTCTGGGAGCAGATGAAGATCGCGATAAGCTTCGGCGTTTTCAACGGCGGCTTTGACGCGATAAGCATTGACACATGGGGTGTGGATTTCGGACTTATCGGGCAGGACGGAGAGCTGCTGGAAAAGCCGGTGCATTACCGCGACAGCCGGACTGAGGGAATGCTGGAGGAGGTATGCGCGAAAATCCCCGCAAAGGAGCTTTTCATGCAGAGTGGAATCCAGCCGATGAACATAAACACCCTGTTCCAGCTTAACTACCTCGTGAACCATGAGAAAAACTCCATATTCCGGGCGGAAAAGCTGCTGATGATGCCGGATCTTTTCGCGTATTTCCTCACCGGTCAGTTCAAGAATGAATTCACCGAAGCCACCACCACTCAGCTCATCGACCAGAAAGCAAAGGGCTGGAATATCCCGCTGATCGAGGCTCTGGGAATTCCGAAGCGCATATTCTCCCCGCTCATTCAGCCGGGAGAAATGTACGGCGAGTTGAAGCAGGAGCTTGCGGACGAGTTCCGGATAGAAAATGTCCCGGTGTACGCCTGCCCCTCCCATGATACAGCCTCCGCAGTGCTTGCCGTTCCGTCGCAGGAGGAGCATTTCGCCTTCCTGAGCTGCGGTACATGGACGCTGTTCGGCACGGAGCTTCGCAGACCTGTCGTGACCGAACAGGCAATGAAAATGGGACTCACCAATGAAGGCGGCAGCGGCGGCACCACTACCCTGCTCAAAAACATCATGGGGCTGTGGCTCATTCAGGAAACCCGCCGTTGGTACAACGAAAAGGACGGCAGGGATTACAGCTTCTCGGAGCTTGAGAAAATGGCGCTGGAATCCGCACCGTTCGTAAGCTTTATCGACCCCAACGCGCCGGATTTCGCTGCGCCGGACGATATGCCGCTCAAAATTCAGGAATTCTGCCGCAGAACCGGGCAGAAAGTACCGGAAACCCCCGGCGAGATCATGCGCTGCATCTATCAGAGCCTTGCCTGTGAATTTGCCCTCACTCTGGGCGAGATTTCGGAGCTTATCGGCTTTGAGTTTAAACAGATACACATGATCGGCGGCGGCACAAAGGACAAACTGCTGTGCCAGCTCACCGCGGACGCTGCGGGAATTACCGCAGTCGCAGGCCCCGTCGAGGCTACCGCCCTCGGCAACGGACTTTCCACGCTGATCGCGTTGGGAGAGATACCGGATATCGCCGCGGCACGGCAGATGATCATTGACTCCGGTCTTACTCAGGAATTCCAGCCGCAGCAGCACGAAAAATGGCTCCAGCCGCTGGAAAGCTACAAAAAGCTTACAAGATGATAATTTCCCCGCTGTTTCAGTACGCAGCGGGGATTATTTATAAGTGAAAAATACCTGTTAACCAGACAAAATTAAAGCAAATTTCGCATATTTCTATTGACAACAACGCTATTCTTTGGTATAATAAAGTGGTATGATATTAATATAGAATTAAGGTCTATATCGCAGTCAAGCGGTATATGAAAGGAATGTCCAGTTTTGAGTACAGTTCGCATGACAGTTGCAAAGGCTATGACCGAGTGTCTGGCTGCCGAGGGTATAACTACCGTTTTCGGCTACCCCGGCGCGGCTATATGCCCTTTTTATGATGAGTTAGAAAATACAGATATACGGCATATTCTCGTCCGTCACGAGGTGAACGGCGGTCATGCGGCAAGCGGCTACGCCAGAATTACCGGAAAGCCCGCGGTAGCTATCGCAACCAGCGGCCCCGGCGCACTGAACCTTATCACAGCCATTGCCACCGCGTATATGGACTCCGTTCCGATGGTGGTAATTACCGGACAGGTAAATTCCGACCAGATAGGCAGAGATGTCTTTCAGGAAGCAGACATCACCGGCTCGGCTGAGCCTTTCGTGAAGCACAGCTACCTTCTGAAGCGTCCGGAGGACACCGCCGAGGTGTTCAAGAGAGCCTTTTACATAGCCGGCACGGGCAGAAGAGGCCCTGTGCTGATAGACGTACCCTTTGATGTCCAGAAAGCGGAGATAGACTTCGAATATCCCGAAACGGTGGATATCCGCAGCTACCGCCCCAGCAGCACCGGAAACGGCAACCAGATAAAGCGCGCAGCCGCTGCGATAGCAGCCTCCAAAAAGCCGCTTATCCTCGCCGGCGGCGGGCTTTTCACCGGGGACGCGGTAAACCTTATGAGACAATTCGCGGAGCACACCGACATTCCGGTGGTTTCCACAATGATGGGACTTGGCGCAATGCCGACAAACAGCCCGCTGTTCTACGGAATGCTCGGAATGCACGGCTGCAAGGCGGCTAACAACGCGGTGAACTCCTGCGATACACTGATACTTCTCGGCGCAAGAGTAGGCGACCGCGCGATCGCCGCAATGAAGCAGCGGGACGATCTCACAGTAATTCATGTTGACATAGACCCGGCAGAGATAGGCAAAAATCTCGATGTAGATATACCTATCGTCGGAGATCTTACACTCGTTTTAGGACAGCTTCTTGAAGCGGTTTCCGGCGGCACAGACCGCAGTGAATGGAAAAACAGACTGGACAGCTTCCGCGAGGACAAGCCCGTTGAACCCGCTCCCGCAGGGTACGTTAATCCAAAGCAGTTCATCAGAACTCTGGATAAGTATCTTCCGGACGACGCGGTGGTTGTCGCCGACGTCGGTCAGAACCAGATCTGGACTGCGGCAAACATAACCCTCAACGGCGGACGCTTTCTTACCTCCGGCGGCATGGGAACTATGGGATATTCGCTGCCCGCGGCTATCGGCGCGAAGCTCGCAGACCCCTCAAGAGAGGTGGTCGCAGTCTGCGGCGACGGCTCCTTCCAGATGCAGATGATGGAGCTTGCGACTGCGATTCAGCACAATGTTCCCGTCAAGGTCATCGTGATGCGCAACAACTACCTCGGCATGGTGCGCGAGCTTCAGGAGAGAGCCTATGACAACCGCCTCACCGCGGTTTCGCTGGACGGAAGTCCCTGCTTCACAAAGCTTGCGGACGCGTATGGAATACAAAACGAGCTGGTGGACAGCCCCGATAAAATGGACGCGGCGATTCAGCGGCTCATTTCCTCCGACAGACCCTACCTCATAGAAGCGGCAGTCGAGGAATACGAAAAGACTATTCTCTGACGGGGGTGCAGGCATGAAGCATACGATCTCAGTTCTGGTAGAAAACCATGCAGGCGTTCTCGCAAGAGTTGCCGGTCTGTTCGCGCGGAGAGGCTTCAATATCGACAGCCTTGCGGTGGGCGTCACAGACGATGAAAAGGTTTCAAGAATAACCATAGTTGCCGACGGCAGCGCATATACTCTTGAACAGATAGAAAAACAGCTAAACAAGCTAATCGACGTTATCAAGGTAAAGACGCTGCACAACGATTCGGCGGTGACAAGAGAACTTGTTCTCATAAAGGTAAGCTGCACGCCCAAGCAGCGCGCGGAGCTTATCAGCATTGCGGAGATAGCAAAGGGCAAGATCTCCGATATTTCCACGAACTCCATGACGATTGAGCTGTCCGACAGCAAGCAAAATCTGGATAACTTCGAGGAACTGCTCAGACCCTACGGCATAAAAGAGGTAGTCCGCACCGGCACTATCGCAATGCAGAAGGGTGAAGCCACAGTAAGGGTGTAACTGCCCGGAATTATTATGTATAACCTCGCTCAAAAGGCGTCGTATATTATTCTTCAAAAGGAGATACAAAACAATGGCAAAGATTTACTATCAGGAAGACTGCAACCTGTCCCTGCTGGACGGCAAGACCGTTGCTATCATCGGCTACGGAAGCCAGGGTCACGCTCACGCTCTGAACCTCAAGGAGAGCGGCGTTAAGGTCATCATCGGTCTGTACGAAGGCTCCAAGAGCTGGAGCAAGGCTGTTGACGCAGGCTTCGAGGTTTACACCGCTGCTGAGGCTGCTAAGAAGGCAGACCTTATCATGATCCTCATCAACGATGAAAGACAGGCTGATCTCTATAAGGAGAGCATTGCCCCCAACCTTACCGCAGGCAAGACTCTCGCATTTGCACACGGCTTCAACATTCACTTCGGTCAGATCGTACCCCCGGCTGATGTAGATGTAATTATGATCGCTCCTAAGGGCCCGGGACACACCGTTCGTTCCGAGTACCAGATCGGCAGAGGTGTTCCCTGCCTTATCGCTGTACATCAGGACGCAACCGGCAGAGCGCTTGACACAGGTCTTGCTTATGCTGCTGGTATCGGCGGTTCCAGAGCAGGCGTACTTACCACCACATTCCAGTGCGAAACTGAAACCGACCTGTTCGGTGAGCAGTGCGTACTCTGCGGCGGTGTAACTGCCCTGATGAAGGCTGGCTTTGAAACTCTGGTAGAGGCTGGTTATGATCCTCAGAACGCTTACTTCGAGTGCATTCACGAGATGAAGCTGATCGTTGACCTGATCTACAAGGGTGGCTTCAAGATGATGAGATACTCCATCTCCGACACCGCTGAGTACGGCGACTATGAGATCGGCAAGAGAATCATCACCGAGGACACCAAGAAGGAAATGAAGAAGGTTCTTCACGAAATTCAAGACGGTACCTTCGCTCGCAACTGGATCACCGAGAACAAGATGGGCAGAGCACACTTCAACGCTTGCCGCCGCATCGAGAGCGAGCACCAGCTTGAAAAGGTCGGCGCAGAGCTCCGTAAGCTGTATAGCTGGAACGATGATATCGACGTAGCTCCCGGCACTGCTGCTCCTGCAAAGAAGGCAGCTCCCGCTAAGAAGGCTGCTCCTAAGGCTGCTGCAAAGAAGCCGGCTGCTAAGACCGCTGCAAAGAAGACCACCAAGAAGTAATTTTCCCATCAACACATAAAATCCAGAGCTGCTTATGATATTATCACAGGCAGCTCTTTTTATAAGGAGGATAATATGGGCAGCCAGACAAACGGCAGAGAACTGCCGGGTTTCCAGAAGAAGTCCTTTGCATTGCCATTTGACGGCGGCGAGATATGGTTCGAGCATCTGGACGGGATCTACGGCTTCACAGAGCTTGTTCTGGAGAAGCTGAGCGGTGATATTCCTGTGTTCCAGCGACCGTCCTCACCTTCAAATATCGGGTTCGTGCTCAATGAAACGGACATTACCGAGAGCGTAATTGAGATGATCGTTTCTTCACTTCTGGATACCAAGAAGCGATTCATGAGAGTCGCATTCATCGGCGCTGACAAGCGTACTGCAAAGGAACTGAAAAAGCGGCTTTACGGGAATGGGTTCGGGCTGTGCTTCTTCGCGGATTTTGAGAAAGCCAAGATTTGGCTGGTTAGTGAGGGGATATAATTGAATAACTGCCGCTGGGTTTCCGGCGGCTTTTATTTATTTGTGCAATATAT
>JAGAJA010000058.1 GCA_017829075.1 Oscillospiraceae bacterium | reverse complement strand
TTGTTGTTCTCTTCCTATTACCGTATTCCATATCGCTGAATGTTATCTGTTTCATTTTTTCTCCTGTTCTGCTTTTTTTCTTGTTTCTATTATACCATATTTTTTGCTTTTCGGGTACATTTAATCAGCGTTTCCCTAAAACTACATGGCTAAACTATGTTAGTAGTACATATAACAGTGTGTCCGAATCGGATATGGTGAAATTTAATAATTCGGTTATGTCCAGAGCGTCAAGCGGCGGCGGGTATAAATCACAATATATTGCCGCGCTTGCTAAAATAGACATTGTGTCAACCAATAATAAATCTAATCTAACAGAGATAAAAGCCCTGTTAAGCGATGAATTTTTTCTCATGAACTTATGTGATCTTATAGGTGGCGGTCTTACATACGAAGACATCGCCCGTGGCAAATACAAAATTGCCTTTGAACCGGTTGCATATTTCCGATACAATGGACAGAACTGGGCGATGAGCGCGACAGAATGCGGTTTGTTGAACAAATACATGAAGAACTATTTTACCGCAGGCTGGAACAGCACAAATAATCTCCGCGCCCTGCTCGGACCTCTGACGCACTCAAATCTGCCTCGTTCTGCATTTCTGGAAAACAAAGATCTCGGAATTTCCGTGTACTCCCCTTCAAGTGGCGATTACTACAATGGCAACTCAAATTATAACAGCGATACCTGCATAATCCGCTGCATGGGTATCGGAGTACTGAGTGCAGAGGAACCACCGGACGATGACATAGGCGAGGAAGGTACAAGCTCAGCTGAATACCACACTGATACGGACGTGTACACTTCGTTCAACGTTAGGAACATCGGTGATACCCCTTTTATTGGGGACACTACATTCAGCATAAGGAACAACAGCGATGAGCTTCCCAAAACTTCAGAATACCTTGATGAATCCACTAAAGAGATTTATAGAGTTAGTTATAGCAGTACTGGACCACCTTCTTTTTATTCAGGTTATACCTCTGATGAATTGATAACCGGATATTGTGGAGAGGACAGCGAAATAAAGGTCTTTGTAGATAATCCGGACTATGATCCTGAAGACGACAAAAAGAAATATAAACCGCCGTATGTGCTGCTTGGTTCATATAAAAATGGCGATGTAATCAATATTGGCTCAGGACATAAGGGAACAGTTTCGTATACTGTTAAAACCAAAGGCGGAAGCACAATAACATCTGGTACCGTTGATGTAAACTGTCCGGAAGATGAAGAAGCTATGAGCTGGTTCAAATGGCATACGCCTACCAGAGCGCAAAGCGTTACGATAACTCTCAAATCAGCCAGCAGCGATCTCCTGCTGATTGACGAGAATGGCGAATATTGCGAAAAACTGGTTATCGAAGCCGATATTTCTAAGGTTGAAGAAATAACTCCTCCCGACCCGAAAGTATCTGACACACGCCCCTCATGGCAGAAAATCTATTCCATGTCGTCCGTCCAGGATAATATATCGCAGTATGTTTCAACCAAGGACAGTACTGAAGAGCTGAGCTGGTATACATGGTCGTGCAGCACAAGCTGGTCGCAGAACTGGGATACCGACAAAAAAAGATTTATACACATAACAGGTGATCCACCTTACAGTCAACCCGGGTTCCCTTATGCTGGTGCAGAATATGAGCGAGTAGAAAAGACATACACCAAATGGGGCGTGAACAATCAATATCAATCTTCAGAAACTGCTCAGAGGTTGTCAGGAAAATTCCATGTCGGCGCTGTATATATCTCAACAGCTAACATTCATCTTGAAAAAAATACATATTCAATTTCTGTGTCAGCTGATGTTACCGTATCACCGTCAGACTACTGCAAAACGGCAACGTTCAACAACTCAACCAGCAAATATATAATGAAGTCCGGCTATGGAATACAGATAAGCGTTAACTCTCACATTTCCGGTGACACAGAATACTGCACCGGAAGCCAGACAGCAAACGTTCTGTTCCCGGAGTTCAACTACAACCGACACAGCACTTCCCTTTACAATCGGTTGTTGGAAAAGGTCAACGGAAGCTTCGTGTTCAAGAAGAACAAATACTCGACCTACAATGATCGAGTGCACTTCACGCCGATATGGTTCCCGGACAAGAAAAACTATACCGTATATGTTGAGGTGTTCGATGTGTGGTGTCCTGCGGGTCAGCTCTCCGTAAGACTAACCGATCAGATTTACATCAAGGGCAATGTTTACGATGATTGGCACATTGCACCGGTAAAGCCTTGATTTTTCTTTTCGGATTTATTACTGTCTCACGGTGAGGCACCCCAAAACTGAATAACTAAAGGCACAGTGTAATTTGATTATGCTGTGCCTTTTTGTATCTACTAAAGGAGGATTTTATGAACGTAAACCATGGCATAACCGATACCGGTAAGTTGAAAACCATTGAAATCGACAAGTACGAACCCATTCCGGATAAGCCCGGACGCTGCCGCGCAGTTGGACAGGCAAGTAAGCAGGAGATATTCGATCAGCTGAAAGACCACCTCGAATATGTCGGAATGCTCCCTGATGAGTATTTCATAATTTCAACACAGCAGCCCGAAATCATTCCGGAAAACTGGCGTGATTTCACCTGCAACGTTTCATACGGCGGAAGCGAAGGAATATATCTCGATATCTCCCTCAATACCGCAAGTGGCTCTCAGAGCTTCATCACCGGAAAAACCCTCAGCGAAGATGTGGAGAGTTTCCTGAATATGTCCCGTGCCGCTGCCGAGTGCAACCTCATGCTCAACGGAAACGGAAGCGTTAAGGCGTTGCCGCGTGATATCGCAGAATATCTTGAATACATGAGCGAGAACGAGGACAAGGATTACTCAATCGAAGATACCGACGAAATGGAACGGTGAAAGGTGGTTCAAAAATGATAACCAAAGGGAATGTTTCGACATTCAGCTTTTATGTCAGGGCGTTTGATACCAAAAACAGTTACAGGAATTACGGGGAGCCTGCCACTCAGCTCTCGCTTGAACAGGCAAAAGAAGAGTTTGCCAAGCGTTGTGCTCAGAATCCTTTGAGCATAAACACGATGCTTGGTGTAGAGTATTCCGCCAAGAACGCAGGACTCAATAAGCACGGAGTGGGAGCCGTTGATCTGCTTAAGTGTATTAACGGTCATCTGAATCTGTCCGAGGATTATAAACTGGACGAGGTACTTGCGCACGAAACGCTTATTTCGGTCAATGCAGTATCTATCCTTAAGCGCGAAGCAGACAGATTACAGCGAATCAGCGACAATGCCACTGCAAAATGTGCAAAGAGGATAAGCGACAATATCCGTACCGCCTGCGTCGATACGGAAGCCGCAGAGCAGTTCATGAAATCACTTGCCGATGAATACGGCATAGACCGCGTCAAGGATATCGTTGCCAACGAACTGTTCGGCAATAATGAGATTGCCAATGCGGAAATTGCTGAATACCTCAGCAGTTCGTTTGACGGCAAATATGACAGCAGATTTTCTGTTTTCGGTAACTCTGAACAGCTTGAAATGCTTGCCCATGCAGCTCAGCGCGTGGAGGAAAGCCTAACGGAAACAGAATCGAAGCTGCGCAACAGCGGTCTTGTCTATGGCGATAGCAATTCTATCAGAGATAAGTCAGCCGACATCAAGTCTGAGATAGACCATCACAATCGCATTGAGGACGAGGGGCTTGCACCAGATGACGGGCTGAGCCTATGAAAGAAAAAATACTGCTGGTGTTACTGATCCTGGCATTGTGCCTGAGCACCTGCCAGACCGAATACTATCCCGCCGCCGGTTACAGTTTAATGTACGGCGGCGATGTTCTTTATGAGTGGAATGTTGATGCGTTATCAATATATACATTCAAGGGAATAAGGCTGTAAGGAGTGTGACGTATTGAAAAACAACAGCATAAAGTACCGAATTCCTGTATGCATTTTTCTTTTCGTGTCCGGTACCATCATATCGATTCTGTTTTCTAACGCTCTGAATGATATGATAGTGTACGGCAGGCTGACCACACAACTTACGGATCCGGGTGCGCTCATCGGGAATATCTTCACGCAGGATAAACTCGGACAGTTGTTCCTCCTGCTTGAGGCACTTGTGGTGTTGATATGCATTGTGTATTTTGTCTGTGCAAAACGTACATACCAGGCAGACACATACGCCGTGACAGATAACCTTTCCATCCCTGTCCCGTATGGTCAGGGACAGCACGGCACTACATGGTTCATGTCCGAAAAAGAAAAAAAGGAGGTATTTGATTATATCAAGATATCCCCTATAAATCCCATCGTTTCAAAACTTGTGGCTTTAGGCAAGGAACGATATGAGGCTATTGAAAATGGCGAAGGATATACCCCTCCGAAATTGGACAAGACACTGTGCAAAAGTGGCGGAATTGTTCTTGCAAGGGAAATGTCCGGGGATACCGAATGCTTGCCGTGCATTACCGATGATATACATACGCTGACAATCGGCGCGACGCGCAGCGGTAAATCACGCTGTCTTGTATTGCAATCAATATGCACCATAGCTTTAGCCGGCGAAGGTATTGTTGTAAACGATCCAAAAGGCGAGTTATATCATTACACGCACTGTTACCTGGAAAGCCTGGGATATACCGTTCGTGTAGTTGATTTCAATTCTCCACAAAAATCTAGTCACTATAATCCGCTTCAGGTAATCATCGATGATGTGAACAAAGGTAATCTTGACGCTGCACAGAGATCTATGTGGGATTTCGTGACATTTCTTGTAGAGAAGAATGACCATACCGAACCAATCTGGACCAACGGCGAGTGTGCCGTCATTGCCGCCGCAGTAATGTGCGTGGTTTATGATAATAAGGACCACCCCGAATTCCAAAACCTCACGAACGTATACAACTTCATCGCTAATATGTGCAAGACCGTAAATAAGGTCATGCCGATTGACGCATATATGAACAAGCTCCCGGACAGTCACCCGGCAAAAAGCCTTATGGCAATCGCCAAGATAGCTCCGGACAAAATGGGCGGATCGTTCTTTACATCGGCGCTGACCACGCTGCGACTGTACATAACTAACGATATGTATAACGTAACTAAGGAGTCTGAGTTTTCCCTTGAGGATATGGGGGCTAAACCCAAGCAGGCTCTTTTTTATTTGCTTCCTGACCAGAAAACCACCTATTATCCTATTGTGTCGCTTATTGTGGCACAGCAGTATGAACAGCTTGTAACCTATGCAAAAACGCGAGGAAATCGGCTTCCCAACCGTGTGAATTTCATACTTGATGAATTTGGAAATTTTACTGCTATTCCGGATATTCAGTCAAAAATGACCGTAGGCGGCGGCTATGGAATACGCTGGAACCTGTTCATTCAGGATTTCAATCAGCTTATAGACAAATACGGACAAGAGGTCGCAAAGATTATTCAGTCCAACTGTCATTTCTGGATCTACCTGCATTCGCAGGATAACTCAACGAACAAGGAAATATCCGACAGACTGGGCAAATACACCACATCGACCTATTCTCTGGGCGGAACGACTCAGAAATATGCTGCACCGTCAAGCTCTACCAACATACAGCTTTCTGAACGCAGCCTGCTTTTCCCTGACGAGGTTGCCTTAATCCAGCGACCTTATCAGATAGTTACATCAATTTATAAGCCGGTAGTCATGAAATCACCAGACATTTCACAATGGATGTTCAACATCATGCTGGGCATGGGCGATAAGGCGCACAATACTATGCTCATAGATCTTGATGAAAAACTTCGTCCGGAACGTGGTACAGCGTTCACCGAACAAATACTTTGGAAACCCTGGGAGGAAATCTTGCAGACAGCTGCTCCCATGCAGGCTGCCTCGTCAAGATTTTCCGAACCTGGTTTACATAACAAACCACCATACTTCAGAAAGGGGTGAAATAAATGAAAAAGCTCAAAAGGTTTATCTCAATGATCATGGCAATGGCGACATCTGCTATGCTGGCTATAACAGCCAATGCAGAAGGCGGCGACCTTGCTTCATCTAAAGCAGTGACTGGTACAAAGGCGCTGCTTGATGATCTCTCCAATGTGCTACTGGTAGTCGCTCCGATTGCTGGTACGGCTTGCGTGATCTATTTTGCTGTGCGTCATGGTGCAGCAGATGAAATGGATCAGAAAAAATGGAAACAGCGCATTGTTGTTGCTGTCGTTTCCATAGTAGTTGCTGTAGTGGCTTCGGCTCTCATCAAGGTACTCGTAAGCTATTACCAGTAAGGAGAGGTAACATGACCACAGATTACACATCGGGATTTCCACCCTAGCTTTGGTAATTCCTTTCAGCAAAACTTCTTACGGAGGAAACATCATGAATATTTCATGCGAACCCAGGAGCATACGCATTTTATCGAGCAATGGTAATCGACTTGCGACTGCAAGCATTACCATTGACGGAGCCTTTGTCGTTCGCAATCTCAGCCTTATGAACGGCTCAAAGGGTATGTTTGTGAATATGCCCCAGCAGAAAGGTGTTGACGATAAGGGAAACACCAAGTATTACGATATTGCTTTTCCGCTTACCGCAGAGCTTAGAACAGCAATATCAGAGGCGGTCATTGGCGCTTACAAAGAACGTCTGAACGAGCTTCAGACCAATGCGGCGCATGACGATACACAGTCCGAAGCCAACACGTCAGCTGAGGATTATGAAGAAGACGACGTGAACGAAAGATTTTAATTTACAGGAGGATTTCTAACATGAAGACAATCAGAAACAAGCTCATTTTCAAGGCATTCCTGGCAAAGGAAGCAGCAAGAGAAAAGGCGCTTATGCTCAAGGCAAGGGCGCTGGACACAACCGGCGAGGGATACGTTGATACTGCTGTCAAGATCATCATCGCCGTTGTAATCGGCGGACTGCTCCTCGCAGGGCTGGTTGTACTGTTCAACACAGTAATCATGCCGAGGGTCAATACAGAAGTTAATGAACTGTTCGATGCCGCTTAATACATCGGCATTCATCGTTGATAGGGGCGCATTACTGCGCCCCTATTTCAGATGAGAAAGGCACATAAATGACTTTTATACTCATCATTCTTATCGGAGCAATTCTATCAGGAATTGTGTCGCTTTTTTTCTCGTCGGAAATGCTTGTAGGTCTGTATGATGTCGTATTCAATAGTGGAATTACAATGCAGACGATAACAGGAGTGGAGTTTTTTGGACTTATAATGCCCATATCATATGGTGTGGGAATAAGCCTTATAATCCTCAAATTCTTGAAGAAAGCCTTTGACATCTATGTCCTCTGGACTGACGGTGATCCGGACGCAGATCCGTTTTTACTGCTGACTAATTTTGTCCGGGCGGTAGGAACTGCGCTGATATTCCAATGGCTCTACGGATTATTTGTCGATATATTCCGCGATATCACGAATACCATCATTGAACGAATAAATTCAAACTGCAATCCGACCGTTGAATGGGTCAATTCCATAACCAGTCTGGGAATAGTTCCTGCAATATGCGGACTGATATTCATTATATGCTACCTGATATTGCTCCTGTCGTTTATGGCGGGGCGTTGAAATGATGATCATGCGCATTGGAGTACCACTTGCCTGTGTGGGACTGCTTGATAACGACAAAGGCGTATTCCGTGCATATGTCAATCAGTTCGTTAAAGCATTTGCGACTACGATCGTTCAGATTATGCTTTGCAAAATAGGACTTTCACTAATGCTTAATGCAACCCTGATTACAAGTGTAAACATATTCTGGGGTATAGCCTGCATGATTGCTGCCATATCAATGCCCAAGATACTCAGAGAATTCCTTGTCCCCACCGGCGGCGACGGACACATTGGCAACACAGTATTCCAGACGGTCCATGTCGCTTCGCTTGCCAAAAGCGTGTTTACTAAGTAGGTGAACAAATGGATACTCTTAACACACTAAGCCTGTGTATGCAGGGGATCATTTCAGCCGGATTGATTATGAGAATCATCTTTTGTGCTACAAAACTCATGCACGAGGAGGATGAAGCTGCTCGATACAAAAGGCGTATCAAAAATTCAGTGGTAATGCTGATAATTGCGCAGCTGATATTCCCGATAAAAGAAATTCTGATATCGTATCTCGGAAACGGTTACTAAGGAGGCACACATGGACGATGACAAGCTATATATTCCGTATGGTCTTTCCATTGACCAGGAATACTTTCCAGGTTTCGGCGGCAGAGAGCTGCGACAGTTCTTTGTCGGAATACTCGGTTCAGGAATAATTGGAGCGCTGCTGCTTATTTTTACCGGGCAGCTCCTTGCACTGATAGTTGCGCTGATGATTGGCGCGGCTGGCACCATGATGGCTGTACGCAAGGATCCGTATACTCGGATATCTGTTGTTGGTCAGATATCTGATATAATACATTTCCACAAGTCCCAGAAGCAATACAAGTACATCTACACTGCGACGTGGGATATCAAGTGACTGTTTTTTCGCTGGTGGCAATTTATCTTTTCGGAATATCCTATCAGGATATACGCCGCCACGAAATATCGAACTTCGCCCCGGTAGTACTCATTCTTGCAAGCCCGTTCATAAGCACCACACCAACAGTGGAACGAATGGTAGGCTTGTTTGGACTTTTTCTGCCGCTAATGGCAGTCAACTTTCTCACCAATGGCTTTGGCATGGGAGATGTAAAGCTATGTGCGGCTTTCGGCTGGGTTCTCGGAGCGTTTACCGGATACTGTTCACTTGCCGTTGCACTCACAGTAGCTGTTGTAGTGGGAAAAATCACGAATAACAAATTGCTGCCGCTAGCTCCCTTTTTATCTGGAGCAGGAATGGCAGCAATTATTTTTAGGGAGGTTTTAATTTCATGTTAAAAAACCGCACGCTTATCGGAATTGTTCTGATCGTAGCAGCAATCGGACTTTGCTTCGGCATATCTCCGCTGTTCAATACTATTCTCGCAAGCAAAACAACTATAATCAGGTTGAAGCAGGACATTCCGCAGGGAGTTCAGATCACCGGCTCTATGCTCGAAGCTGTTGAAGTAGGCTCTATGAACCTGCCGGCAGATATGCAGAATGACCCGAAAAAGATAATCGGCAAGTATTCCATTACTGCTATGTTCGCCGGCGACAGCTTCAACGATAAGAAGCTCTCAGATACAATAGACACTTCGGACAGCCTGCTCCGTCAGCTGAAGCCAAACGAAACCGCTATGTCCGTTACAGTCAAATCTCTTGCAAACGGACTTTCTGGCAAGCTCCAGCAGGGCGACATTATCCAGATCGTTTCCGTTGACGAGGACGATAAGGCGCAGATTTTTGAGGAACTCCAGTATGTAGAGGTCCTTGCGACCACTTCGGACAAAGGTTCCGATAACACTTATAATGACGGCGAAGTTAATGCGAATGCGGAAGACGAGGAGGATCAGTCCCTCTATGCGACTGTGACTATCATTCTGCAGGACAGAGCACAGGCGCTGAAATTAGCAGAATGCGAAAACACTTCTCTTCATGCAATATTCGTATGCCGCGGCGATGAAGAATACAAGCAGAAGTGCCTTAAAGCACAGCTTGACCTCCTTACTGGCGGCGCTGATGAAACAGCAGAAGCTACATCTGAATCTGATACCGAGGAAGCTCAGCCGGCGATGAATATTCCCGAAAATAAAAATCAGAATAACGCTCCTGCAGGAAGTGAGGAAGCAGCTCATGGCGCATAAGATTATTGCCGTATACGGAAACTCCGGAAGCTACAAGACAACCACGGCGCTTTCCCTTGCCAGGTATATGGCTACTAAGGGAACCAACATTATTCTTGTCGGCGCTGATACTACCAAACCGCTTCTTCCTATTGCGGCTCCTCTTGAGAGCAAGTTCGCCGGTTCTCTGGGCAAGGCTCTTTCCTCTGTCGATTTCGATCGTGATATGATTCTCAAGAATATCTACATGGCAACAGACCATGTTGGAATACTGTCCTACAACATACGCGAGAATGCCAATACTTATGCAGTTGTATCACAGGAACGCATTGATGATCTGTATATGCAGCTCAGACAGCAGTCTGACACGGACATCATCGTTGACTGCACGTCTGATATTTCACAGAGCAAACTGACGGCAAAGGCTGTAATTACCGCTGATGTGGTTATTGAACTGCTCACCTGCGACACTAACGGCCTGGTTTTCGACGGGTCGCAGGAGCCGATATTACAGTCAGAGCAGTATACATACCGTAAGTTCGTTCGAATGATGTCACTCAGCAGCGTTTTCAAGCAGGACGAAGCTGCCATGAAAAACGCAATGGGACGTATTTCCGGCACAATTCCTTACTGCCCGAAAGCAGCGGAATATCTCAATCAGGGTACGCTGCTGACCAAAGGCGTTGATGACCGCACATATAACACGACCATAAAATCGCTTGCGGAAATAATAATGAAGGAGGAATGATAATGGGATTTTCTTTCAAAAATCTTTTCAAAAAGGACGAACCCCAGGAAGACACCGAGCACGTTTCTCTAGAGAAAAGCGCCGAATCAGATTCTGCAAAGCCCGAAGCCAGGGCGAAGCACAAAAAGGGCGAAGTGGTAATCGCCGATTCCGGAAATGTCAAGGAAGTATCCCGAGTAATGCTGAAGTTCGATCAGCTCCTCCATGCAACACAGGAATATATGTCCAAAACATACGGACTTGAACTGTACTCGTCGGACAAGCGCGATACCATGAAGCAGCTTATCAAGCAGTATATGAAAGATAATAACTACTACATTGCTGGTGTTACGCTTGCGGACGCTGCTGACCAGCTCTACCGCGAAATGGCGGAATATTCATTCCTGACGCCGCTTCTCGCTCGGAAGGACATTGAGGAAATCAACATCAATGCCTGGGACGACATACAGATTATTCCCTCAAAGGGTAATCCATATAAGTTGGAAGAGCATTTCACATCACCGCAGCACGCCCTCGATGTAGTGCGCCGTATGCTTCATAATAACAAGCTGGTATTCGATGCTTCCCGACCGCTTGTCACCGGATTTCTTGACAAAAATATCCGTATTTCTGCCGTGCATTCGCTGGTTGTAGGCGAAGATATCGGTGTTGCCGTGTCTATCCGTATCGTCAACCCCTGCAAGATAACCAAGAAGCAGTTCATTGAGAGCGAAATGTGTACAGAGGAAATATACGACTTCCTTGTTATATCGTTCATACATGGCATTTCTCAGGTGTATGCCGGCGCAACAGGTTCTGGAAAAACAACGTTCATGGCTGATATTATGAGCAACTTTCCGGACGACAGACGTCTTATCACCATCGAAAAATCCGTGCGTGAGTTTATGCTCAAGAAATATGATGATAAAGGAAAAGCAATCAACAATGTCGTTCATTTTGTTACTTACGAAAGTGACGATCCGAGCCGCTGTGTAACCATGCGCGACCTGCTCACCAAGTGCCTGACAATGGATCCGGATAGTATATGCGTTGCCGAAATGAAGAACGAGGAAGCATGGGAAGCGCAGGAAGCAGCACGAACCGGACACACGGTACTCACGACAACTCACGCTTCTGGCGTAAAAGGCGTATATCCACGTCTTGCAACGCTCTGTATGCAGCTTTATGGTGATACTCCGATGAATACTCTTCTGTCATTTGTTACGGAAGCATTTCCGATTGCAGTATTCCTCAAGAAGCTTGATGACGGCAGGCGTCATATCATGGAAGTAGCGGAATGCATCGGTGTAAATGTGGAAGAGAGCAAAGCCATTACGCGTACACTCTGGAAATACAATGTAAAATCCGAAAAGAAAATAGATGGCAAGATCGTAATCGACGGCGAGTTTGTAAGAGTAAATCCCATATCAAAGGAGCTGCACGACAGAATGCTCGAAAATGGCGTTCCCGAGGATACGCTTAGGAAATATTCGGAGGAGGTGCGTTAATGGATAGAGTAATTTATCTTTTCGGCGCTCTGCTTATGTCCGCCGGCATTGTTATCCTGCTCGGCATAACTCCCGAAATAATAACACAGGACATTATGTCGCTGATGTCACGCCAGCGCAGCTTAAAGTATCGTGTAGCAAAAGCCCAGGGCAAGGTAAAGCAGAACCGGCTTCAGACTGCCATCATGAATATTAAGAATGCACTTATAGCCACACATTCTGAGAACAAGTTTTCTCTGCTGATTTCTGTTTCTCTTATCGGTATCTGCGCTGGATTTCTGCTGGCGGCTCTGCTCCAGAATCTGCTTCTTATACCCATTTTTTCGGGTATATGCGTGATACTTCCGTATGCTTACGTCAATGTACTGCTTTCCAACTACAACCGGCGTATCTCCGAAGAACTGGAAACGGCGCTTTCAATCATCACGACCAACTATGTGTCCAATGATGATATCATCTACGCTGTGGAGCAGTCCATTGACTACATCAATCCGCCGGTTCAGCAGGCTTTCCGGAAGTTCCTCACCCAGACGAAACTCATCAATTCCAATGTGAAGCTGGCTATCGAGCAGCTCAAGGGAGAAATCAATAATGAGATATTCCATGAGTGGTGCGACAGCCTTATTGAGTGCCAGGATAACGTTACGCTGAAGAAGACTCTCCAGCCCATCACTACAAAGCTTTCGAACGTGCGCATTATCAATGCAGAACTTCGGAATATGCTGATGAGTCCACGCCGCGAACACGTTATGATGGTGTTTATCCTGCTGGCAAATTACCCGATTCTGTATTTTCTCAACTCAGACTGGTTCAAGGTGCTTACCGACACCTTTGTCGGACAGGTGGTAAATTCCATTGTCGCAATAGTCGTGATCGTGACGGTGATCCTGGCATACAAGTACACTCAGCCCATTCAGTACAAGAGGTGATGTGACATGAGTATATACAATATTGCACTCTACGCAGCAATCGCTGTGATAAGCCTTGTGTTTGCAGGCGGACTGTACTGCTTTGCTCTTATTCTGTTAAAGGTGCCGGCAAAGCGTACAACTAATGCAATCAAGTCTATCGCTTCGAGAAATCGTCCCTCTGCAGCCGGCTTTAAAAATACATACAACGATATTGCGCTGTTTGTATCACGGTTCATTCACCTGAACGAATTCAAGAAAAAGGAGCTTACCGACAGCCTGAAAATAGCAAACATCGCTATGTCACCTGAGCTGTTCACAGCAAGGGCGCTGGTGAAATCCGCCGTCATAATGCTGCTGTCCATTCCGTTCTTTTTCTTCCTGCCCATATTCGGGCTGCTGATTATCGCCCTGGGAATTCTTATATACTTTCAGGAAAAGCAGAAAGTCGATTCCTGCATAAAAGAAAAGCGCAAACAAATCGAATTTGATTTGCCCCGGCTTGTATACGCTATATCCCAGGAGATACAGATGACGCACGATGTAATCTCAATCCTGGAACGGCATAAGGACAATTTCTCACCGTATCTCAACGAGGAAATCGAGATAACCATAGCGGATATGCGTACCGGCAACTACGAAGCCGCAATCACCAGATTTGAGGGGCGTATCGGCAGCACCAATCTGTCAGAAGTGTGCCGCGGATTCATTCAGATGATACGCGGCGACGATACCTCGGTTTACTGGGAAACACTCAGCGTTCGGTTTGAGGAATTACAGCGCCAGCACCTACGCAGCATTGCGCTGAAGATACCGCCAAAAGTTCACCGGCTGTCGTTCTTCCTGATGATGTGCATGATGCTGCTCTATGTTGTAGTACTTGGCTGGGAGCTTATCAGCAACATGGGAATTCTGTTCGGATAAGGAGGCAGGAATGAAAAAACTTCTTAAACGGCTCAGATCTACTCGTGGCGAGGGATATTTCGACATCTCTGTTGCAGTCCTGGTTGTGATGATATTGCTTGTGGCAGTCATTAAGATCGCACCTGTATTCATCACGAAAATGACGATCAACAACTATGCAAACGAGCTTTGCCGCGAAGCTGAAATAGCCGGTCGTGTCGGCACAGAAACAACTACACGGCTTGACCGCCTTAACGAATTCCATCCCGACCTCAATCCTACCATTACATGGTCAAAAACAGGCAACATTCAGATTGGAAACACGTTCACGGTGACAGTATCTACTACCTATGATTTCAGCTTTTTCGTTTTCAGTACGACACCGATAACTATCTCAGCTACCGCCGAGGGTACCAGCGAGGTGTTCTGGAAATGATAAAAATACTGAAAAAAAGAATACTCAGCAACAAGGGATTTTCTTATGTAATTCTCAGCGTTCTGATGATCGTAATACTGCTCATGGGTGTTGCTATTTTTGAGATAATCAGAATAAACATTCAGGCAGCAGCCGTCCGGAACAAATTTGAGGATGCGATTATCTCGATGTGTGTTGAGAATTACTCTGAGATGTACCAGCCGATTCGTGAGAGCCATGCTTCAAGCTATGCTTTCAACGGAACACGCTGGGAGGAAAGGCACAAAGCCAACGAGCAGTACATTCGAACATATCTGAATAAAGCTATGAGCGCCGGCGAAATCATGCAGTGCGAAATTTTGTCCATAAGTTTTGATGTGGACTCGCCAAGTGTTGCCACTGCTGACACGGATACCGCAAAGAAATATGCGGTATCTGGTAGCATTACAATCAAGGTTCCGTATCGTTTTGCCTGGCAGGAGCTTGCCCCAATATCCCTTAAGCTGGACGTAAAGTCACAGTGGAGAGCTATGTTTTGACAATGGAAAGGAAATGGTGTATAATATGAAGAACAACACTCGCCTGTTTCGCGCCATGCCCATTCATTGCACTGACAACCATCAATGCCACAAAATGCTGGTGACTGCCACACTTAGACTGAAAAAAACTCGTCGCACAAAATACGACGGACAGCTTAACGAACAAATCATCCTTCAAATCATGAAGTTATATCGCGAACTTTGCAGTGGCGATTACGTAGGTGCTTATGCGCGCTTAAGGCACATTGGTGTAAATGTTGATCTTTGCAGCAGTGAAATGAGAGCAATTCTTATCCCGACCTTGAAGTGCATTACGGAGGATCATTTTTCATGAAATTGCTTGACCGTATTTTTTCATTCCATAAAAGAATTGATGACAATCTGCATTACGAAAGCGCAATGCAGAACATACAGCTTGTTGTTGACTGTGCCCAGAGTCCTTTGGAAAAGATACGCGCATATAACTATGCAATGTTTATTATTCGTGCGGATTATGCTGCTTACACAAAATCGCTTATGTTCCGCAAGGAATTTGCAGATAGAGTGGCAGCCTTTTTTCCTGCGAGTTATTACCTTGCCGACGGGACGAAGGAAACATTCACCAAGGAACCCATAAGCAATATAATTTCACTTGCCCAAGCAGATGGTATCGCTGCTTTTCCATGGGAATACAGCAGACTGGCACGAATTCTGCCCGAAATATATCAAAAAGGATTTATAGCCGATGAAAATCACAAAGCAAATTATTATGCGGAAATAGATCTCACTGTTGTATTTTCGGGCAACCATTCGATAAGTGCGGGAATATTCTATGGTTCAGGAAGTATAAATGCTAATGTATACCTTTTGTCAAAGCTATACGAACACGTTGATACAGACGGCGTAAATTGGATAAACCGCCATAACGGGCAGGTATTGACGCCGGTCCTTTCTGAACATCTTGCCATTCTTTATGAGATATCGCGCAGGAAAAACGGCATTCTCCGTTCACTCGACCATGATTCCGAAGAGTATTGCCGAATCAATGGCGGTGCTTTTACGAAAATCAGAAAATGCTACACCGTTGTATGCGGAATGCCATGCGCAGGAAAAACATCTTTTATCGGAACAATGTTCAAAGATAATGCCGTGCTCATAGACAAAAGTACCGACACTAATGCATTTGATGTCCTGATCCAAAAGGGTGAAAGCATAATCGAAGAGAACATGTGTTTTGGCAGTGCGCAATCAAGAATACGGTCGGCCAAAGATAGCGGGTATTACATCAGGCTTATTTTCATTGGTATCAGCGCAAATGAAAGTCTGCAGCGCGCAACTATCCGATTTATAAAGACAGGGCGTCAACAAGCTATTTCTGATAAGAACATTATATCAGAAATCGAAACAATATCCAGGCAATTCTGCAAGCTCATGCAAATGTGCGACTCGGCGGATTATTTCGATAACGAAGATATTTTCATTCGTGTTGCACACTGGGATGGACAAACCTTTTCATTCTATGGAAAAGAATATCCTGAGTGGCTTCATAGCATACATACAGCATGGCTTGACAGTTTGTCGAAATAATGAGCGAAAGGCAATACAACATTAAGCACGGCATCAAATCCGTGCTTTTCTTTTTCTATGCTTTTATTCTCCATCACACAATAATAATTACAGAAAGGAAAAACAATGCAGATAGCAATAGCAATTATCACCCTTGTACTTTGTGCAGGGGTTCTTTATTGGTTCAAGCGCAGCGAGAACCAAAAACGTACTCGCCGCACTGAAGAGGAGGAAGACGAGCGTGAACGTCTTGCCCAGAAAACTGCCCAGGAATTCGTGAATGCCAAAGACCTCGGTGAGCATTGCCTTTACACGATTGACGGTTACATATTCGCTTATATCAAGATTGAGGAGCTTTGCCTTGAGCTGTACAGCAGACAGGAGCAGAAGCACTTATGCCGTGAACTCTCTGCTTCCCTTTCGGCAATCAAACGTCCCTACAAAAGTGACGCGGTAAGCCGTCCGGTTGATATTTCCGCACCTCTGAACGAATATGAGGAGCTGTATAACGCCGCGACTGGCGGCAGGAAAAAGCTGCTTAAGTTCGACATGGAGTCACTGGCTGAAATGGTTGCGACCGGCGAATCCCTGGAGCGACAGCATTATATCGCTATATGGGATACCATTCAGCGTTCTGATGAGCGTACTCTGACCCAGGCAGCACAGGACATAGCAAAAAAGTATTCCGACTGTGGGATAAAGGCAGAACTGCTCGACAGGAAAGGGATAGTTCAGCTCTGCAACCTGGTAAACAATCCTGCGTATGTCCACGTCTAAAATGCAAATATTGAGGACGTTATTTCTGTCCTCTCTGCTGGATAAGGAGTATAAACCATGAACAGCGAATTACACATAAAACCTGGCAAGGATCTTGCTCCTCAGATTTATGAATTTTACCGGAATAAAATATGTTTTGGTGATTATAAGCCTGGGGATAAACTGCCGTCATATAAGTCGCTTGCGGAAAAATATGCGGTATCCTATTCTCCCATCAAAACCGCATATCAGTCCCTTGAAAGAGAGGGATATATTCACCTTTCGACAAAAGGCAGCATAGTGATTGAACAGCAAAAAACGGTTAAGGAAAATATAGCTTCCAAACTTGATGAAATGCTCCAGACAGCTCTGGATTTTGGCGCAGCAAAGGAAGATATTGTTGAAGCCATAGATTTTATCATGGAAAAATACTGCTGAGAAAGGTCATGGAATGAACAACAAAAAATCAGAAGTACAGGTATCAGTCAATACTGCGTTACAGGCAAGCATTACGCCGATCGGAATTGATTTCGAAATGAACCGGCTCCGGCTCGGCGAAAACTACTGCTGTATCTTCGCAATCACGGACTATCCCTCAGAGTGCGACTATGGCTGGCTTTCCAAGCTGACCAATATCCCCGGCACGATCGTTTCCATAAACAGCGAACCCATTGATAATGGTGAAGCTGTAAACGAAATCTCTAAGAAAATCCGTATGTATCGTGGACAGGCTGCCAGTACAAAGGATCCTCGCGAACGTCAGCGCTGCCAGAAAGCTGCTGATGACCAGGAAAAGATAATGGCTAAGATGGATCAAAACGGCGAAGTCATGGGAAAGTGGAATACTACTATAATGGTGCTTTCCCGTGACAAAGAGGATTATAACTCCAGGTGCGACCGGGTCAAGAACGTTGCAAGTATACTCGGCTGTAAAATACGCGTTCTGTCCAATCTTCAGCGCGAGGGCTATCAGCAGATTTCCCCCACATATCCGCAGATAAAGCGCATACAGGAAACCTCCTCAAGGTACTTCCCGGTGAGTACGTTCGTAGGAGGTTTTCCTTTTTCATCCGGCGGATTCAATGACGGTAAGGGATTTTACCTTGGGAAGAACAGCAGCGGCGGTCTGATTTTGCTGGACCTTTGGAAACGTGGTTCTTCAAGGACAAATAGCAACATCACAATCGTGGGAGGATCAGGTTCCGGTAAATCAACGGCGATAAAACACATCATCGCTTCTGAGTACGCCCGCGGCACAAAGATAATCGTCATTGACCCGGAAAGCGAGTACAAGGATATGTGCTATAATCCGCTGTTCGAAGGCAATTGGATCGACGTTGCCGGCGGCAAAGGTGGACTTATCAATCCGCTTCAGATACGTCCGGTACCTCCGGATACAGACGATGAAAACGCTGAGCCGCAGGAGAACGATAGCATCGGCGACCTCGCTATACACCTTAAAACACTCCAAACGTTCTTCCGGCTTTACATTCCCTCAATGGACGACCGGCTGAGAGCACTGCTTGATCAGGCGCTTGTAGAGCTGTACCACAAGTTTGGTATAAGCTGGGATACAGACGTGTCCGGTTATTCAGCCAATCAGTTCCCGACACTAACAGACCTTTATAATCTTATTGCCGAAAGAGCAAAACTCAAAGACAACAATACCGTATATTACGAAGATTTGAAAACATATCTCGAGGGAGCAGCCAACGGCGCGGATCATCGGCTTTGGAACGGCTATACGACCATTAATCCCACCAGCGGATTTATCGTGCTCGATACAAAGTCACTTATCCAGATGTCCGGCACAGTTCTTGCGGCGCAGTATTTCAATGTGCTGTCATGGTGCTGGGAGCAGATTACCCATGACCGCAAGGAACGCATTATGCTGGTGGCTGACGAGTGCTGGACGATGATCGATCCGCGTTGCCCGCAGTCGCTGGAGTTCCTCAAAAATGCTGAGAAACGCGCCCGTAAGTATGAAGGAAGCATTATCGTGGGTACCCAGTCCACCAACGACTTCCTTGACCCGGAAGTTAAGTTCTATGGGCAGTCCGTCCTTGACTTGCCTACATTCAAGCTGCTGTTTTCAATGGACGGTAAGTCGCTAAAGGAAACAACCGAACTGTTCGACCTGAATGACGCACAGAGCGAGTACATTTCTTCCGGTCAGCGCGGTACGGCACTGATGAAAGTGGGCAATCAGGCTGTTATCGTCCGCTTTGAGCTGAGCGAGGAACGTCTTGAAATGTTCGGCAGAGGTGGAGGTCGATGACGAATGATTGACTTTAACAGAATTCAATGGTATAATATAGAAAGGACAAACAAATGAACGATGAACTCATATTTAATAATCGTGCTTCTGTTATAAACGAGGAGCACATCACTTGCAATAATTGCTACGAACATACTGTTTTTTTCCTTAAAGATAATCACCATGAGTTTTCAATGGGATTGTCCACAGTGTTAGAATGTGTAATGTTTGCAATTCGCAAAGGGGATCTTCCTAAACTGCCTGATAGTTGGCTTGATTTGATTGATAGCCAATACAGAACCCAATATTCTATTGACAAAAGTCTTTGTTATCACGATTATCATAAAAAGGAATAGAAATATGAAAAAATTTAAGGTAACCAACTCATATAGCACTCCCGACTTTGACATTAACAGGCAAAATTTTGAATGCGAAACCGGTAACAAACAGCCCTTTCAGCAGAAAAATCAACAAGGCAAGTTTAGGGAGTATGCAATATGTCCATCATGCCTCAATTCCATTCAGATTATAGGATTGGCTCATGAAACAAAATGTGAACCTTATGGAAAGCATACGGGAAAAACAATAAAGGGGTTTCCTGATTTCAATTATAGAAAATATCAATTTTGTCCGTACGCAGACCACAGAAGGCACCCCAATGATGATGAACGTCTGAACGCAATAGATAATGATGTGGTTGATTTGTACAATCTTCTTCGTGATCAATTTGACAGGGTAGTTTATGTCATTTCCACTACATTAGGCATTCGTGGCACCGATGTGTTTTGGAAGAATGCACTTAAACAATTCTTGAATAATAAAATGTATTGCTTCCCGTGGCTTACGACCTCAAATTTACCATATCTTTTTGCTTACAAAGGACTTCATCAACAAAATCTGTTAGGACAAAAGTTCAAAGTCAATTCAGCATTATATAATGTGCTTAACACACATCCTAATGTTTTATTTGCATCTAGCAATGATGTGAATTATGGGCGTCTTGAGAATAAAGATCATTTTTTAAGCCTTCAGATAAGGTTTTCTCAATTCAGTCAGTTTATTGACAAAAACGATTGTTTGAGACAAACTATGAAAGTCTATGTAGATGATCTTGAAGCCGATAAAGTCCTTTATACGCAGCTCATTACTTTTGATGAAAATTTCTTCGAAAGACTGATTTTTAAATCTAGTAATAGCAACAAACGTCAGGTGAAACTTATAGAAATTGCAAAGGAGATGATGCCAGACATTAAGCCTGATAACGAATAATAACTCAATTAATATACCTACAGCCGAGATAAATCCCGGCTGTTTTTATTTTGGAGGTTACAATGGCAGTAAATCCGAAAATAATAATGATGGTCGCGCAGGCGGCAAAGAGCCATAAAGTCCGTGAAGTTGTTCTTCATGTCGTGTTCTATTCACTTGGCATAATTCTGTTTATTTTCACTGCTTTTATAGCATTGATAAGCGGACTTCTGGCAATCGTACAGAATAACAATCTGAGGAACCACTGGAATTACTATCGCACAAGCATTTCCGAGCTGTTTAACGGAATAGAATCCGATATCAACACAAACGTGAAAGATGAAGTATACGACTTCATGCCGGAATTCTCCGTGAACCTTTCCAAAGGCACGATAGCCAACAACTTTGACGGCAGCTCTCTCATTCTGTACGACGATGATGAGATATCACGTGCCGAAGATATTATGCTCAACTATGCAGGACAGCTCCGTGCCATAAAGACCCAGGACGAATTTGACTCCTTTATCTCTGATTTCGACACAGACCTTTCTTTTTCGGATATCAGCAGCATTCGTTTTACTGATGATACTGGAATAGATAATCTGTCTGAGTACGGCGAAGAACTGAAAGTATTTTTATATCATCGTGCCATGGAACAGATGAGTAAATATAAGGAAACGCTGAATAAATAGCCTAGCAGAGCCGCCGTGACACAGAGCGCAAGTCAAAGTTAACGTTTTAGTTGAGCAATCGAAAATGCAGCATAAAACCCATCAAATTATCCCCATAACACAGGGTAAATGCCCATAA